>JAQTSI010000036.1 GCA_028711365.1 Methylococcaceae bacterium
GGTAATAGGCCAACAGCTCGGTGGCGGTGTCGATGGCGGTGAGGCCGCCGCCGATGACCCCGGCCGGCAGACGTACCTGGAGGTTGGCCAGGGAGGATTGCTTGGCGGCGCCGGACAACTGCAAGGCCATGAGGAAATCCGAGGCCTTGCGGATGCCGCGGGTGAGGTTGTTGCGCAGTTCGATCACCGTCGGCTTGCCGGCGCCGGAAGCGATGGCGATGTGGTCGAATCCCAAATCCCAAGCCTCGTTCACCGTCAAGGCGCCGCCGAAGCGCACCCCGCCATAGCAGCGGAACGCCTGCCGGCGCAGCAGGTTGAGGTAGATCACCTTGAGGAAATTCTTGTCCCAGCGCACGGTGATGCCGTATTCGGCCACGCCGCCGAAGCCGAGCATGACGCGTTGGTCGAGGTCTTCATACAGCGCGTTGAAATCGACGATCGGCGGGGGCGGGGTCTGGCCGTCGCCGACCCATTCCTTAGGGAGGGGCTCGATCTTCAATCCGTCGATGCCGACCACGGCGAAGCCCTCGTTGAGCAGATAATGGGACAGGGTGTAACCGGCTGGGCCCATGCCCGCCACCAGCACGTTCTTGCCGTTGTAGGGCAGGGCCTGGGGACGTTTGACATTGAGCGGATTCCAGCGGGTCAGCAGGCTGTAGATCTCGAACCCCCAAGGCATGAACAGCACCGAGGTGAGCACATGGGTCTCGATTTGCGGGATATTGACCGGCTCGGTCTTCTGATAGATGCAGCCTTTCATGCACTCGTTGCAGATGCGGTGACCGGTGCCGGGGCAGAGGGGATTGTCGATGACGACCAGGGCGAGGGCCGCGATGTTGTCGCCCTGTTTCTTCAACAGGTGCATCTCGGAAATCTTCTCCTCCAGCGGACAGCCGGTGAGGGTCACCCCCAGGGGATTGGATTTGTAGGTGCCTTCCTTCTTGTTGCGCATGCCCTTGGAACAGGAGTCGGTGGAACGGTCATGGCAATAGATGCAATGATCCACCTCGTACAACACCCGCCGCTCGGGGAAACGCGGATCGGTGAGGGCGAAGCCGTCGCGGCGGCGCTGATGTTCCGGGGCGATGGCCCAGACCGGGTAGCCCTGGCGTTCGAGGGAATCGTGCTCGACCAGATCGTCGAAATCGCTCTTCTCGGGAACCTTGAAGCTGACCCAGCCTTCGACTTCGGGCCGGAATTCATCCAGGCGGGCGGCGCAGAAGCTCCAGCGGCACAGGGCGTCGAACAGAGCCGCCACCAGGCCGGCATCGTCCCGTTCCAGGTCCTCGGCAAACACCGGATCCGACAGGCGGGCGCGCAGGGCGGAGGCATCGGGAGTCTCGGCCTGGGAGAGGCCCAGCAACTCCATTGCCAGCTCGGCGACGGCGGCTTCGCGGTCGCCGTCGACCCGGGCGGCGGGCATCGAGGCGCGCAGCATCGAATCGAACTGCTGACGGATGGCGGGTAGGTCCCAGCCGGAAGGATCCTGGCCCTTGAAGCGGGCCGCCAGCTTGCCGACGATCTGATTGCGATAGGCGAAGATGCCGTCGAATTCGGCTTGGATCGCCTCCTTCTGCCGGGTGCGGGTGGATTCCACCTGGAACAGGCGGGCGACGAACTCGCCCACCCAGGGAGCCATCCGCACCAACAAGTCGGAGATGGCTTCGGGGCTCATGCCCTCGCCCTGGCATTGGCGATAAACCTGGAACTCTCCGAACAGCGCGGGGTCCTGCCGCTGGGTTTCGCGGTCGAAAGCCAGGGTCAAATCGCGCAGCCGGCTCGGTTGATAGAGATCGCCATAGGCAAAGCCGGGGAAGCCCAAAGCCACCGTGGCGTCACTCTTTTCGGGGGTGCCATTCATCAATTCCATCTCTCCTAATCGAGGTCATTGGAAATCCCGCCGCGGGTAGGGCGGGAAAAATGGTGCAAGTTTAGCGGTGTTGGGGAGAGTAATCGAGACTTGCGGTAAACCGTTGCCATGCCCGGCTCGGGCTTTCTGATAAGATGTTCGAAAAAAACGTTCCGTTCAGACCCGAGGGCGCCCCGCCATGAGAACCCTGTTGAACTCTCTTTATCCCAGCATCCTGCAATCCGACTCCCATTCTCCTCCCGCGGTTCCTTCCGCTGTCGCGAGCGGCGAAGGCGTCATCGACGAGACGAGTTTCCGTACCATCGAGGTGGACAAGCTGTTCGAGGCCGTCGATCACACCGCCACCCGCATCGGCCGGGCGGTGCTTTATCGCTCCTTGGCGCGGCCTCTCGCGGAACCGGCCTTGATACGCGCCAAACAGGAGGCGGTGCGGGAAATCGAGTCCGATGGGGCGTTGCGGTCGGGATTGGAAAAGCTTTTACAAGACGCCGCCAAGCTGGAGGGCGATTTTTACGACCTATTGTATGCCCAGTTCCTGGGAGCCATGGGCCGTCCCGCCCATGAGCTGGAGATCGAAGGATTCGGTTACGAGTCCTACCGAAAGGGGACCCGTTTCATGCTGAACCTGGTGAGCGAGGCCGAAGCCTTGCCTGCGCCGAAAAGCGAATATTTGCGCACGCTGCTGGAGGATCTGCGTGGGTTTGCGAAATCCCGCGCCTATAGTCTGATGAAAGGACCCGCTTACCGCAGCGAACAGGCCATTCTCTCGGCGCAGGAAAAACGCTGGTATGTGCCGGCCATCAAATTCAGCCCCTCGTTGTTCAAGCCTTGGGCGATCGGCTTAGGCGCCTTGCTGTTCTTCCTGGCGCTGGAATTCGTGCCGATGCTGATGGAGATCGCCGCTTCCATCGCCCCGACCTTCTGGCTGTTCCTGCTGCCCTTGGGTCTGCTCTACATTCCCGTGGTCGGCGGCTTCGACCGCGACGCCTGCATCTACCCCTTACGGGAAATCTTCAAGCGCTCGGACGAGGTGCAAGTCGCGCTGGATTCCCTGGGCGGAATCGACGAACTGCTTGCTTTCATCCATTACCGGGAAGCTTTCGGCCATCCGGTTTCCCTGCCCCAGATGATCGAATCGAACCACCATAGTCTGAAGCTGAAAGGGGTGCGCAATCCCATCCTCGCCAAGGCTAATCCGGCTTATGTGGACAACGATCTCAGCCTGGACGAGGAGCGCCTGGCTTTCGTCACCGGCCCCAACAGTGGCGGCAAGACCGCCTTCTGCAAGACCCTGGCACAGACCCAATTGCTGGCCCAGATCGGCTGTTACGTTCCGGCGCAAGAAGCGCAACTGAGCGTGGCCGACCGCATCTACTATCAGACCCCGGAGATCAGCCACCTGGCCGATGGAGAAGGGCGTTTCGGCACCGAACTCAAGCGCACCAAGGAAATGTTCATGGCATCCACCGCCCACAGCCTGGTGATCATGGACGAACTGTCGGAGGGTACCACCCACGAGGAAAAGATCGAGATTTCCACCGACATCCTCAATGGTTTTCGCAGCAAAGGCTGCACCACCCTGCTGATCACCCATAACCACGAACTGGTGGAGCATTTCCGCAAGCAGAACATCGGCCTGGCGCGACAGGCCGAGTTCAGGGACGACAATCCCACTTACCATCTGATCGAGGGCATCTCCCGCATCAGCCATGCCGACCGGGTGGCGAAGAAGATCGGTTTTTCCAGGGACGACATCGCGCGAATGCTGAAGGGGGGCGGGGCCTAGCTTCCTGGGTGGATCGCAGGAATCGGTCGAGGTGGATCTTGCGGCAAAATGGCGCTTGGCGTTCCCATGCGCGGTCGGGTGTCGCCAAGTAAAAAAGCAGGTTTCGTTCGCATACCCGGTGCTACTCCATCAGACGATGTGAGGCCGCGGTCGTACCTCTCGCGGCCTCACGTACGGAACTCTAGTTCCAGTCCGTGCAAGCGACATACCCATAACGGTTGCCGCACGCACGTATTGAATATCCAGGTCCGTCGTATTCATAGCCGGGTATGGTGTCGCTGGTAGTGTAGTCCACTAGCCCTTGCCAGTCTGCCCCACCATTCCGCGAAATATCGAGCCAGAGCGCATCCCCTGAATTCCAATTGAGCAAATAACCTGTCGCTCCATCATGCGCATGCTCCCACCAATGCCTCTTGAGACACCCATGCGCGACTTCCATCTGAAGCTGAAGGTCGAAGACGAACGCGGTGTAATAGGTATAACCACTGGGGGTATGATTGCACGATTGTTCCGCGGAGACCGGCATGGCGAGCGTCAAGCCAATCGCGCCGAGCACCATGCTAAAGCTGAGTCTTTGTAGCCGGGATTGAGCAGTTTTTGGATTCATAACATTTCCCTCTTCAAATAATGGGCCAATAAATATCAACGTACGGCGCTGACATTGTTTCTGGGCGCCGATTGGCTTAAGCGGGTTTTCCGGGCCAAGGTGAAATCCTTCTGGCCGGGTTCCAGAGTTCGTTGCGTATCCGCAGCGGCCTCCTGGGGCGCAGTGCAATTCGGGTTTGACGGAGGATCGTTCACCTTGGCAAGCACGACGTTGCTATAAATGGTTCCCGAGTCGTTTCTGACGTAGCACTTCCAGGTTTCGGGGGCTGCCATGACCTCGCCGGAGGTGCAATCCAATTTCACCGGAACGCCAGTTACGTTGTCGTCACTTCCACGAAGAGGCTGAGTGTGGAGATGCAGATGCGATCCGGAGGGTGAATCCGGGCTGACGGTAAACGGCGGTACGCCGACGATGATGGTTCCGCCCGTATTACTCAGACGACTGCCCGAAACGAGTTTACCTTGAACTCTGTAGGCGGTTTGTTCCACCCCATTAGGCGTAGATGTCGCGGTTCCACCAACGGGCTGGTCTTGGCGGTTAACATCCAATCTGAATGTGTTGATAAAACCCTCTGCCTGATAGCAGGCCGACTGTTCAGCGTCGGCTGCGGCATGACTAATAACCGGCAAGAATGAGCCTGCGACGAACGCAGCCATTCCAACCGTGGTTAACGTTAGTTTTCTGTTTTTCATACTTCGATCTCCTTGCAATTGTCGCGATAGGGATAGTGAGATTAACCAGGATGAATGCAGCAAGGCTTATTTCTGAAGCGCCACCCAAACACCGCTGAGTCCCACGGTGCGTAGACTAACCAAGACAAAATCCCAAGTCGTTCGAGAAGAGTACAAAATCGGTTAGATTTTGGTACGATCGGATCCATGAAATGAAGTGGGGAATGCAGGATGAACCCAGGAATACAGTTTGTTTTCGGTCGGTTTCGTTTGGAGCCTAACAATGCCTGTTTATGGCTCGGTAGCGAAACGATAGCCCTGCGACCGCGAAGTTTTGCCGTGCTGTGCCACCTGGTGAGGCATCACGGGCAACTGGTGACCAAGGAACAGTTGCTCGATGCGATTTGGCCGCGCCAGTATGTCAGCGAGGGTGTGTTGAAGGTCTGTATCAATGAGATACGCCAAGCTCTAGGAGACGATCCCAAGGCTCCAGGTTATATACTGACGGTGGCGCGGCGCGGGTACCGTTTCATGGCCGAGGTGACGGAGTTCGGGGAGCATTCGGTGAATGCAGACATGAGCGGCATGACGGTGCTCACCTCCACCTTCTTGCGCAGGCCCAAAGATCTCTATTGGGTGGGGCGCGAGGCGTTTCTTGAAGCGTTGACTGCTGCATCGCATCGGGCGTTCATGGGCGATCGCCAGATGGTGTTCGTCTCCGGCGAGGCGGGGATCGGTAAGACCACGCTGGTGAATATGTTCATCGACCGCATGGCAGATCAGGATCCGGGCGTGCTATACGGACGTTGTGTCGAGCAGTTCGGGGCAGAGGAGGCTTTTCTGCCGTTGATCGAGGCTCTGCTCAAGTGCTGTCGGGCGCCCGGTGGTGAAACTCTGAAAGCCCACTTATATCGCCATGCGCCCACCTGGCTGGCGCAGATGCCTTGGATCTGTACTCCGGAAGAGCACGAGACATTGCGGCGTGAAATACTGGGAGCAAGCCGGCAGCGGATGCTGTTGGAGCTTTGCGAGGCTTTGGAATGTCTGGGCCAAGAGCGGGCGCTGGTGCTCGTGTTGGAGGATCTCCACTGGAGCGACCATGCGACCCTCGATCTCCTTTCACTCCTGGCGCGCCGGCACGAACGGGCCCGCCTCCTGGTCATCGGCACTTACCGCTCAGTGGATGCGGTCGATGGGAAACATCCCCTAAAAACCCTCAAACACGAATTGCAGATCCACGACTTGTGCATGGAACTTTCGCTCGGCGTGCTCTCCTCGGCTGAGGTGGCCGATTATCTGGCAGTGCGGTTCCCGGAATGCGGACTACCCGAGGCTTTGGCGGCAGTGATCTATCGGCGCAGTGGTGGGCATCCCTTATTCATGATCTCTCTGGTGGCTTATTTCCTGGAGCAAAGACGTCTGATCCAGTCCAAAGGACGATGGATTCTATCCGGCGGAACGGGGGATTCGGAGCGCGCGTTGCCAAAGACCTTGCGCCAGATGATCGAGCACCAGATCGAATGCCTGAGCCAGGAAGAGCAGCGGCTGCTCGAGGTCGCGAGTGTGGCCGGTGCGGAGTTCTCGGCGGCGTTGTTGGCCGCCGCTCTCGTCCGCGATCATCTGGAGGTCGAAAACCGCTGCGAAAACTTGACGCGAAGGTGTCTAATGTTGTCTAGGGCAGGGGTCGATGAGTGGCCGGACGGCACCGTGTCGGGGCGTTATGTTCTTCGTCACGCGCTTTATGAAGAAGTGCTCTACCAACGTCTCGCACCAGCGCGGCGAGTCTATCTACACCGATGCCTGGGGGAATACCTGGAGTCTACCCAGGGCGAGCGAGCGGCTGAGATTGCCGCCGTACTGTCCCTGCACTTTGAGCAAGGGCGAGACTATGTGCGCGCAATCCAGTACCTGCGTCAGGCGGCGGAAAACTCGGCGCGCGGATTTGCCAACCGCGAGGCTCTCGCCTATCTGATCCGCGCATTGGCTCTGGTCGGACGTTTTCCCGAGGCGGAGCGGGTGGATCTGCGAATCGAACTCCTGCAACGGTGTGCTTTAGTGCGGCGCTCTTTGGGGGATATGCAGGGTGCGGTTGAGGATCTTACCGTCATGCTCGCCTGCGCACGCGAGAGTGGCCATAGACTGGGGGAGATCAAGGCCTTGGTGGATTTGGGGCGGGTATGTATCTGGCTGGATCGTCCGCGTTGCCTGGAATTGGCGGTCGAGGCGGTGGAACTCAGCCGGGATTTGGACGATGAGATCATGCAGACTCTCGTTCATGGCAACCATGCGAGCTGGAACCTTTATTTGCGTGGATGGCGAGATGATCATGCCGAGACCTGCCGGGAAACGTTGGCGTTCGCACGCATGCGGCAAGACCGTCAGATGATAAACATCCGTCTTCCACCACAAGCCATGGTTGAGGCATGGAGTTCGAATTATCGGGCGGCCTGTATTGTGACTGAGGAAGGGATGGAGCTAGCCCAAAGCTTGGGTGATGGTTACCAATCCATGATCTGCCAACACTACCGGATATGGGCGTTACTGCACCTTGGGGAATGGGGTGAGATGCGGCGGTTTATCGGGAAGGCATTGCTGGCGTCGGAAAAGAACGGAAACCTGTTGACAACGTGTATGTTCAGACAGGCCGGCGGGATGTTGCATGCCGAGGCTTTCGATTTCGGGGTAGCCAGAAGTCTCTATGATCAGGTCATCGTCGCGGTCAAGGACCTGAACCATGATGTGTTCATGGCTTGTAAGGCAAGTACGCTGATTCTCATGGGAAAGGCTTTTCTCGGCCTGCACGATCTCCCCAGCGCATGGCGGTGCTTCAGTGAGATCACCCCGTCGATGGGGAAGGATCACCGTGATACGGTCATCGATTGGATCTATTACCTGCCTTTTCATCAGGCTTTTTCCGAATATTGGTTGGCCCAAGGCGATCTGGTGCAGGCCCGGAAACAGGCCGCCGCGCTTTGTGAGAAAGCGGGGTTGGCGCCCGAGCGGACCTACCTCGCGCTGGGGCACCGTCTATATGCGGAGGTCGCCATCGCCGAGCGGAACTGGGATGAGGCCCAAGCGCAACTGTCGCAAGCTCTCGCGATTATCGAAGCCCCCGAGCTTCCGCTCGCTGCATGGCGTGTTTACGCTACGGCTGAAACGTTTCATGAACAACGTGGAGACCGCATCGAGGCGGCAAATTTCCGACGCCGTGGCGCAGAGGTGATTCATGCCCTTGCAGGCTCGTTGGATGAGGGGGATCCCTTGCATCAAACTTTGCTTGCCCATGGGTTGATAAGATCCGCATCGGCAGCATGACTCAGGGCACGATTCAAGCTGATCCCTCTCAAGGTGCGGGTGATGGTGCCAAGACAAGCCGTGAAGGCGTTCTGAATGGGCTCGGGCTTACCGGTCATCGATGATCTCTTAAATCCCCGCACCTCCCCACGGCTGTTTTGAATTTCACCGACAGGCATTTGATTTTTCGGCGTCGATGATGGACGATGGCCGCCGGTATCTCTCTGTTTGGAGGCCTCGATGCTCGAAATCCTGCAAATACCCGTACTGAACGACAATTACATCTATCTGGTCCATGAACCCAACGGCTGGGCCACGGCGGCCATCGACCCGGCACTGGCCGAGCCGGTGTTGCAAGCCTTGGACGAGAGAGGATGGAAGCTGACCCATATTCTCAATACCCATCACCACGGCGATCATGTGGGCGGCAATCTGGAATTGAAGCGGAAAACCGGTTGCGCCATCATCGCCATGGGCCGGGACAAGGAGCGCATACCCGGCATCGACGTGGAAGTGGCGGAAGGCGACCTGGTCAGCCTGGGGCATGCGGAGGCGAGGGTGCTGGACGTCCCCGGTCACACCAGCGGCCATATCGCTTTCTGGTTCGCCGAGGATCTCGCCCTGTTTTGCGGCGATACCCTGTTCGGGCTGGGCTGTGGCCGCTTGTTCGAGGGCCATGCCCGGGAGATGTGGGATTCCCTGGAGAAGATCCGCAGCCTCCCCGGGCAAGCCCGCATTTTCTGCGCTCACGAATACACCCTGGCCAATGGCCGCTTCGCCCTGACGGTGGAGCCTGAAAATCCCGCCCTGCTGGAGCGCATGGATCGGGTGCAGGCATTGCGCGAGCAGGGCCTGCCGACGGTGCCTTCGCTGTTGGCGGATGAATTGGCCGCCAATCCCTTCCTGCGCCCGGACAGCCCCGCCATCCGCCAGCGCTTGATGATGCCAAACGCACAGGATTGGCAGGTCTTCGCCGAGATCAGACGTATGAAGGATGAGTTTGTCGGTTGAGGTCGTTGGCTGCTAGACAAGAGAAACGTCGTAGAACGCGGGAAGCCTCAACCGGTTCCCGAGGTGGGGACTGATGGAATGGATAGACGGGCAACGTCTCTTGGAGGCCTCATCATCTATCGGTTTTGCCGATAGTTTCCAATGCGCCGTCATACCAGCAGGGATCGCCGGTATCCAGTCGACAAGGACGTTACTCCGTCAGTCATCCCGAGCGTCTGGGTTCCGGCGATCCCTGCCGGAAAGACGAGCAAAAGCACTTAATTCAATAATATCGGGCCTTGGCCCGACTTACGGCTTACTCGAGGATTGGGTAGGCATGCGAAAGGATCTTGCATGCCTGCCGAACGATTTGGCAGAGTCGCCAAACGATTTGGCATGCTTGCAGAATGATTTGGCAAGCATGCAGAATCATTGGGCAGGCTTCCCCGATGGTTTTGCATCCTTGCATAATGGCTGTGCCTGTATGCCAAATGGTTTTGCAAGGTTGAATAATGGCTGTGCATCATTGCCAAATGATTTGGCAATGATGCAGGATGATTTTGCAGTCTTGTCAAATCTCGTGGCAGGCTTGCAGAATGATTTTGCAAACTGGAGCAAGGGTTTGGTAATCAAGCGTAGCCTGGATGGAGCTTGCGGAATCCAGGTCAACGGAGTAAAAAATCATCCCGTCGCCCTGCTGGCCTGTGACTCAAAGGAATGTTTGTGGCTCCGTTCCTTCCTGGATTTCGTTGCACTTCATTCAGGTTACGCTTGCTTTGATTGGTCGGTTACGCCGATGATCGTTCTCTATGAAAAACATATAAATTGCGGTAAACCTCAAGACCGAGCCATTGCCGATGCAGCGAAAGACGGGGTGGCTCTTAAAAACGAGTAACCAACGATGATGACAGAGCATTTGAAACCATCGTAGAAGAACTGACTCGCAAATATCGGTGGTTACAACCACCAATGTCCTCCACCGAACAAGAATCTTCGCAAGAAATACCATGAGAACCTATACAGCAATCGTTGAACGTTGCCAAGACACGAGGTTATATGTAGGCTTCATCCCTGGATTTCAAGGAGCACATACTCAAGCGGAAACTTTGGATGAACTAAATCAAAACCTTCAAGAAGTCGTTGGAATGTTGCTTGAGGATGGTGAGCCAATGTTAGAGTCCGAATTTGTCGGCACTCAAAACGTTGTTGTGGCCTGAAAACATGGGACATTTACCTATTCTCAAGCCTCGCGAAGTTATTGCGCTACGCTTGCTTTCAGGCGGCGAACAAGGTGGACGAAGCGTAGACAGAGAAATCCCATAGGTCCCTTTCGGCTTCGCTCAGCCTGGTAGGTCTGGCAACGGCTCTATCGTTGCCCGACATTTTCATTCTAGGGAATCACAACTAACTACTGCGAAATACGGTTATGGAACTTTCGATAAGTGACGAAAAAACTAAAGAACTTCTTACTGAGGTTGTGCTTGAGCTTCTTAAGACGAAAAGGAATGTTTTATATGATGTCGTTCTAGAAGCATTAGAAGAAGTTGGCTTGGCAAACGCTATCGTTGAAGCCAGAAAAGATGAATTTGTTTCAGAAGATGAAGTTTTCTCAATTATTGACGGCGCGTCAAAGTGAAAGTTAGCTTTGAAGCAAAATTTGCCAAAGACTTGCGCAATATCAAAGATGGCAAGCTGTTGATAAAAATTAAAGAGCTTATTATTGAGTGCAAAGAAGCCAACAGCCTAACCGAGATTAAGAACGTACAGAAACTCCAAGGCTATGATGCTTTCTATCGTATCCGCATAGGTGATTACAGAGTAGGATTGGAAGCATTAGGCAGTGAACTTGTTTTTGCCCGCTGTTTACATAGGAAAGATATCTACAAATATTTCCCCTAAAGCAAGCGTAGCAAGCCTGGATGGAGCTTGCGGAATCCAGGTCAACGGAGTAAAAAATCATCCCGTCGCCCTGCTGGCCTGCGACTCAAAGGAATGTTTGTGGCTCCGTTCCTTCCTGGATTTCGTTGCACTTCATCCAGGCTTGCTAGGGATTGGGGCTTGGTTTGCCCAAAGCGCTCAACAGGTGCTCGAGTTGTGCGGCGTTCAGTTCCAGGTGCATCTCTCTTTGCGGATGGGCCAGCAGGATGCCTTCCCGTCTAAAGGCTTCGTCGATGGAAAAGCACAAATCGCTGTTGACCGAGCCCACCTTGTCCACGTCATTGACGAAAGCGACCAATTCCATGTTCAGGGCGGATTCGCCGAAACCTTTCAGAAAACAGTCAGGAGCAGGAATCCTGCGGACTTCCGGATGAGTTTTGGCGATTTCCAGCATCAACTCGCGCGCCCGTCTGGGGTCGCTGTGATGGTCCAGACCCAGAGGCAGCATCACGCGGCCGATCTTGTCCGCATAAGTGCGGTTGGTCACCGGCGAGGCGATGAGGTTGGAATTGGGGATGAATACCGAGGCTTGGTCGAACGTGCCGATTTCTGTCGCCCGGACGCTGATCTTTTTCACATAGCCTTGGTAATCGCCTACGAGGATCCAGTCCCCGACCTTGATGGGCCGCTCGACCAGCAGGATGAGGCCGGAGACGAAGTTGTTGACGATGTTTTGCAGGCCGAAACCGATACCGACGGACAGCGCTCCGGCGATCATCGCCAGGTTGGACAGGTCGATGCCGAGCCGGGAGACGGCCACCGCCACCGCCAGGATGAATCCCAGGTAGCCCACCGTCGAGCGTATGGAATGGCGAAGCCCCAAATCCAGCCGGGTGCGGGGAAAAATACGCTGCTCCAAAGCGCGCTGAAGCAGGCGGGTGAACATCAACAATACCGAGAACAATAGTCCCGCGGTCAGGATGTCAGCCAGGGAAAGGGTGATGTTGCCTATCTTGAAGCCGAAAAAAGCCGCATAAAGCCAGTTGGAGATTTCTTCCGCTCCAGCGCCCCAGAGCCGGAGCAGGGCGATGATCCCCAGCAGGATGATCAGACCTCCCAGAATCTCGGCCAGCCAGAAGCGCAGCATCTCGCAGCCTTCCTCGGTCAGGCCCAGGCCGTGGCGCAACCTGACGGCCAGGGCGGCCTGGGGGGCCAGGACATGTTCGAGGAGTTCGCCGATCAATTCCCGCAGCAGCATGACGCCGACGTAAAGGCCCGCGGTCAGTACGAATTGCATCGCCAGCATTCTCGACAGTGCCACATAACCGAACGCGGCGGACAGAGGGATGGCCAGCACCAGGATGCCGAGGAAATAACGCAGCCTGCGCCAGGTGCTTCTCGGCGGGTGTTTGCCCTCGTCGTCTGCCTCGGGTTGGGGGGTCCAGATCTTTCGCCGCAACAGGATCAGCAATAGGACGGTGATGAACAGGGCGGAAATGAATTTGTGGACGATGGTTAGTTCGAATGAGGCATCGAACAGATCGCTCAGGTCGTCAAGGCTGTGATCGAATACGAACACCAGGGCGATGAGGGTGATGATGCGGCTGGCGACCCGCGCGCCATGATCGTTGAGATCGACGATCCGCCAAGTCGGGTTGAAGGGGGCCAGGGCGGCCTGACAGAAGGCCGCCACGAAATAGAGCAGGAGCAGCGCGGTCAGGGCGCTTGATACGATCGTTTGGGCCAACTCCGGCAACAGGCCGCTGGTGTTGAGGGCCAGGTAGACGGTGAGAGTCGCCGCCGAAGGCAGGAGCATGTGGATGAAGCCCGTCACCAGCGCCGCATGCAGACGCTGGCCGTGACTGGGGAGGCGATGCCGGGGCGAGAAACCGTAACGACGGAGCAGCCAGGAGCGCAGGGGCCAGAGCAGGATGAGAGCGGCCAACAGTCCCAGAGAAAGATTGCGCAACATTCCCTCGCCTTGCCGTTGGAAGGGTTCGCCCCGAACCCAGGATTGGAACCCCTGCTGTGCGATTTCCAGGTCCAGTGCGATTTCCGGCAGGGCCTTGCGCCAGACCTCCGGGTTTAGGGGCGAGTGTCCACGGGTCAGCAATTTCTCGGTGAAGCGCGCTCGCCGCAGGGCGGTCAGTTTGGCCAGCAGGCGTTCGGCGCGGGCGATGGCGAGTTCGGTTTCCGTGATCAAGCCTTCCGAGGTCGCCAGCTTCTGGCCTATGGCTTTGCGTTTGCTGGCGATTTCGGGTAACTCGGGCGGGGCACCTTTCTCCGGCTCCGCGCCCAGAGTGTTCAATTCGTTGCGGATTTCGGTCGCTTCCGGCCTGGCATTGTTGATCGCCACCTGGCCTTCGAGCTTGAAACCGGTCAGTTCGAGATGCAGCGATTCGAGCAGGTCGTCGGGTACTTGCTCGGGTTTGGTCAGCAGTTTGTCCGCACGGTCCAGGACGGCATTCCAGTTTTTCAGCAGTGAACTCAGTGCCGACGGTTCGGCAGGTTCGGTAGCGGCGACTACGTTAAGGTTTAGCGCCAACAGGATGAGCAGGAGTCCGAGGAAGCGATGACTCATGGAGGAGGGGCGACTTATAGGGACAGGATCTCCAAACCGGCGGAATGGTTCGGTTGCGGGCCTGTGCCATGGCGCAAAGTTTCAAGAT
This sequence comes from Methylococcaceae bacterium, assembly GCA_028711365.1. Classification (GTDB taxonomy): domain Bacteria; phylum Pseudomonadota; class Gammaproteobacteria; order Methylococcales; family Methylococcaceae; genus Methylumidiphilus. The sequence goes on from JAQTSI010000036.1 coordinate 13,766, forward strand.
GAGCGAAATCGAATAATCGGTGATCGGCCAAATGCGAAGGGGCGACGTTTTGCAATGCGCCGAAGATAGCCTCCAATCGTCCCGGAAAGCGTTTATCCCAGTTTTTCAGCATTTCCTTCATGGCCTGACGCTGAAGATTCTCCTGCGAACCGCAGAGATTACAGGGGATGATGGGAAAATCCCGGATGCGGGCATATTCTGCGATGTCCTTTTCCTTGCAGTAGGCCAGCGGACGGATGACGATGTGTTGGCGGTCGTCGCTCAGCAGTTTCGGGGGCATGGCTTTGAGGCTACCGCCGTGAAACAAGTTCAAAAAGAAGGTTTCCAGAATATCGTCGCGGTGATGTCCCAAGGCGATCTTGCTGATGCCATGTTCGCGGGCATAGCGGTACAGCGCCCCGCGCCGCAGCCTGGAACACAGTCCGCAGGTGGTCTGGCCTTCGGGAACCACGCGCTTGACGACGCTGTAGGTGTCCTGCTCGATGATATGAAAGTCGACCCCGATGGCGCCGAGATAATCGGGCAGCACCCGGGCGGGGAAGCCGGGCTGTTTCTGATCCAGGTTGACGGCGACGAGCTCGAAATGCACCGGCGCATTGAGCCTGAGGCTCAACAGGATGTCGAGCAGGGTGTAGGAATCCTTGCCGCCGGACAGGCAGACCATCACTTTGTCGCCTTCCGCGATCATGTCGAAGTCGGCGATGGCCTCGCCGACCTGCCGGCGCAGACGTTTTTTCAGTTTATTGAATTCGAAGCGCTGCTTTTCATGCAGAGGCAGCGCTGTCGCCGATTCAGCCGACATAACGACGGAGGATCAAGGTCGAGTTGGTCCCGCCGAATCCAAAGCTGTTCGACATGACGGTATCCAGCGTCACATCGTCGATCCGCTCGCGCACGACCGGCACGCCATCGGCTTCGGGGTCCAGTTGGGTGATGTTTGCCGAAGCAGCCACGAACCCGCCCTGCATCATCAGGAGGGAATAAATGGCCTCGTGTACGCCCGCAGCCCCCAGCGCATGGCCGGAAAGGGACTTGGTCGAGGCGATGGGCGGGATCCGCTCGCCGAACACTTCCCGTACCGCCTGCAGTTCCTTGATGTCGCCGACGGGCGTGCTGGTGCCGTGGGCATTGATATAGTCGATGGGGGAATCGACCGTCGCCATCGCCTGTCTCATGCAGCGCACCGCACCTTCCCCGGAGGGTTGAACCATGTCATAGCCGTCCGAAGTCGCGCCATAACCCACCAGTTCGGCGTAAATTTTCGCCCCTCGCGCTTTGGCGTGCTCCAGTTCCTCCAGTACCAGCACACCGCCGCCGCCAGAGATCACGAAGCCATCGCGGGTTTGGTCATAAGGCCTGGAGGCAGTGGTCGGCGCGTCATTGTATTTGGAGGACAGCGCGCCCATGCCGTCGAACAACACGGTCATGGTCCAGTGCACTTCCTCGCCGCCGCCGGCGAAGACGATATCCTGCTTGCCGAACTGGATCTGTTCCGCGCCATTGCCGATGCAATGGGCGCTGGTCGAGCAAGCCGAACTGATGGAGTAGTTGATGCCCTTGATCTTGAATGGCGTCGCCAGACAGGCCGAATTGGTGTTGGACATGCTGCGAGGCACCATGTAGGGGCCGACCTTCTTGACCCCTCTTTCGCGGAATGTATCCCAAGCCAGCAGCATGTTCGAGGTCGATGGCCCTCCCGAGCCCATGATCAGGCCGGTGCGCGGGTGGGATATTTCATCGGTTTCCAATCCGGCGTCGGTGATGGCTTCCTGCATGGCGATATAGTTGAAAGCCGCGCCGTCACCCATGAAACGGCGGATCTTGCGGTCGATCAACTCGTCCGGGTTCAGTTTGATGGGGCCGTATACATGACTGCGAAAATTCAGCTCGCTGTATTCCTCGCTGAAAGCGATACCGGAACGGCCCTCGCGCAGGGAATCGATGACTTCCAGCTGGTTGTTGCCGATGCTGGATACTATGCCTATGCCTGTTATGACTACGCGTTTCATGATTGATGACTCCCTCAGAAATCGTCTGTGGAAGTGAATAAACCGACCCTCAGATCGGTGGCTTCGTAAATCGTCTTGCCGTCGCAATCCATTTCGGCGTCGGCGATGCCCATGACCAACTTGCGCATGATGACGCGCTTGAGGTTGATGCGATAGGTGACGAGCTGGTGATGAGGCAGAACCTGGCCCCTGAATTTGACCTCGCCTACGCCCAACGCGCGGCCGCGGCCCTTGCCGCCCAACCAGCCGAGGTAGAAGCCGACCATTTGCCACATGGCGTCAAGGCCTAGGCAGCCGGGCATGACTGGATCGTTCTGGAAGTGGCAATCGAAGAACCAGAGTTCAGGCTGGACATCCAACTCGGCGATGATCAGGCCCTTGTCGTAGGCCCCGCCTTCGGATTGAATCTGGGTGATGCGGTCGAACATCAACATCGGTGGTAGCGGCAGTTCGGCATTGCCGGGGCCGAACAACTCTCCCCGACCGCACCGGAGCAATTCCTCTCGGGTGTAGCTATGCTGCTTATGCATTGTTATTATTGTTCCTGTAAAGCCAGATCTTTCAAAAAAGATTGGCATTATCGCCTAGATGGAAAATAAATTCAGCAGGGAAATCAAAAAACATTCGTTCGAGAATGCATTCCGGCCTTGCAGGCGCTCATTCGCAGGCCGGTATGGAAACCACCTGCTCGGGTTTCACTTCCGTTTTCGAGCCGGGCTGGACTTCCGTCAGATAGGCGCCGATCCGGCGCAGGGGCTGGTTCAGGCGGGATTGATAGATCACCGCATAGGACATCACGGCGGCGACATATTGGCGAGTCTCGCTGAACGGGATCGTTTCCATCCAAAGATCTGTCGGCATCGGACGTTCCACCGGGAGCCAACGTTCGATGCGGTTGGGGCCGGCATTGTAAGCGGCGGCGGCCAAAGCGAAATGATGGCGAAATTTTTCCAATAGCCCGCGGAAATAAGCCGTGCCGTAGCGCAGGTTGCGCTCGGGTTCCAAAAGCTCATTCGGTCCCGGCAGGCTTTCTTTGAAACGACGCGCCATCATCTCCCCGGTGGCGGGCATGAGTTGCATCAGCCCACGCGCGCCGGCGGAGGAGCCTGCGTTCGGATCGAAAGCGCTCTCGCGGCGGATCAGGCCATAAACCATCGCCGGATCGATCTGCTGAGATTGGGCGTTTTGCAGCACCGGTTGATAATAGCCCAAAGGAAAGCGCAGGGAAAGATCGTCCCAATAGCCGGCTTTGGCGGCGGTGGTGATGGCGAGATTATCCAGGCCCCACTGCTGGGCCAGCTTGGCTGCGATCACCAGCTCGCTTTGTGGAAGGAATTTGATGGCATACAGCCACTCGCTGCGCACCTCGCCATCTCGGTTCAACATGCGCAGCTCGGAGATCGCCGCAAAGGGAGGGCGCTCGGCCAGGCGATTCAAATCCGCTTCACCGACGGGAGAACTCTGGCTGGTCAAAGGGTATGGGTAGCCGATGCGGTCGGCCGCGGTGAAACCGTAAAAATCCCGTTCCTTCGCCGCCCATTGGTAATTTTCCCGCGCGCCTTGCTGATCGCCCAGCGCTTCCAGGGCGCGGGCGCGCCAGTATCGCCACTGGGCCTGGTTTTTTTCCTCCGGTTCGAGCATTTCGAAGGCCGCCAGCACCATGGGCCAATCCTGCCGAGCGAGAGCGGCGCGTACCCGCCAGCCGCGAATCTGCGCATCGGTGCTGGTCCGGGGTAACTCCAGCAAATAGGCGCCGGCCTGGCCGTAACGTTGCGCGGCCAAAGCGAGGGCCGTGCGCCGGTCGAGGCGCGCCGCCTCCTGCGGGTCGATGGCGTAGCGATCCTTGTGCAATGCCCAGGCCGTTTGCGCCAGCAGCGGTTCATCGGCGGCCAGCCGGTCCATGGCGTCGGCAAAAATGAGCCCGGCCATGGGAGAGCCAGGATCCAGCCCGGAGCATGACAGCGCCAGCTTGGGATTGTCATGGACTTTTTGCCAAACATCGGCCTGGGGCTGCAATGGCGCAGGCAACAGCCTTTGCAGATAAGTGGCCAGAGGCCGGTTGCCTTTCTGCATGGCCAGCGAGAGGCGTTTCCAGAGATGTTCGGTACTGAAGGCGCCGGACGACTGCCAGAGTGAAAACAAGCGGTCGCAGCTTTCCGGCAGGGAATTTCCCGTCGGCCAGAGTTTCTGCGCGCCGGCGAAGGCTTCTTCCTGCCGACCCAGCTTGGCGAAGGCCAGATAATGATTGCATTGCAGATTGAGGCTATCGCTTTCCCGATAGTGTTGCGCAAAATCGGCCCACCGGCCCTGCTCCGCCATCCGTTCCAACCAATGTTGACGCAGCAAAACGGCTTGTCGGGTTTGACCATAGCGGGCCAGGAAATCCTGTATTGCCGAGGTATTTTCCAATTCCCGGTCGAGCTTCTGGAACAACAGATGAGGATAGAGCGGATAATCGGTCAGGGCCGGTAACAGGTTCTCCGCCTCCGCCTGGCGCCCTTGCTTGATCGCCTGTTCGGCCTGGAGGAAGACAGATCTTTGTCGTTCCAGGTTCGCGGCGAGAGAAACGGCAGTGGCCAGCAGCAGGCACAGGGTCGAAGACAAGAGGGTGAGCGGTTTCGGCATGTCCTGGCGGTGTGGAATTCGAGCGGGAAGGTGTCGCTAAAAGTTTAATGCAACGAAACCGGTTTTACAGCGCATGACATAAAATGTTCTTCAGGGGGTGGCGTTTTTGCCGCCCTCTTCCCATCGGCTAATGAGCCTAGGTACAAGACGATGCTCCCGAACCATCTCCAAATCCGCCGTAGCGTCCGGTCCAAACGCCTGCATCTTCTGGTCAAGCCGGGCCTGATCGAACTGGTGGTTCCCACCGCCTTGCCCGAAGCGCAAGCGATGGCTTTCCTGAACAAACACCGCGCTTGGGCCGAGAACAAGCTGTTGGAGATCAACGCGCGGGTGGCGCAAACCTCATCGGGCTTTGTTTCCGGCTCCACGATTCCCTGGCGGGGCAGGGAACTTCCCCTGCTGATCCGGGAAGAACCCGGCCGGCGTGTCCGGGTCGCCGTGGATGAGGCGGTGCGTATCACCCTGCCCGAAGATCTCGGCGAGAGTCGCGACGAGGTGGCCAAGCGGGCGCTATATGCCTGGGTGAAGCCCTGGTTGCGCGGGCAGGTGGAACGGCTGGCCGAGCGCCATACCCCGCGTTTCGGGCTATATCCCCGCGAAGTCCGCATCAAGCAGATGAAAACCCGCTGGGGCAGTTGCGGCCCGCACAATGATATCAACATCAACTGGCTTTTGGCCTTCACTCCCGAGTCGGTGCTGGAATATGTGGTGGTCCATGAACTATGCCACATCCGCGAGCGCAATCATTCTCCGGCATTTTGGGCCTTGCTGGCCCGCCATCTGCCTCAATATCTCGAGGAAAGGAACTGGTTGCGCAGTCAGGGGGCGGCGCTGATTCGGCGCTTTAGTCTTTAAGATGCGATGATTTCTGATCATGGGGCCATTTTCCCTGCCCCGGTTTGTGACGGTTGCTGGGAGGCGTTCCATCTTCACGAAAGTTTGTTCCGGTTATTGCGCCAAGCGAAATAGGCGCGCGCCATGGTCCAGTCGATGAACACGACCACGCTTGCCGGCACCCAGCCAAAAACCGTGGCAAAAGCATTCTTTGCCCCGTCCCCATCATAAATCTTCTGTAACTGCTGGGGACTTTCCGCAAATCGAATGTCGACTGCTTCAACGATGATTCGAGCCACGATTATCCAAACCCATGTCAGTAGCATGGCCAGCATAGCCCGTAGCAGCGTGATCCGCCTTGAGTTGAATGGGTTGCCTGCGACGAGAACCCACAAAGGCAGTAGAAAGTCGGTGGCCAGAAGCAGGAATTTGTAGTGCTGATACATTCAAGCCGCTCGCGGATTCGGTGCTCGATTGAACTGGGCTGCAATAGTTTTCAAAATGAAGACTTCGGTACCGGTTGACAAACCTGTCATGTTTAGAGCGTATCGTCGGATACCCCTGATAACCTCAATAAGAAACCCCATGAAGAACTTCGCACTACGACCCTTGGCGGCCGCAGTTCTGGCTGCGACCAGTCTATCGGCATTTGCCGCTCCCACCACCACGCCGATCAAGCACCTCATCGTCGTGATTGGGGAAAACGTCAGTTTCGATACCTTGTTCGGAACTTATATTCCAGCGCAAGGGCAATCGGTGTTTAACCTGCTTTCCCAAGGCATCGTCAAAGCCGACGGAACGCCAGGAGCCAATTATGCTAAAGCGGTACAATCCCAGGCCATCAATAACACCGCTTTCTATAACCTGAATCCGGATCGGATCGGAGCCTATCCGAAATTACCGCAACCCACGTTGATCGGCACCCTCAATCCGGACACTTTATTGTCCCAGGCGCCATCACCCGATCCGGCCTTTGCCAGCCTGAATTTGAATGGCCCTTTTCAAATCACCCAATTCGTACCCTTCAATTCCGCGGAAACCGGTGATCCGGTCCATCGTTTCTTCCAGATGTGGCAACAAACCGGTGGCACCAATGAAAAGCTGGATTTATTTACTTGGGTGGCCATGACCGTTGGAAAAGGCGGCGAAACCGCGGGCGTCACATCCACCAATACCGGCCAAGGAGGCGAGCTGATGGGGTTCTACAATATGAATCAAGGCGATGCGCCCTATTTCAAGCAACTGGCCAGCAACTTCGCCCTCAGCGACAACTACCACCAATTCATCATGGGAGGAACCGGGGCCAACTTCTTCTCGATCGCCACCGGTGATGTTGCGATTTATAACAATAATGGGCTTACCGTACCGCCGTTGAATCAGATCGAAGATCCGAATCCGCAGTTGGGCACCAATAATTTCTATAATCATGATGGTTACTCGGGCGGCTCCTATGTCAAATGCTCCGATCTCACCCAGCCGGGTGTCGCCGCCATCACTGCCATCTTGAACAAAGGCAACCGCAAGAGTCATTGCGAGCCCGGGGCCTATTATTTGGTCAACAATTACACGCCGCCTTACGATATCCACGGTAATACCAACCCCTTGACCGACACCAATTACGTCTACCCGCCGCAAACGCGCCCGACCATCGGTGAGGCGCTGTCCAAAGCCAATATCGGTTGGAAATGGTATACCGGTGGGCGCGATGAAGCCGACATCACCAGCGATGTGCTGTATCAACAAATAGTCTATCCGGCATTGTTGGCCATTGTTCCATCGCTCCTGCCGGCAGGCACGTCGACCGCGGTCATTGAAGCCACCGCCAAGCAATATGCCGTTGCCGCCCTGCAGCTTGCGTTCTATAACAATATCGGCGACCCGCTTAATGCTTCTGCCAATGTCGTGAATACCCCGGTCCTGAAAGCCAATCTGCAAGGTTTGGCCAGTCTGTACAACGATGTGAGCAATGGGAGCTTGCCGGAGGTTTCCTTCGTCGTGCCGAAAAACCTCGACAGCGGACATCCGGGCTATTCGATGCCGGGTAAATACGAGTCGTTCCTGGCGGATTTGATCGGCAAGGTGCAGGCGAACCCGGGTTTATGGGCGGATACCGCCATCCTGATTACCACCGATGAAGGCGGTGGCTCTTTCGACACCGGGTATATCCAGAACCTCGATTTCTTCGGCGATGGCCCGCGCATCCCGATGCTGGTGGTATCGCCCTATGCAAAGAAGGGCTATGTGGACCATGTTTATCATGATCATGCCTCCATCCTGAAGTTCATCGAGAAAAACTGGAGTATTCCGGCCTTGTCGGCGCGCAGCCGAGACAATCTGCCCAACCCGACATTGAACCCGGCTAGCCCTTATCGCCCGGCAAACCAGCCGGCGGTTGGCGATTTGACCAGCTTGTTCCAGTTCTGATCCTTTGCTGCTCCTGAACTGCGCCGATGATCCGGATGCCAGGGAGGGCATCCTGCTCATTCCTGTCCTAATATCCCCCGCCGCTTCCCGACATCTCTGGAATGGACTGTTTCGCTCGTTCCCAAGTTCCCGCTTGGGAACGCTGCCCAGAAAATTGGAGCTTCCAAGATTGGGTTTCCCAACCAGGAGGTCAGGAATCCGCAAACTCGCCAGCCAAACCCGCATGATATGGCGGTTCCGGCGGATCGCGCCAGGCTTGCGGAAAGGCGGAATCGGTTTCCCAATGCACACAGGAAGCTTGCCCAATCATTCGGGAAAGTTGCGGCCTCATTTTGGAAACTTCCCAAGCCGCAAGGGAGGCTTACACTGTCATTTTACAAGCTTCCCAAACCGCAAAGGGAGCTTACACTGTCATTTTACAAGCTTCCCAAGCCGCAAAGGGAACTTACCCTGTCATTTTGTAAGCTTCCTAAATCATAAAGGGAGCTTACACTGTCATTTTGTAAGCTTCCCAAATCATAAAGGGAACTTACCCTATCATTTTGTAAGCTTCCTAAATCATAAAGGGAGCTTACACTATCATTTTGTAAGCTTCCCAAATCATAAAGGGAACTTACACTATCATTTTGTAAGCTTCCTAAATCATA
>JAQTSI010000322.1 GCA_028711365.1 Methylococcaceae bacterium
GACGCCCGGAGACCGTTCGATCTTTTCCACCTCGGCCGTCACCCTATCATGTTCGACGGTGGACAGCATCAGGCGCTTGCGCATGCGGTCCCAGATCCCGTCCTTCAGCGACAATGGCGAGATGGGCGGAGTCAAAGCGATGCGTGGTGAGTTTCCCGGCCGTTCAACCGCCACATTTTGCGGCGATGATTTGGGAAAGAGCGGGGCTTTGCCATTGAGCTTATGTTTTTCGGCGATGCGCTCGATGATGGGAATATCGGAAGGCAGCGGAACGTATTTGTCGGCTGGGGAAGCGCCGTCGTCTTTCTCCGCGCTCTTGGCATGCGCGCGCAGCACATAAAAGACGGTCTTGCCGGATGAGCCCGCGCTCTTGCCGGAACCCGACTCCAAAGGCGGCGCGGAAGCGCAGGCGGTGAGTATCGAAGGAATGGCCACCGTCGTGAGCATCCTGCGGATGATGACCTGCAAACGGGCCGAACCCGAATCGGTTCCCTTATCGGGAAATTGTTCATGGTGTCTGCTCATAATGCCAGCACTCCAACCCAGATTATTTTTAGCAAGTGTGACGGATAACACGACCGGGAGCAAGTTTTACCCCGCTGCAGGGTGTGATTCAAAGTGATGCAAACCGCAGGGAGGGCGAGGAGCTTGCGAGACCGTCGATGGCAGGGAAGCCATCGCCGAGCCTACAGGGACGTATTCACGGCGTATCTCGCAAACCCCTCGCCCTCCCCGCGGGATTCGACCGGCATCACTTTGAATCATACCCCCCGCTGCAAAGGTTTATTTGCCCGGCGTGTTACCCCACAGGATCTTGTGCAATTGCAATTGAAAACGCACCGGCAAACGGTCGCGGAGGATTTTTTCCGCCAGTTCCGTAGGGTCCTGCAGACCCATGGCCGAAGAGAATAATACTTCACAACGCTCGGCCAGGCGGTATTTCCTGAGCATTTCCACCGACCAGCGATAATCTTCGTCGTTCATGATGACGAACTTGACCTGGTCTTTGGGGCCTAGATGATCGATGTTGCCATACCGATTGCGGCCAGCTTCGTTCGACGAAGGGGTTTTCAGGTCCATGACCTTGACGACGCGAGGGTCGACCTCGGCCACCTCCATCGCCCCGGAGGTTTCCAGGGAGACTTCGTAACCCTCATCGGCCAGCGCCTGCAACAAGGCCAAACAGTTCCTCTGTGCCAAGGGTTCGCCCCCGGTCACGCAGACATGACGGCCTCCATGGGAGCGCACTCGATCGAGGATTTCCGGCAGGCTCCAACTCTCGCCGGCGCTGAAAGCGTAGCTCGTGTCACAATAGATACACCGCAAGGGGCAGCCGGTGAGGCGAACGAATACCGTCGGCCACCCCACCGAGCGCGACTCGCCTTGAAGGGAGAAAAAAATCTCGTTGATGCGGAGCTTATCCAAGGCTCAGTGGCCTTCCAGTTTCATTTTGTCCAAACGTTTGCGCGCCAGCTTGGCCGCGCTGGAATCCGGATGGCGTTTGATCACGTCGTTGAGGATCTCCCGCGCACTGGTCCATTGCCCGGTGTCATAGTCGATGTAGCCGAGTTTGAGCAGGGAATCGGCAGCCTTGCCGGCTTGTGGAAATTCCCTGACGACTTTGCGAAAAGACTCGCGCGCCGCGGGCATGTCCCGATTCACATATTGGGCCTCGGCCAACCAATAAGCGGCGTTGTCGGAATATTCGCCCTTGGGATAGGCCGCCAGGAAGCCTTTGAATTCCTTGACGGCTTCTCCATACTTGCCATCCTTCAGCACATTGAAAGCCTTCTGGTAAGCCGCTTGCCGAGCCGCCGAATCGTCGGGGGCCGCCGTCTTCGGCGCGGGCTTTTGCGGGCTGGGCGAAGGAGGTGGGGACGATACGGCTGGGGAAACATTCGCCGCCTGCGGGGGGAAGGTCGGCTTCATCGGTGCGGCGGGCCGGGGCGCATCTGATAGCGGGGCTGAGGGAGAGGGAACCGCGGGTGCTGCCGGGACGGGAGGGGGCTCCACCGGGGCGGGCGGAATTGAAGCAGGCTCCACCGGCGCAGCCGGCGTCTCGGCCGGAACGGGCGGAGTAGCGGTGGCCGGCAGGCGGCGGTCCAGATCCATATACATGTCCTTCTGCTGCCGTTTGACGGTCTCGAGCTGGTGGGTCAACTCCTCGACCTCCCCACGCAACCTGAGTACGTCGCTTTGCAACTGCTCCATCCGATTCAGCATCTCCAATAGGCCCTCGCCGGACAGTTTCTTCTCCAGCTTTGCCACCCGCTCGTCCAAAGTCCCCGCGCCGTAGCCCTGCTCGTAAGCCGGGTCGTAATCCCCCGGCGCGGACCATGCGAACTGGGTGGACAAGCCGGTCAACAACAGGACAGTGCCAATGGTCTTGACCATGATTTAACGCCTCGGATAGGAGATTTCGACGCGGCGGTTCTGTTGCCAGGATGATTCGTCATGGCCGGAAACCGCCGGTTTTTCCTCGCCGAAGCTGACCACCTGGATCTGGCTTTCTAAGACTCCTTGCAGCTTCATCATCTTGGCAATGGCCTTGGCGCGTTGTTCCCCCAAAGCGATGTTGTACTCGGGTGATCCCCGTTCGTCGGCATGACCTTCCAGCACCACCGATCGGCCGGAATTGGAAGCCAGGTAATTGGCATGGCTGTTGACGACCGAGAGATATTCCGGCTGCACCTCGCTGCTGTCATACATGAAGTAAATGACACGCTTGGAGAGCGGGCTGGAAGGATCGTCCAGAGCCCCTTCGCCCGATTGACCGCCCCCTGCCCCGTAAGCGCCGCCCCCTGCGCCATACTTGCTGCTCGTGCCGTACATGTCGCTGGAACTCTCCCCGTATTTGCTGATCTCGGGGCCACCCGCACCGCCGCCCGGCCCCCTGCCAGCCGCGCTGGCGCCCTCCTCCTTGGTGCCGCCCGTCGAACTGCAACCCACCATGACCATGGCGAAAACCATCACGCCGGTTTTCAAAAACTTCATCACTCATGACTCCCGCAAAAAACTTAAAACTCGAAACGCTTGAACCCAAGATAACCACAGGTTCTTAAAGCAAGATTAAAATCACGGCGACCAGGCCGGCTCCCGAACTTCGCCACCGTCGATGCGCAGGCTCTGGCGCACCTTGCCGTCGATGGAGACGGCGGACAGTTGCGCCGCCCCGCCGCTGTGCGAGGCATAGAGGATCATGCTGCCGTTGGGCGCGAAGCCTGGGGATTCGTCCAGCCGCCCCGGGGTCAGGATGCGCACTTGCTTAGAGGCCAGATCCATCAGTGCGATGCGATAATTGCCGCCTACCCCATGCACCATGGCCAGGCTCTTGCCATCCGGCGAAAACACGCCGCGGGCGTTGTAGTCGCCTTCATAGGTGATGCGCTGGGGCTCGCCGCCGGCGGAAGAAACCATGTAGAGCTGAGGCTTGCCGCCGCGATCGGACGTGAAGACGATGCGGCTACCGTCTTTCGACCAGGCCGGCTCGGTATCGATGGCGTAATGGTTGGTGATGCGGCGCAAGGAACGGGAGGCCAGATTCATCACATAGATGTCCGGGTTGCCATCCTTGGACAAGGTCATCGCCAGTTCTGCTCCATCCGGCGACCAGGCCGGCGCGCCATTGATGCCGGGCATGTCGGAAACCTTTTGCCGCTCGCCGCTGGCCAGGGTCTGGACGAAGATGGCCGGTGTCTTGCTTTCGAAGGAAACATAAGCGATCTGGCGCCCATCCGGCGACCAGGCGGGCGACATGATGGGCTCGCGCGATTTGATGATGTTCTGCGGGTTGAAACCATCGGTGTCGGCAACCTGAAGCAGATAGCGCCGGTCCTTGGGACCCTCGCCGGGCGCCACGGTGACATAGGCGACGCGGGTGGCGAAGGCGCCGTTCTCGCCGGTGAGTTGTTTGTAGATGATATCGGCGATGCGGTGGGCGGTCTTGCGCGTCTCGGGAGCGGAAAACGGCAGGTTAAAGCCGACCAGTTGGTTTCCTCTTACCACATCGAACAGATAAAACTGGGCGACATAATGATCGGGGCCGTCTTGTTGAACCTGGCCGATGGCCAGATTGTCCTGTCCCATCGTCTTCCAACTATCGAACCGAACCTGCTCGGGCGTGGTGGGATGCTCCAGCATCTGCGACTCGGATAGAACCTTGAAACGTCCGCTACGAGCCAGGTCCGCCGCCACGATGGAGCCGATATTCTCTCCCCCTGGGTTGCCGCCGAAAGGAACCACGGCGATGGGGATGCCGCCTTCGACCCCCTGGGTGATCTGCACCGTCAATTCCGCCTGGGCGGAGAGGGTAGCCGCCATGATCCATATTCCGAACAGGGCGATGATAATGTTTTGCTTCATATTGATTTGATGAAACTACTCGGGATGAAAATGCAATTTGAAAGACTTCAAGGCTTGGGCGACATTTTGATCATCGGGCCAAGGTAGTGGGGATGCCTTCAAGACCGCTGCTTCGGCGGAACGGTCAAAGGCCGGATCGCCACTACTTTTGACCACATGGGCTGAGGCGACCCCTCCGCCTGGCAGGGTAGTGACCTGGATTATACAGGACAGCCCGCTTCCCGCTGTAGAAGGTCTAACCCAACGGCTTTCCACCTTGGGTCTGATCCTGTTGTTGGCAAATGCATTGGCATTGGCTTCAGCGGCTTTTCTCTCCGCCTTGGCTTTCTCGGCCTGTTGCTCCTCTTCCATCTGCTCATTTAGCGCCTCATGAGCCTGCTGCTGACGGAGCCTTTCCTCCTCGGCCTTTTTATGCAAAGCGGCTTCCTTCCTGGCTTCGGCTTCCGCTTCGCGCTTGGCTTCAAAGGCAGCCGCCTTTTTGGCCTCGGATTCGGCTTCCCGTTTTAACTCCAATGCCGCCAGGCGTTTTTCTTCGGCCTCCGCCCTCTTCCTGGCCTCGACCGCCACCCGCTGCTTCTCGGCCTGTTCGGCTCGGCGCTCGGCTTCAGCTTCACGTTTGGCTTCCAACTCGGCCTGTCTCCTGGCCTCGGCGTCTTCCCTCTTTTTCGCCTCGGCTGCCACCCGCTGCTTCTCGGCCTGTTCGGCTCGGCGCTCGGCTTCGGCTTCCCGTTTGGCTTCCACCTCGGCCTGTCTCCTGGCCTCGGCCTCTTCCCTCTTTTTCGCCTCCGCTTCCGC
>JAQTSI010000323.1 GCA_028711365.1 Methylococcaceae bacterium
GCTCGATCCGAAAGCCCGATGCGGTAATCGATGCGGTGCGAATTATGGCCGCTTGCGGGAACCGGCCCAGTTCATTCTGAATGTTGCGCGAGTCTTCAATGCCAACAGCGACGGTATTCTGAACGCTTCCAGTTCGACCATGGGACAAAATATTTTTTATTCGCCCACCGTCTTCAACTATTACCCGCACAGTTTTAATGTGCCGGGCACCAATCTCCAGGGGCCGGAGTTCGGCATCGACGCTTCCGCCGAGGCCATCAATCGGGAAAACTTCGTCAATACGATGGTTTTCGGACATATCCAGCCGCCTGCCCCAGCCACCGGCACCCGGATCGATTTGTCCGATCTGACGGCGCTTGCATCCACGCCGACCGCCTTGATCAATCGACTGGACGGTTTGTTGATGCACGGAGCTATGCCGCAGGCGATGCGCAGGACACTCCAGGCCACCGCCAAGGATACATGCCCGAATCAGCCGCAATTCTGCGCGCAGACGGTGCTGTACCTGGTCTTGGCGTCCGGACAATATCAAGTTCAAAGGTGATCATCATGAAGCCATCTCGCAGAACTTTTTTGAAGCATTCCGGGTGCGCGCTCAGCGCCGCCGCCCTGTTGAGCAGCTTCCGCTCTTTGGCGGCTACGCAGAGTTTCGCGGCTGCCTCTGCGGTCGGTGGGGGTTATCGCGCCCTGGTCTGTGTCTTCCTGTACGGTGGGAATGACGGCAATAACATGGTCATTCCCTACGACAATTATGCCGCCTATAGCGCGGTGCGCGGAACCACCGCTCAATTAAACATTCCCCAGAGCGATTTGTTACCGATCAAGGCCGCCAGTCAGGGAAGTCAACTGTTCGGGCTGCATCCCGACATGCCGGAACTGCAACGGCTTTACCAGAACAAAAAATTGGCGGTTCTGTGCAACGTGGGTACGTTGGTGCAACCTCTGACACGTCAGCAATACCTCCAGGGCGCCCCCCGCCCCGACCAGCTTTTCTCCCATAGCGACCAGCAGATGCAATGGCAAACCGGGGTTACCTCAGCCAACCAACCCCTTTCTCTGTCGGGTTGGGGAGGGCGTACGGCCGACGACCTGGCCCCCTTGTACACGAGCGGCGCCCTGCCTATGGTGATCACGACCAGCGGCAATTCGCCTTTCACGCTCGGACGCAGCACACAACCGTTTAAGCCAGGCGCCACCCTGGCGGGTTTTCCCAATCCGCCGGAGTCGGATCTCCGTTATAACGCGCTACGGCAGATTTTGAGCAAAACCCAAGCGAAGACATTGCCCGATGCGGTCAACCAAGAGGTCATATCCGCCATCGGCTATAGCGATGCGCTCAATGCCGCGTTGAATCCGCCGCCAACTCTTGACACGGTTTTTCCCAAGACCCGCCTGGGAGATCAATTGTTGGAAGTGGCCCGGATCATCGCAGTGCGCAGCAAATTGAACATGCAGCGGCAAATATTCTTTGTTTCGATGAACGGCTTCGATACCCATACCAATCAATTGAACAGTCAGGGCAGCCCGGAACGTGGAGCGGGTGATTTATTGTTGCAGCTCAGCCAGGCGCTAGCCGCATTCTATAACGCCACGGTCGAATTGGGCGTGGCGGATCAAGTGACCAGTTTCACTCTGTCCGACTTCGGCCGTACCTTCCATCCCACCACCGGCGGAGGCAGCGATCACGCTTGGGGCAGTCATCATTTCATCCTTGGGGACGGTGTGAAGGGCGGCGACTTTTACGGCAAGTTTCCCACCTTAGAACTGTCCGGCCCTGATGATGCGGGGGGCGAAGGACGTTGGATTCCAACGGTATCCGTAGACCAGTATGCCGCGACCCTCGTCACCTGGCTGGGTCTGGATCAAAGCAAAGTACCCGTGATTTTTCCGAACATCACGAATTTCTCATCGCCTGATCTGGGTTTCATGTAGCATTGGTGCGTGCTTCGATCCAGCTACCCGTATAAGTTTTAACTCTTCGAGAGGACAGGCCGATGGGAATCCCGCAAACCGCCGCCAAGTTCAGTTTTGAGGACTATCTGGCCTGGGAGGGCGGACAGGTTGAAAAACACGAGTTCGTGCGGGGGGAAATCTTCGCGATGGTTGGAGCCAGGCGCGCCCATGTCACCGTCTGTCTCAACCTTGCCAGTGCATTCAAAAACCACCTGCGCGGCACCCCCTGCAGGACCTATATGGCGGACATGAAGCTGCGGGTGGAGGAAGCCGACTCCGGTTTTTATCCCGATGTGATGGTCACTTGCGACCGCAACGACCATGCCGCCGACTTGTATTTAAGCCACCCTACCCTGCTGGTCGAAGTTCTTTCCGACAGTACCGCCGCCTATGATCGCGGCGACAAGTTCGCCGACTACCGTAAACTGGAAAGCCTGCGAGAATACGTCATCGTGGACATAGACGCCCGCCGGGTGGAATGCTTCCGCCGCAATCCCGAAAACCATTGGGTGCTGTACGATTTTACAGGCGAGGAGAAATGCGAATTTGCCAGCATCGGACTGGCCATGCCGCTGGCTTTGGTGTTTGAGGATGTGGCGGCGGAGTGAGTGTAGCCTGGATAAAGTGCAACGAAATCCAGGAAGGAACGGAGCCACAAACATTCCTTTGAGTCTCTGGCCATCATGGTGCGACGGGATGATTTTTACTCCGTTGACCTGGATTCCGCAAGCTCCATCCAGGCTTGCTATTTTTTTCTGTTGTTCTAATCCAAAAACTCAAGGCCGTAAGGAACGGGTGTAATCCGTCTCCCGCGCCCCGGTTTCCTGTGCTTCCAACGTCTTGCTGTGCAACGTCCTGCAATAGGGCACATTTCGTGCCCATATAAGCGATTGATCCTAAATGGATAGCGGGCGACGGGTTACACTCGTAAGGAACCGGCTATATCGGGTTCAGCCAGTGGGGAACAGGACACGATGCTGAAAGGTAACGGTGTGTTTATGCGATGGCTCGATCACGGGAATACGAGCAGATAGCCCGTGCGGGCATATACTCATGTTTAAGCTACGAATGAGCCGCGCCAGCATGCAGTTGAAGCCCCAGCGCCTTAACGACTTTTATTACCGTTGAAAAGTCAGGATTGCCCTCGCCAGATAATGCCCGGTCTAAGTTCTCGCGGGATAAGCCCGCATCCTGAGCCACCTTCGACATACCCCACGCTCGCGCAATATCGCCAAGCGCTGCCGTGATCAACGCAGGGTCGTCTTCTGCCAGACAGGCATCAAGGTAAAGCGCCATGTCTTCATTGGTTTTTAGGTGTTCCACGACATCCCACTTCTTCAGTTTTATTTCGCCCATATTCGCCTCTACAGTTGCCGCGCCAACTCCAGCGCTGTCTTAATATCCCCAGCTTGGGACGATTTGTCGCCGCCCGCCAGTAGGATGACGATTTCCAAGCCTCGCTGTACGAAATAAACGCGATAACCGGGGCCGTAGTGAATCCGCAATTCTGAAACTCCTTCGCCTACCGGCCCGCAATCTCCGAAATTCCCCAATTCAATACGCCTCAATCTGGCATTGATGATCGCTTTTGCTTTCGCGTCGCGCAGGCTTGAAAACCAATCCGTGTAGTGACTCGTCTCGACAAGCTGCTTCATGGCGAAACTGCCTTACAGCAATACCCTCCGCATATCCCCCAATGCCTGGGCCAGATAAGCGCAGAAGCGCGCCGCGCCGGCGCCGTCGATGACACGATGATCGAAGGACAGCGACAGGGGCAACATCAGCCTGGG
Organism: Methylococcaceae bacterium; assembly: GCA_028711365.1. Taxonomy (GTDB): domain Bacteria; phylum Pseudomonadota; class Gammaproteobacteria; order Methylococcales; family Methylococcaceae; genus Methylumidiphilus. Next base: position 3,744 of record JAQTSI010000323.1, read on the forward strand.
CACGAACTGGCCGTCGCGATAGACCGCCCTGGTTTGCGCTTTGGAGACCCCCAAAATCGCCACTTCCGGGGCGTTGATGATGGGCGTGAAGCCGGTTCCACCGATGCCACCCAGGCTGGAGATGGTGAAGGTTCCGCCCTGCAATTCCGGGATACGCAGCTTCTTGCCCCTGGCCCGCTCGCCCAGATCGGCCAGTTCCTTCGCCAAATCGAACACACCCTTGGTGTCGGCATTCCGAAGCGGCGGCACCACCAACCCATCCGGCGTGTCGATGGCGACGCCGATGTGATAGTAGTTTTTGAGGATCAGTTCCTCGCCGTTGGCGGCCAGGGAGGCATTGAAGCTGGGGAAGGCCTTGAGTGCCGCGACCACCGCCTTGACCAGGAAAGGCAGCAGGGTCACGCGCAGGTTTTGCTTGTCGGCCTCGGCTTTGAGCGAAACCCGGAAGGTTTCCAAGTCGGTGATGTCGGCCTCTTCGTAGAGGGTGACATGGGGAATCGTCACCCAGTTGCGGTGCAGGTTGGCGCCGGAAAGCTTTTGAATGCGCGACAGCGGGCGGGATTCGATCGGGCCGAATTGGGAGAAGTCGACCTCCGACGCATCGGGAACATTCAGACCCAAAGCAGGACGCTCGGGGGCCTGCATCCGGGATTTGACGTAATTCTGCACGTCCTCTTTCAAAACCCTGCCCTTGGGGCCGGAAGCTTTGACTCTGGCCAAATCTGCACCCAATTCGCGGGCGAAGCGACGGACGGAGGGACTGGCATGGGGCTTGGCGGATGGATCTTCCGGGGAAGCCTCCGGCATGGCAAGCGGCAGGCTTGTAACCGGTACGGGTTGAGCGGTCAAAACCGGCTGGGTAGCGGGTTGATGAGCGGTATCCAAGGCCGGCGCCGGTTGAGACGGGGCTTCGCTTAGCTTCGCTTCGGCCGGCTGCCCGCCGCTTTCCTCCATCAGCAAGGTCAATATCGCCGAGCCCTGGCTCACCTTGTCGCCGAGCTTGACGTTCATGGACTTGACCGTGCCGGAGACCGGGCAGGGAATTTCCATGGCCGCCTTATCGCTTTCCAGGGTGATGAGGGATTCTTCCGCCGTGACCGTATCGCCCGGTTTCACCAGCACTTCGATGATGGCCACGTCCTTGAACCCGCCGATGTCCGGTACGGTGATGATTTTTTCGATGCTCATGCGTCCTCCTTATACCGTGGTCGGGTTGGGTTTTTCTGGATCGATACCATATTTCGCCATGGCCTCCAGGGCTTTGGCGGGGGCTAAGGTTCCTTCATCGACCAGGGCCTTGACCGCGGCATAGGCGATGTGGCGGCTGTCCACCTCGAAGAAACTGCGCAACTGGGAGCGGCGATCGCTACGGCCGAAGCCGTCGGTGCCGAGGAC
>JAQTSI010000324.1 GCA_028711365.1 Methylococcaceae bacterium
ACAAGATAACGTTCACGACCGTGACTGGTCTGACGAGCCAGTATGCGACGCCGGTAGCTGGACCAGACACGGATACGTACTGGCGCGTGAATTGGGATGTGACAGGCACGGGTTCGATTTCATTTGTGGTTATCATGGGAGTGCGCTGAGTCGCCCCCCGCGCGGGGGCGTGGATTGAAACAACTATGAGAGGAGCTTATCATGGCCACGCAGGTATGGAAAAATGCTTACTTTTACGCCGGAGGCGTCGATCTTTCGGCATATGTCAAGTCGCTCACCGTCAATGAAGGGTCGGAAACAGGGGATGATACTGCGATGGGTGATAGCACGCGGTCGGCTATGGCCGGTTTGCTGACCTACTCGATTGACGTGGAGTTTCACCAGGACTTCGCGGCCGGTCTGGTAGACGCCACGCTGCGCGTGCTCGTAGGAGCTGCCGGGGCTACCGTTACTTGGCGGCCTGACAGTGGAGTCATCGGCGTCGACAATCCGGAGCGTAATTGTGTCATGATCCTGACAAGCTATGTTCCGGCTTCCGGCGCCGTCGGCACGGTGCCATTGGGGGCAAGCGCGAAGTTCGTGGCAGCCGGGGACGTGGCAATCACAACGTCATAAAGGAGGGAGAATGCGAGCAGCTATTGGCTATCAGCCGGATAATACTCCGGTGCTGGAACTAGCCGCAGAGGAACTGATCTTCCCGGTTAAAGTGGAGCAGGGTGACGCAGAATACGTCGCCTTATTTCACATGCGGCCCTACGAAACGCGAGACCTGATAAGTTTCCTGGATGAAAGGGCCGGGGAATTCACCAGCAAGGGCAGGGCTCGACTGATTATCGAGCCCTCGACCAAGCCCGGATTCACCGAATTATTTGACCGCTATTTTGTGCGGCTGGGTGGCGTCGAGGGTGATCCGTCCCTCGAGCAGCAGAAGGCATGGCTCGCGCGGCATGAACGATTGAAGCAGCGGGTCATTCAAGAGGGCTATGGTGGGGGGGAGATTCTCACGCCCGAGAATAACGGGGCCTCTCAACATGGTCTTCGCTTGGCCGACATTACGGCCAATCACATTGCCATTGGCTGCAATCTTTGGTGTGAGGAAACATCGCGGGCGGAGCATGTCACGGTTACGCACGTGTTGCGCGCGGAGACCCCGGAGGACAATCGGAAGTACGCTCAAGCGACCGGTCGGTTGGAGAACTATACGCGGAAGGGAACCTGGAAAGTGCTGATTGACCATGCCGCGCTGTGCTCACTCTACGACTCGATAGTCGAAGAAGTTTCCGGCTGTGTGTTGAACGGCGCCCCTTGCTCACCCGAAAATAAAGCGGCCTGGCTGGCGCTGATTCCAGCCTGGCACAAAGTGGCGGTCATCCAGGAAGTCTTTGCCGGAGGGTCGGTAAAAAACGGCTGATCGCGGGCGGCCTGCAGCGGGTCGTCCGCGCCATGCTGAGCGGTGAAGTGAATGTTGCCTGTTCGCGTGAAGAAAGTTTTGAAGAAATCTATGAGGCCCTGGGCGACGTGCAAGCTCAAGAAACAATCCGCAAAGCATCACCCGAGAAGGGCCACTGCAAGCTATTGACCAATGCCAGGTTTGGCGCTTCATTTTGCACGCAGTGTCCAAACAATCCCCGCCTAGAAATTGATCTTAAGACTGGGCAACCAAACGCGCGGGCTGAGCTCATGCGGTTGATAGAGACGTATCGCGGTGTGGCGGACGACGTTCTAGGGCTGGCCATGCACGTTCGCTACGGCATGATGCCGGTCCTGGAATCTTATGTGGAGAGGGAGCTGGTCGTGATGGCCTGTTTTGAACTGGAAGCGGCGGCCGAGCGGCGGACGCAGGACCACTTAGCCCAGCGGATGGCCGAGATGATGGCAGCTATGTTCGGAGGAAAGCAGTAAGACATGACAGATCAAACGATTTTGTGCAAACAATGCGAAATGGAATTCTTGCCACGAACTAGCTGGCAAAAGTTCTGTTCACTGCGCTGTTCAGTGCAAAATAGAATGAGGAGGCTCAAGGCTTCCCGACAGAGGAATCTCTGTGTGGTCTGCGGTTTAGTCAAGGTTTCTAGAAAAGCATGTCCTAATTGCCGCCCGGCGTATAACGCGCTGCTTGCGCGACAATATCAGCAAAGAAACAGTCAAGTATGTGCTACCCGCGTCAAAGAATGGCGGCAATCTCCCGCTGGCCAGAAATGGAGGGCTGAGAACAAGGCAAAGTTGAACAAGCAGGCTCATAACTGGCAAATGAATCACCGCGAACAACATGGGGCGGCAGTGCGGAAATGCTATGCGCGGAACAGGAATTACTATTTGCAGAAACACAAGGAATGGCAAAAAGCAAATCCCGATCTTTATCGAGAGCAACGAAGGAGAAAAAGGGCAAGGCTTCGCAATGCGCCTGGTTCCTATGATCTTCGGCAATGGAGAGAGCTGGTCGAGTTTTATGGTGGGCGGTGTGCCTACTGTGGGAGAACTGGGGCGTTGCAACCAGACCACAAGGTTCCACTTAGCCGGGGTGGTACAAATTACATAGAAAACATTCTCCCGGTATGTGGTAGCTGCAATGCCAAGAAAGGTGCGAAGACGATCGGGGAATTTCTGGGAACAATCTAATGGCTGGCGATTCAACTATCACCTTCACAATTCGCGCTGATACGGCTCAGAGCAAGGCCGCTATCGAAGGGTTTACGCGCAGTCTCGCGCAGACCGGGCCCGCGGCGGAAAAGAGCGTGTCCAGTTTCCGTCAGTTTGAGGAGGGGCTTAACCGGCGCGTGGCTCAGACAGCCAAGTATGCGGCAGCGGCGGCAGTTCTAGCGATGGCAGGCATAGCAGCGGCGAGCGTGAAAATGGCCGTGAACGCCGTAGAGTCGGAAAACCTCTTTGAGGTTTCGATGGGACGAATGGGCGGCGCGGCGCGAGCGTGGTCAGAGGAGGTATCGGCCGCGCTCGGGTTGAACGCCTTTGAGGTCCGCAAGAGCATCGGCACGTTCAACGTCATGCTCTCTTCGATGGGCCTTGCGGAGCAGTCAGCCTATGACATGGCCAAGGGACTCACCCAACTGTCCTACGACATGGCCAGCTTTTACAATCTGAAACCGGCAGAGGCATTTCAAAAGCTGCAATCCGGGATCACCGGGGAGATTGAACCTCTGAAGCGGCTGGGCATCGTGGTAAATGAGAACACGACAAAGCAGATTGCCTATGCCGAGGGCATTGCCAAAGTGGACGCGGAACTTACCGAGGCGCAGAAGATTCAAGCCCGGTACATCGGCATTATGAATCAAACGGCTCTAGCTCAAGGCGACCTGGCACGCACGATTGATAGCCCGGCTAACGCTATGCGGATTTTGCAGTCGCGCTCCGAGCAGCTGATGATTCAGCTCGGGACGGCGCTGATTCCGACCCTCCAGGGTGTCATCATGATCATGGGTGATCTAATCCGCTGGCTGCAGTCGGGCGCGGAAAACCTGCACCTGGTAGCGAAGGCCGCGCTTCTCCCCATTCAAGCGTTCCAACTTATGCGAGCTGGAATTTACAACCTGATAGCACTGTACTACGAATACCATACAGCGATAATGACCGTGATTGCTGCCCAATCATTGATGGCTGGGCAGCCCATAGCAGCGTACTATGCCATAAAAGCGGCGATGAAGGATACGCAGAAAGAGGCCGATGAGTATGCTGCCGCCAACCTGAAAGTCAAAGATGAGATATTTGCGCTAGAGGATGCGGTAGCTAGACTAGGTATTGCCTTGGGGATGAGCAGCGTGCCGGCCAAAAATCTTGCCACAGACTTTGACAAACTGAGAGAAGCCGCAAAGAAGATACAAAATAAAATCAAAAAACTCCTAGAGACGATGGTTGAGCAGGCGGCAACATTCGGCAAAAGTCAGGCCCAGACAGAATTGTACCGACTTGAGATCTTAGGCGCCACGACCGGGCAACTCGAGTTTGCGGCGGCGGTTGCCGCTACGATTGCCCATTTAACGGCAGAAGAAGAAAGAACCAAAACTATTCAAACAACCATGAAAGGTCTAATGGACCAGGCGAGCACCTTCGGTATGTCAGAAAAGGCCATAGCGATACATCAGCTTCGCATGGCGGGGGCGACGGAGGGGGAAATTGCGTTTGCTCAAGCGGTGCAAGCTAGCGTGAGAGAGATGACCGCACGCAAAGCGGCGGTTGATGCCTTGCAGAAAGGGACGGATGACTATCAGGAGAGCATGAACCAGTTGGTTCTCAGCATTCATGCCGAACAAACCGAGGCACAGAAGATTCAGGAACAGCTTGACCTGCTGACCGAAGGGTGGAAAGCCGGCACCATTGCGCTAACCGATTATGAAGACAAAGTGGCCATCCTGAACCTTCAGCTTGATGAATTGCATCTGGACGAGACCACCGAACACTTGCGCAGCCTGAACGACAGCGCCTATGACTTTGGCCGGCAGATGTCCACCTCATTTACGCAGATGATTATTTACGGCAAGGGTTTTGGGGATGTGATGAAAAGCCTGCTGGTGCTCATTGCCGAGGCCATTGTCAAGGCGTATGTCTTCAAGTCGATTGCCGGATCGCTCTCGGGGTCAAGCGGATTTCTGGGAATTCTCGGCTCGTTCTTTGGTGGCTTGGCTGGTATCTCTGGGGGTGTGACTGCGGCGACATCCGGTGCCGAAGCTGTAATTCCGGCGGGCGGAGGAGGGTTTGGTGCATTTCAAGAGGGCGGGCGTCCGCCCATGAATCAGGTATCCTTGGTCGGTGAGCGCGGCCCAGAATGGTGGGTGCCTGACCGACCGGGAACCATCGTGCCGATTGGAGGGGGCCGTTCTTTGAAGCCCACCACCGTCATCAACAACTACATTGACGCGCGGGGCGCGGATGCGGCGGTCGAGTACCGGGTACTGCGGGCACAGCGGGTATCGGAAGCACGGGCCGTAAACACGGCGCGGCTCCAAATGCAGCAGGCGGCGTTGCGGAGCTAAGTGAAGGGCGCGCAGATTTGACCAAGGTGGGGTTGAAATATGGCGGATAAGGCGGAAGGGCGGAAACCGAACGGCGGCGCGGGAA
>JAQTSI010000325.1 GCA_028711365.1 Methylococcaceae bacterium
GGCAGCGGCCCAGGCAGCGGCCCTGGCAGCGTCCCCGGCAGCGGCCCTGGCAGCGGCCAGTTCGTTATAGGTTGCGTTTCCATGGGCGTGACGTTCAGCAACATCCAGCGCATTTACGCTACGGGGGTCGATCATCAAATGTTCGACCTGCCGGGCGCACCAGACGCCAAACAAGCGAATATCCTTGTCGCGTTCAGAATTTTCAATGCAGCGCAACGCCCACAGCGCATCATCGAGTCCGTTACTATCGAGGATGGAGCGAATGCTGATCGGTGCTTTATGCGCGAGCCTCAGATACGCATTCAGCTCGCCGTCGGCATCAGTAAATGGCTTCCCTTGCAGATTCCGAACGACTTTGTTATAGCCGTCGTAACAGGCGTTGGCTTTGCGCAAGGCGGCTAGTGTTACGGTAAATTTGTTCATTTCTCCTCCGGCTCGTAGTCGATGCACAACAGCTCCTGAATCTTCGATTCGATGCGATTGACGTCGGCCATCAATTTCCCCTGCTCGCGGCGGAGTTCGGCGACGTTGGCGGCCACGGCTTCAGAGCGGCTGGGCTCGCTGGTTGGAACTTCGGTTTCCATGGTGATGACGTTGATGTAGCCGTTCTTTTCGCTGACGTAATCGGTATTCCAGACCGTCAGTTCCATGGTCCCGGTGTAATCGGGTTTCCAGCCGATGTAGAGGGTAGTTTTCATGCGGCCCCCAGTCCGTTGATGCGGAGTTCACGGGCGGCCTGCTGCATGGCTTGGTCGCGCCAGTAGGCGTTAATTCGGATAGCGACGATGGCGCCGATCTTGTCGAAATCGTCTCGATTTATCGCTTGGCACAGCGCGGCGATGGTGTCTCTGTGGGGGCCGACAATATCAATTTCGCCCCATGCTTCCAGAAAATTGTCCTGAGACCATGGGCAGCAATCGGTCTGCATGAGTTGGTCGGAGCGGTCGGCAATCGCCCGTTCTCGGATTGCATCCAATCGGGCCGCTTCCAGTTCTTCCATCTGGTAGCGGCGGTGGTCGGCTGAGACGCTACAGGACATCAGTTTCATGGTTTCCTCCGTGTTCGGTGCGGGGTAACGCGCTTTCCCCGCTTGCTCTACAGCGCTCATGCTTTCGCCTTGAGTGAGCCGCCGTTCTCTCCCGGTAGTCAGGCTCAATCGCCTGGTTAGCCGCTACGGGCGGCCGGTCCTGCTCCTCTTTGTGTGTCGGGTGGGGAGCAAACCCCGAAACCTGCCGAAGATCGCCGTTCGCTCATAACTTGCCGGGGGCAGCGGTTCGTCTCGCTGGGGCTGAAATCCGGGCCGCGATGGGTTGCGGCATGGAGTAATTAAACCATAGGTTGAATAGACAAGTCAATCGGCAATTGATATGATTGGGTCGTCGGTATGGCAATCGGCGTTGCAATCCAGAACCCCGGAGTGTTTTGAGGGGCTGTGTGGTTACAGAAGCGTTCGGGATTGCCGCGTATGTGATTGCCTAGCCAAAGGCCAGCCCCTCAAAGCATTGCCGGGGTTTTTTGTTGGCACCGACCGGACTCCATCCGATAGCAAGCGCCCAACCCGGCGGCGTGGAAGACAAGGGTATCGGTAAGGGACTGGAAACAGTCACCCGGTGCAAATCCGCAGAATCCGACTGGCTCGCCGTAGCGTCACGCCAGGGGGCTCCAGGTCTAGCCGGCCTGGTGCATGACGCTCCCGTAAGGGGCTGATGCAGCGCCTCTCTCTATCCGATGGGGTAGGGGGAGCCTTTGGCTGATATTATCCGATGGGCCAGAGCGAAAAACACCGACCGCCGAAATCAGGCGGAAGAAAACAAGGGTTGCTATCATAATCAACCTGTGGTTTAATTAAGTTCATGGCACCTATTTCCAAAGCGATCAAATTAGTGGGGGCGAAAACGCTGGCCGAAGGCTGCGGTGTTTCGGTCCAAGCTGTCTATAAATGGGCTGGAACGCAAGTTCCTGCGGACAAATGCCCCAAGATTGAACGGATGACTGACGGCGCGATTACCTGCGAGATGCTTCGAACAGATATTGATTGGGCCGGGCATCGCACGTCGAAAGCCGCCTAAATGATTGTCTCCTCCCTGTGCGCCTGCGGGCGTTTTAACCCCGGGCGCCACGGAACCGCCCGGGGATTTTTTTGAGGTGACCATGACCGGAAAGGAAAGTTTGCGGTCTGCTGCAAAGCAGCATGAATTGCAGCCGTCCACCGGAAAATCCGGATACCCAAAACTTACAATGGAGGAACCATGCAACAGATGATCCGTACCATTCGCAACAAGCTCGACGGCAAGGTCGACGATACCCGATTCGCGGTCTTTGTCCGCAACGGCGTGATGCGCGTCAGCAAGGCAACCACCAACCTTGCCGCCGAGGCGATGGAGCGCCGGCCCGATGAGTTGGCCGGCATCTATGACATCAACGTCCTCGACGAGTGGATCGCCGATGACCTGGCCGCCATGGGGGTGCGCCCGTGACCCCCGCCGACATCCGGGGCTGCGTTTGCCTCTACGTGGTTCTGTGCTCGTTGGTCGCCATCGTCATCGGATGTGCCATTGTCGTTAGCGAGGACGAGGAATGACCTACAGCAATGGCGACCTTATCGCCGGCTATCGGGAGGCAACCAATGCCTCTCACGCCAAGATGGCCGGCGTCAGTTTCCACACATTTTGGTGCCGGATTTGCAATCGGGCGCGTAAAATCAAGGGTCGGAAAAGCCTAGGGCACAAGAACGGCTTCCAATGCTCCGAGTGTGCGGGGGCGATGGAGTAACGGGATGCCCACCCATCCCCTGCGCCTCGTCCCGACTGATCATCCCTCGTCCTGGCCAGAGGCCCGCGCCCAGGCCGACAACGTGGCCAAACTGAAGCACCCGGAATCCAAGCGCCGGCAGGTTGTGCCGCTGTGCGAGACGCTTAAGCGGGAAGTCAAGGAAGGGTTCAATGGATAACTCCTGGTTTCGCATGTACGCGGAATTTGTCACTGACCCGAAGGTTCAAATGTTGAGCGAGGCAGACCAGCGGCGTTTCATCATGTTGCTTTGCATCCGTTGCAGTAACGGCGACACACCGTTACGTGAAACACGTGAAACGTTTCACGACGAATCGATAGCGTTTCAGTTGCGTATCGATATCGACCAATGGTTATCGACGAAGCAGGTTTTGATATCGCAAGGGCTTATCGATAACGATATCGAAATTGTTTCATGGAACAAGCGCCAATACGCATCGGATACAAGCACGGCGCGGGTTCGCAAGCATCGTGCAGCGAAACGTAACGATATCGAAACGCAAGGAAACGTTTCTGTAACGCCCACAGACTCCGATGCCGATACAGATACAGAAGTAAACACCCCTTGTCCGACAGGTGAAATCGATATCGACGGCAAGGGTATCGATAAGCCAATGCCGGAAAAATTAAAGGCCGTGTCGGATCGATTTGTCGCCTTCTGGTCCGCCTATCCGAAAAAGGAAAACAAGTTCCAGTCTGAAAAGGCGTGGCAGAAACTTTCCCCGAATGACGGACTGTTCGCCAAGATCATGGCGGCGCTGGATCGGTCCAAACAGTCTGACCAGTGGGTTCGTGACGGCGGAAAGTACATCCCCTTAGCCTCAACCTGGCTAAACGGCCGCCGCTTCGAAGACGAAATCAGCGGATCATCGTCGGCAGCTTCCGCCCCCACCATCGGAGGCATCCCTCGCCACCTTATGCTGGCTGACGAGGTGCCGTCATGAAGGCCAACGAACTTTCCCGCCGACTGGCTGAATGTGCAGACCGGGTGGCTGTGGAGTTGCTTCCCAACGGATCGAAGGATGGCCACGAATGGCGCTGCGGCTCCATCGATGGCGAGCCAGGGAAATCCCTGGGGGTGCATCTCGGCGGCTCGAAGGCGGGCGTCTGGTCGGATTTCTCGTCCGGCGTCTCGGGCGACCTGTTGGACCTGTGGATGGCCACGCGGGGCATCGGGCTGCAGGATGCCATGATTCAGGCGGCGCAGTTTCTCGGCATCCAAATTCGGGAACCGGACCGGAAGACCTACCCAAAGCCCAAGCGCCCCGAGAACATCAGCGCCAAGTCAAACCCGGTCATGGCGTGGTTGCGGGAAACACGCGGCCTGTCCGCCGAAACCATCGCCGCCTACAAGGTCGTCGGAAAGGACGATAAATACGCCATGTTCCCGCATCTGCGGGATGGAGAACTGCGTAATTTCAAGCTCCGGAACATCGCCGACAAAAAGGACATGAGGGTGGCTGCCGGCTGCGAGCAGATGCTTTTCGGTTGGCAGGCCGTTTTGCCGGGGGCGCGGCGGGTGGTGATCTGCGAAGGCGAATTAGACGCCATGTCGCTTTACCAGTTCGGCTATCCGGCCCTGTCTGTATTCTCGGGGGCTGGGAACTTCGCGTGGCTGGATAACGAGTTTCCAAACCTGGAATGCTTCGACGACATTTACCTGTGCTTCGACAACGATGACGCCGGCCGGGATGGCTGCGCCAAGCTGGTGGAGCGCCTCGGACGGGATCGGTGCCTGATCGTCACGCTGCCGAAAAAGGACGCGAACGAATGCCTGCTGGCTGGCATTTCCCCGGCCGACATCAAGCATTGTTTCGATACGGCGCAATCCCTTGCTCCGCAGAATTTGCGCTCTGCAGGTTCATTTACCGCCGATGTAATCCATCTATTTCATCCGGCCAATGGTGATTCCCATGGGGTAATGCTGCCCTGGCCGAAGGTGATGCATCTCCTCCAGCTACGGCAGTCAGAAATGAGCATCTGGACGGGCATATCAGGCCATGGGAAATCTCAACTGCTGGGCCAGGTCATGTTGTCGGCTGCCGATCAAGGAGAGCGTATCTGCATCGCCTCCCTGGAAATGAAACCGGGACGGACACTACAGCGCATGGTCCGGCAGGCCCTCGGAACGAGCATGCCGCTAGTCCAGGACATCCGCCGCGTCATGGCCTGGATGGAGGGAAGGAGATGGTGCTATGACTTCGTTGGCGAGGTGATGACGGATGACCTCCTCGGCATCTTCACCTATGCCC
>JAQTSI010000326.1 GCA_028711365.1 Methylococcaceae bacterium
TCACCTCGACCCCGATCATCAAGCCCAGGCCGCTAACATCGCCCAGAAACGGGAAACGTTGCGCTATCTTGAGTAGCCCTTCCCGCAGGATCGCCCCCATTTTTCTGGCATTTTCGACCAAACCCTCTCGTTCGATCACGCGCATCGTCGTACATCCGGCAACCATCGCCACCTGATTGCCTCTGAATGTCCCGGCGTGCATGCCCGGCGGCCAAACATCGAAGCGTTTGTCATACAGCACGACGGCAAGCGGATAACCGCCGCCAATCGCTTTCGACAGGACGAGAACGTCGGGCGTGATATCGGCATGTTCAATGGCGAACATGGCGCCGGTACGCCCAAGCCCGGTTTGAACTTCATCGATGATGAGCGGGACATCGAACTCAAGCGTGAGTTCACGTATTGCCCGGAGCCAATAGGAAGACACCGGGATGGAACCGCCCTCCCCTTGCACTACTTCGACGATCATCGCCGCCGGTTTGGGTATTCCGCTCTCCTGGTCGGACAAGATCGTGCGGATATAATTGATCGACAATTGATCGGTGTCGGAGCCGTCGGTGCCGAAAGGGCATCGAAACTTGTAAGGATAAGGGGCGAAGTGAACACTGCCCGATTCCAAACCGATGCCCGACTTCGGAAGAAGATTGCCCATGGCCCCGAGAGCGCCCGAAGTCATGCCATGATAAGCACCATGGAAAGCCAGGATTTTTTGCCGCTGGGTGTAATATTTCGACAACTTGAAGGCTGCTTCAACAGCATCCGAACCGGTTGGCCCGCAGAACTGGATTTTCGCCGTATTGCTCAACCCACAGGGTAAATGCTTGAATAACTCCCGAACAAACTCAATTTTTGCCGGAGTGGTAAGATCGAGCGCTTGCTGAATATGGTCCGACGCAACAAAGCTCAACACGGCTTCCCGCACTTCGGGGTGATTATGCCCAAGGGGCAAGGCGCCGGCATTGGCCAAACAGTCGATGAATTCATTTCCTTCCGAGTCACGGACGCGCACCCCACTACCGCCGATAAATACCCGCTGGAAATTCCTTGCATAGGTCCGTGCATTAGATTCAACTCGTTGTAAATAATCGTATGCCATGTTAGTTCTCTATTGGGTTATGTCGCAGTGAACTGTTACCAAAACCGGAGCGCAGGAATCACATCGACCCGATGCCGAAAAACTAGGGAGTAACAGGTTTGGACTCATTCGGTGGGGCGGATGTCAGTGCCTCACACACTTTGATTTCCCTCCGGGCAAGGCACCAGCACAGTTTCTTCGCTGGAAACAGGCGACGTCGGTCTATCGGTGACCAGCAAGTCGAGCTTACGCAACGGCGTTACAAAGGCGATGAGAGCCAAAAAGAAGGCCAAACCGCCGCTCAGCACGAACATGAATCCCAGCCCCCTGCCCTTGCCCGTACCCAGCCAAAGGCCTATCGTCATTTCCCAAACCCCGCCCTCGGCAAGCGCCGGTTCGAATACTTTGTCGGCTAGCATGCCACCGGAAAACACGACGACCGAGGTCACGGCAAGCATAATCGTGCCGATCAAAGCGAATATTCGTCCCTGGTATTGCTGCGGCACCTTACGCATCCAAAGCGAGTGGCCGCAACCCTCCGCAAAACCCGCTGCGAAAAGCGCCACGAACGCACAAACGCAATAACCGATGAATGAGATATTGATACCCGCAAGCAACACGACTAGCGCCAGAACCGCATCGCCCAGGAGCACGGCGATCATCAGCCGGCGCATACCGCTCAAGGCGATGAGCATCGCGGCCCCGGACAATCCGCCTACCCCCCCGCAAGTCAAAATCAGCCCGAGTTCTTCCGTCGAATAATGGGAAAGCACGAGCGGCATGAGCATGTTGGAAGCGAGGACCAACAAGCCTTGCTGAATCACCGCATAGATCAGTAATCCCAACATCAGAGGCTCTCGCCTGAAAAACGACAGGGCGGAAGCAAAACCGCCAAATGACTCACTATCCGAAGAATGATGGTGTTCTCCAACCGTGGCGCTTTTTTTCTTCTGGTGGAAAAAAGCCTTCAACACCAAGATCGACCCCAGGCAGAAAGCGACCAGATCAATGGAGACTATCCCCGGCAAACCCACCACGCCCATGATTCCACCGGCAATCATCGGAGCAACCATGCTCATCAGATTCATGCTCACCCCCATCACGCCACTGGCACGAGTGAATTGTTCCGCAGCCAAGAGGGTACCCACAGAGGCCTGGTAGGCAGGCATTCGAAACGCCGCTACGACCGCCACGATCATGTTGAAGATATAAAGATGCTGTATCTCAAGCACGTTCCGCCACAATAGATAAGCCAGGGCGAGTGTCATCAATGCCGTGACGCAATCGGCAGCCACCATCACATAGCGACGGTCGAAACGGTCGGCGGCACTGCCGGCAAATGGCATGACGATCAGCGCGGGCAGCGCCGTGGCGAGTATCACTCCGGAGAAATCCAGCACCGATCCCGTTTTCTGATAGACCCACACTCCCAATGCGAACTCCATGAGCATGGTACCCATCATCGAAATCGTCTCGCCGCACCAAAGAAAGTAAAAAGGGCGCCCCAAATCCCCCAGTAATCCACTTTTTTTCTTGACCTTAGGAATATCGGGCTTGTTCTGGCGCTTTTTGTTTCGGCTTTTCATTTTGATTTCTATAGGTGATTAAACATGTTGCCGGCACGAATCCCAGTTGAGACCGGCTTCTTCCGCTCTTATCGCATATCCTTGTGCAACCAGCCGATAAACGCATCGACATGGGGTTTTTTGATCACGCTCATATGGTTTCCTTCGCTTTGCCAGAAGAGCAAATGGGGTGCCCAATGCTTCCAACCTGCGACCATCTCTTCGTTGCGCAGCGAATCCGCTGCCTCGTCGAGGCTGTCATCGCGTACCAGCACCAAGTGCATTGCACAGGGATATTCCCCATCCGGCTGGTAACCGGTACGCAAGCAGCTTGCAAAGGTACGTAGCGTTCCGCGCAGGGCTTCGGGTTCCGAGCGCTTCGGCATCAGGCCCACCCGGACGAGGCGCCCATGTAACAGTACCAGTTGGGCCTTATCGCTAAGCGCACCCAATTCATCAGGCAGGATCCCTAGCGAAGTGCCGGCCGCCTGTTCGAATATCTCGATCAACTTCATGAGTGCTTCGGTACGGCTGTATTCGCAGTCCGGTGCGATTATCCCGTGAGGGACTTCGGTATCGATCAAAGTGAGCGAGGCAACCTCACGCCCTATTTCGAGCAAAGTTCGGGCCATTTCAAAAACCACCCAACCTCCGAACGAATGCCCTATGAGATGCACCGGGCCATTGGGATAGGCTGTCTGGATGGCTCGAAGATAGTCTTTGGCGGCCGCTTGCACCGTCGAATGCGGAACGAGCACGCCGTCGAGACCTCTAGGCTGCAAACCGTGCACCGGCCAGCCTTCGCCTAATGCCCCAGCCAATTCGGTCAAAGCCGCTACGTTTCCGCCTGCTCCCGGCACGCAAAAAACCGGGCTCGTGCCACGTCGGCCCGTCTGTATCGTCAACAGGGGGGAATAGTCAAGTTCCGGCAAACTCGTGCGTTTTTCACTCACCTGGCGAATACCATGTGACAGCGCTTCGGCCAGTCGCTCGACATGGGGCGATTCCACCATCGTTTGATGCGTCCCGCTTACCTCGATGACATGGATCTGCTCTTTGGCTACGACGGATCCCCAGCCACGCCAGGGGTCTTTGCCCGTCTCGTCCTGAGCGGCATACAGGTAGATCGGAATGGGGATATACGGCGCAAAGTACTCTTCGTTGGCCTGAGTATTGGCGCGGCAGGTCGCGACATAGCGCCGAACCTCATCGACCGTCAGCGTCTCGGGCAATAACGACTGTTCCTGGCACTTCCGCACCAGTGCAGCAAACTCCAGAGTCGATGCGATAGCCTTCAGCGCTTCAAACGCCGGCTGATCCTGCGATCCGATCATGTTCAGCAAAAAGGCGTTGTCGTCCGAGCTATCGCGGGAGGAGTGCTCGGCCCGCTCTTCACCGGACAAATGGTAGGTATCGATCAGCCCCAAAAACTCGACCGTCTCATCCTCACCGATCAGTTGATGGGCAATTTCATAGGCGAGCGTGCCGCCAAAGGACCAACCGGCGATGCGATACGGTCCCTCCGCCTGAACCGCCCGGATCATCGACAGCAACCGCGTCGCCAAGGCTTGTACGGTGCGTAACGGTGTTTCGGCACCCGGCAAGCCGTAGACCGGAATGGCAGGGTCGAGATGACTCGCAAGCGCAGCACCATAAAGCACTTCCCCCGAGACTTCGTGTATCAAGAATAGGGGACGCTCGGTGCCTTCAGCCCGTAGCGGTATCGCACCGCTCGCCGCTTGCGGGCCGGCATGAGCGGCCAGGGACTCGATGGTGGGATTCGTGAACAAGGCCAGCAGAGGAAGGTCGATACCGACTTGCTTGAGCATGCTCACCGCCTGTACCGCCAACATTGAATGCCCCCCCAGTTCGAAGAAATTGTCGTGCCGGCCCACCCGCTCGAGCTTGAGCAGTTCGGCCCAGATCCGCGTCAGTGTCTCCTCGACCTCGCCTTGTGGCGCTGCGTAGCCTCGCCGGGCAAAGGCTTCGCCTTCCGGCGCCGGCAGGGCTTTGCGGTCCAGCTTGCCGTTGGCGGTCAGCGGCAAACCGTCGAGCTTCACATAGGCCGCAGGGATCATGTAATCGGGCAATTCCAACGCCAAATGCGTACGCAGTGCTTCGGCAGCCAGGTTTTCATCACCGGTGTAATACGCCACCAGGCGCTGGTCGCCTTGCTCTCCTCGCGCCAATACCACCGCCTCGCGTACGCTGGGATGTTCTGCCAGCTGGGCTTCGATCTCGCCCAGCTCGATGCGGAAACCGCGAATCTTGACCTGGAAGTCGTTGCGGCCCAGATATTCGATGCTGCCGTCGGCCAGCCAGCGGCCCAGATCGCCGGATTTGTACATGCGTGCTTGCGGTTCCTCGGCGAACGGGTCGGCCAGGAAACGCTCCGCCG
>JAQTSI010000327.1 GCA_028711365.1 Methylococcaceae bacterium
CACCCTGTTCGGCTATCTCAAACTGTTGGGGGCACGGCTGGTGGGCGTACCCTGGACCCCCCAGGGGCCGGACACCGGCGCGATGGAAGAACTGATCCGCGAGCACCAACCCAAGGTGTTCTTCACCAATACCCTGCTGCACAATCCGACCGGCGTCAGCATCAGTCAGGCTTGCGCCCATCGGGTGCTGCAACTGGCCGAACGCTATGCGCTGATGATCGTGGAGGACGATATCTATGGCGATTTGCTGGAGGGGCAGGCCACGCGTCTGGCGACGCTCGATCAATTGGAGCGGGTGCTGTTCGTCAGCGGTTTTTCGAAAACCGTCTCGGCGAGCCTGCGGGTCGGTTTCCTGGTCTGCAAGTACGAAATCGCCGAGAGCCTGACCGATCTCAAGCTGCTGACCAGCCTGACCACCTCGGAAATCGACGAGCGGCTGGTCTACGAGCTGCTCAGCGACGGCTATTATCGCAAGCACTTGGAGAAGCTGCGCTCGCGCCTGCGCAAGGCCCGCGGCGAGGCCGTCCGAAACCTCGAACGCTGCGGACTGGAAATCTACCGGGAGGCGGAAGACGGCCTGTTCATCTGGGCGCGCCGGCAAGCTTGCGAAAACGCCACGCCGCTGGCCTCGGCAGCCGCCAAGCAGGGCATTATGCTGGCGCCGGGCGCCCTGTTCCGGCCCCAGCAGGAAGCCTCGCCCTGGCTGCGCTTCAATGCGGCAGGCTGCGGGAACCCGGCCATTTTCCGGTTCTTGGAAACCGAACCCGGCCAAGATCCGGGAAGTCCGCCATGCACTTCGATCTGAAGGATCTCGAACTGTTCGTCGCCGTGGCCGAGGCCGGCAGCATCGCCAAGGCGGCCGAGCATTGCCATACCGTTGCTTCGGCCATCAGCAAGCGCCTGTCCGATTTCGAAGCGCGCTATGGTACGGCGCTACTGGTGCGCAGCAGCAAGGGCATCGATCCCACGCCGTCCGGCCTAGCTATTTTGGCGCGCGCCCGCAGCATCTTGTATCAGGCCGGGCAATTGGACCGGGAGTTGCGAGGCTACTCTTCGGGAATCCGAGGCCAGGTGAGAGTCTTCGCCAACATTTCGGCCATCGTGGAATTCCTGCCCTCGGCGCTCGCCGAGTTTCTTTCCGCGCATCCGCAAATCCAGGTGCATCTGGAGGAGCAGGTGAGTTCGATCGTGGCCCGGGCGGTCGCCGAAAACCGGGCCGATTTCGGCATCGTGAGCGAGATCCCGGCAGGCAAGGATCTGACGATGATTCCTTTCCGTGAGGACGAATTGGTGTTGATCGTTCAGCCGGACCATCCTTTGGGCCGGCGCGGCCAGGTCGATTTCTGCGAGACGCTGGATTTCGACTTTGTCGGGCTTCATGGCGACAGTTCTTTGCATTACCGCCTGCTGCGCGCCGCCGCCGATGCGGGGAAACCGCTCAATCTGAAGATCCAGGTCACCAGCTTCGATGCGGTCTGCGCCATGGTGGCGGCGGGACTCGGCATCGGCGTGGTGCCGAAGGCCGCCACCACGCCCTACACGGCTTCGCTGGGATTGGCGACGCTGGCCTTGAACGATGCCTGGGCCCAGCGCCGGCTCCACCTCTGCGTTCGCTCCCTGCAAGGCTTATCCGCGGCGGCGCAATTGCTGCTCGAACACCTCGCCGAGGCAAGAGCCTGAGCAGCCTCCGCAGCGGGGAGGAAACTGTAAGTCACCGAAGCAACACCTGCGCTTTTCTTGCGACCCCGTCACCCGGTACTGCTTGCCTTAGCCCAGCATCAACCTCAGTGGCGCGTCGGGCCGACTCTTCACCCCATAAAGGGTCAAGCTCCGGCTCCGAAATCTCCTCTAAACTCAGCAAGAGCCGATGAGCAAGAACCGCACGAGCATCAACTGGGAGGGATAGGGCTTCAGATTCAATTTGAGCGATGTTCATGACGCAGCTCTAATTTTCCATGTGGATGGAAACGGCATATTGAGTCCGGTAGAAGGATATGCCGACGAAGAAGACGCATCAATCAAGCATCTCCGAGTAACGCTGCCGTCATTACTTCGCCGGCGTGGTGGAAAGAGTGGTTTAGATCGATGTGGGAATATTGGCGCACGGAGCCTGAAACAGGGCGACAGGAACCGGGCGCTCAACAGAGATAGACTTGCGAAGCGCTTTGATATGTTCAATCTCATGTAGCGTTTGAGCTGTGAAGTAAGATTCGCCACAGTGCGGGCATGTCCATAAAGGAATATCCTCGATCAGCAACAGCGATGGGCCACGACCAAAGCTGCGGGTCACTTTTCGGAGGCGAACGCCCGACTGCCCGCATGAGGCACAAAGAGGGCTAGGCGAGGTAGGCGGTGATGACGAAGAGATTGCCGAGCGGCCCGATTTTAACGATTGCTTCGGCCTGTCGTTCTTCGAGGGTGAGGCCACGGACGACGCATTTGAGTTCTCGTATTCTGGCGTCTCGTTGGCGCTCGATGATTTCGCCCTTGAAGATGATGTTTTCGAGGTCAAAGATTGTGAGATTGTCATCGTCAAGTTCCTCGGCAGCATGGATGGAAACGGCATAGTTTAGCGAACGGACGCATTCTCGAATTCGGACTATGGTGGAGGGTGGCATGTATCAATTCTACTAGGATGCGTGCCTTATGCCCAACAGATACCTGGGCGAGACTGGGCGCGCTATAAAACGTTACGGATGGGATGCATATCGCGTTCAGATTCCCGGAATTGTCGGGCAATAAAAAGACGTTGCCCGACCTACGTGGCTGCTCTTCATACCATAATTGAGCTTCCGCCACATCAATTTCTGCCGCACGGCGGACATAAACTTTGAAACTCAAGGCAATTGCCGCTTAAGGCGTGCTTGAACTTCAGACCAAGGGCTTTGATCCTCAGGATTTTGCTCCATATCCGCCAAACGAGCGTCCAGCAAAGCCCTTTCCTCTGCTGACACGGGTACTTCGCTAGGAGACAAGGTCTCCCAAACAACCCCGATTAGCTCGATACGCTCGGCGACGCTAAGCGTTTTGACTTGCGAAATAAGTGCATCGTTGATCATGATAAAAGCTACCTGTTGCTGCTTAATAAATATGAATTTATCCGTCGTGCGCAGGCGAGATAGCCTATACCTGCTCCAGCATTAGGGCGCATGACGATATTCCTTTGAGTGGCGGGCCGTCATGGCGACGGGATGATTGTTGACCTGGGTTCCGCAAGCTCCACCCAGGCTACGCTTGCTTTCGTGGCGCAGGTAGCTGGAATAGACGGTCAGGTATTTTGTATGTCCCAAATAATGGTGTCGGCACTGAAATCCTGCTCATGGGGCCACATGATCCCATAATGGGCGGGGCGCACCATACGAAAATAGGACTTGTCGGTCAGCTCTTGGAAAGCACCACCCCGTAAATATGGCTTGACATCAAAAATACCTGAGACGCCGCTGCTAGTGAGTATTTCGATTCTATAATCATCGAGAGGAATAGCTTTGACAATCTTATCCATGCGAAGCCCCGTTTATCGCAGCGGATCAATCTTAAATACAGGCTCACCCGCCACTGCTAGCTTCCAATCTACTAGCAAGTCTTCTCGATGTATTTCAATCCATGCCTGTACAAGTTTTAGCTTGGAAGGAGGCAAGCTGCCACTGAGGACGGTACCATCATCAATTGAAATTGATGCTTCATACTCCCCGTATTCTGCGTGAATATGCGGACAACTATGTTTCTTGTTGTCGTAGAAGTACATCAAGATGAGTACGCCGTAGAACATTGAAATTGTCGGCACGATGACTCCTTGAAATATGGGTTAGGCCGCCAACTCAAGCAAGCGTAGCAAGCGCCTGGATGAACTGTAACGAAATCCAGGAAGGAACGGAGCCACAAACGTTCCCTTGAGTCGCCGGCCGTCATGGCGACGGGATGATTGTTGACCTGGGTTCCGCAAGCTCCACCCAGGCTACGTTTGCTGGTATGGCGCAAGATCTCAAGCTTGGCCTCGGAGCTTCTGCTCTATGCTGCGCAGAGTGTTTTGTAGCTCGCGCTCTTTGAGTTCTGGATCGATGTCTTGGATGTACTCCATGACGTAGAAGTCGTCCCCACGCTTCCGGTTCTGCGGCGGTTCGAGGGCCTCGATTAGTAAAGCCTCAAGCGTTGCAATTAGCGACGGTAGTGCGACCTGAATCTGAACCTCAGCCTCAACCAGTTTGCCTTCATCTGTGACATCACGCAGACCAAACCATGAAAAGCGGTTCCAGCGGCTGCCAAGACGGTCAATGGTGTGTTCGTACAGCCTTTTCCCGAGTGGCCGATCAACGGACCTGCCAACGTACACCACAGTGTGGTGGTCATACAGAATGTAGATACCACGTTGTCCACCGAAATCGACCGGCTTTGACAATGCCTGCTGCTTCCCGTAGACACGTGGATCGTTGCGCCAAACTACTAGGTCACGCTGCCAATACATACCAAGACAGCGAATCACAGATTGATTGGGCTCGGGCTCGCCAACAACCGGAGTTGTCTCAGCCTTCAGCTTAATCGGCGCCGTAGGGGCAGCTGCTTGTGGTTTAGCGACTGGAACAGCCTGACCCAAAGTGCGCAGGGCATAGGTGCCTCGGTCAACCTTGATGAAGGGGGATTGGTCTCCTTCGCTCCTGATCGATGTAGTTATTTGTGCGTTCACAGTCGCGTCTGGGGTGGCGCCGTCAGTCTTGTAGTAGCCGCGCGCTAGTGCTTGCTCCGAAATCTCGGAGTAGTGCAGCGGTCGGGCCTCTTCTTGGAGGACCTTCTCGATGGCTTCGCGCCAGGACATCGGCATATATAGGTATTCCTGAGGTCAATGCTATTTTTATGGGGGTCATTTATTGGTTCTTATACGCCTTGATCCCATGCCTGACAAGCCGGCGCGACTGCTCGAGCAGGTCAGGGATCGACGCTGCGTGAAGTAAGGCCGCGGATAGAATTCCAGGCGTCGTCGGGAAATCCAAAGACCTTGCCCGGCCTGGTTTAATCGGGATTCTCCCAACATCCCTTAC
>JAQTSI010000037.1 GCA_028711365.1 Methylococcaceae bacterium
GGTGATTTCGGACAATGCGTTTTGCGCCTGGCGCAGATCTTCGGCCAGCAGTTCGGGGGCTCGGGCGCCTTGGAGTTGCTGCAGGCCGTTGATCACGGCTTCGCGGGCGCGGGATAAGGCATCCAGGTGACGACGGCGGGCGAGGAAGACATTGCCGGCCTCCGGGTCGTAACCGGCGCAAAGCTTCAGATGCCGGCGCAGTTCTTCCAGTCCCGCGCCGGTTTTGACCGAGAGGCAGATCTCCACCGAACCGCCGGTTTCGCTCAAACCGGCCTTTCTGCCGGTGAGGTCGATCTTGTTGCGGATGCGGGTTATCGGAATATCCTCGGGCAGATCGCTCAGCAGATGAGCGCTTGCCTCCGGGAAGCGGTCATCCATCATCAGCAGGATGCGGTCGGCGCGGGCAATGGCTTGCCTCGCCCGGCGCACGCCTTCCTGCTCGATGAGATCGGCGCTTTCCCGCAGGCCGGCGGTGTCGATCACATGCAGGGGCATGCCGTTGATCTGGATGTATTCGCGCAGAAGATCCCGGGTGGTACCCTCAATCTCGGTGACGATGGCCGCCTCCCGTCCCGCCAGGCTATTGAGCAGGCTGGATTTGCCGGCGTTGGGGCGGCCGGCGATGACCACGGTGAGGCCGTCGCGCAATACGCAGCCCTGCTTGGCGCAACGCCTGATGTCTTCCAGCCGCCCCAGCAATCCCTCCAGTTTCTCGGCGATCGCGCCTTCGCCGAGGAAATCGATGTCTTCGTCGACGAAGTCGATGGCGGCTTCCGCGTCAAGGCGCAAATGGATCAACGCTTCCACCAGTTCGTCGATCTGCCTGGAGAATTCCCCTTGCAGGGAACGCTGGGCGGAGCGGGCAGCCTGCTCCGTGCTACTTTCGATGAGATCGGCGATGGCTTCGGCCTGGGCCAGGTCGATCTTGTCGTTGAGAAAAGCGCGCTCGGAGAATTCACCGGGTCGCGCCAGGCGCACCCCCAAGGAAAGGAGGCGCTTCAACAACAGGTCCATGACCACGGGGCTGCCATGGCCCTGCAATTCGAGCACATCCTCGCCGGTGAAGGAGTGGGGGGAGGGAAAGTAGAGGACGAGGCCGGAATCCAGGGTCGAGCCGTCGGCATCGAGGAAGGGAAGGAAATGGGCGCGGCGGGGCTCCAGTGCCCGGCCCAGCAGTTCCCTGACGAGTTCGCCAACCCTTGCGCCGGAGATGCGGATGACGCCGATGCCCCCCTTGCCCATGGGTGTGGAGACGGCGGCGATGGTGTCTTTGGCGGATTCATTCATGGGCTAGAGAGATTGGCTTGGCTCATGATGGCGCGAAACAGACCGGAATCCTCCGCTCTGTTTCGCGTGGCGCCTGGGCATGCTCGGTCTGCCCAATCGTCGACGGACTTAAGCCGTCTTCTCGATCTGCTTGGTGATGACGTATTGTTGCAGGATGGACAGGACGTTATTGACCACCCAGTACAGCACCAAGCCGGAGGGGAAGAAGGCGAAGAACACCGAGAACATCACCGGCAGCCACTTCATCACCTGGGCCTGGACCGGGTCCTGGGGCTGTGGGTTGAGATGCTGCTGGATGAACATGGATACGCCATAGATCAGCGGCAGGATGAAGTACGGATCCTTAGCGGACAGATCCTGCAGCCAGAAGATGAACGGCGCTTGACGCAATTCCACCGCTTCCGACAACACCCAGTACAGGGCGATGAATACCGGCATCTGCACCAGGATGGGCAGGCAGCCGCCCAGAGGGTTGACCTTTTCCTTCTTGTACAGATCCATCATGGCCATGTTGAACTTCTGCTTGTCCTCGCCGTGTTGCTCCTTGAGCAATTGGAGCTTGGGCTGGAGCTTGCGCATGTTGGCCATGGAGCGGTAGCTGGACTGGGACAGCTTATAGAACAGCAGTTTGATGGAGATGGTGGCGAACACGATCGCCCAGCCCCAGTTGTTGAAGATCTTGTAGAACTGTTCTATCACCCAGAACACCGGCTTGGCGATGAAGGTCAGCTTGCCGAAGTCTTCCGTCAACTCCAGGCCGGGCGCGATATTTTCCAATACCCGTTGCAGCTTGGGGCCGGCGTACATGCGGGTCTTGAACACCTGGCTCGCGCCCGGGGCCACTTCCAGCGGCGGCGACAAGGCGCCGATCACATAAAGTTCATTGCCCAGGTTCTTGGTGTAGAAATTTTCATCCTCGCCGGCGGTGGGAATCCAGGCGGCCATGAAGTAGTGCTGGATCATGGCGATCCAGCCGTTTTGACTTTCCCGCTTGAGGTTCTTGTCCTTCATGTCGTCGAAGGAAATCTTCTCGTATTTGCTTTCCGGGGTGTACAACACGGCGCCGATGTAGGCGCGATCGGCCGAAGAGGCGGAAAAGGCCGAACCGGCTTTCTTCTCCGGCTGCTTGCGCTGCAACTGGGTGTATTGCTGACCTTTCCAGTTAGCAGCCGACTGGTTGGACACCTGTTGCTCCATCTCGATGACATAGCTTCCTTTCTTGAAGACATAGGTCTTGGTGACCGTGATGCCTTGATCGTTGGTCCAGCTCAGGGGCACCCGCAGTTCTTCCTGACCCTCACCCAGCGTGTATTCGTTCCCCGCCGCTTTCCACAGGCTGTGATGATTGGGCGCAGAGCTTTTCTCGCCCAGGAAACCGGATTGGGAAATGAATAGTTCTGCTGCCTGGTCGGTGAGCAGGCGCACCGGCGTTTCCGGCTTGTCTTTCTGCACCGGATAACGGCTCAGATCGATCAGACGGATGTCGCCGCCTTGGGTGTCGATTTCCAGATTCAGCAGATCGGTGACGACCTTGATGCGTTGGCCTTGCTGTATCGCGTCGCCGGGTACGGCGGAGGCTCCGGGAATCGGTTGACCGCTTGCCGATGCGGCAGGGGTGGGGACATCGGCGGGAGTGGACGAGACCGGAGTTGGTGGTTTTGGACCATAGTCGACCTGCCACGCCTGCCAAAGCTCATAGCTTAAGTAGACGAAAAGAACGAAGAGCACGAACCTCAAATTATCCATGTTTGCCACCAAATTTTTCTGGGACGGGATCTAAGCCGCCTTCATGCCAGGGATGGCATTTAGACAGTCTTATTATTGTGAGATAGCAACCGCGCAAGGCGCCGAACCGCTCGATGGCGATCAGGGCATAACTCGAGCAGGTGGGATGGAAGCGACAATGATGCCCCAGCCAGGGGCTGATCACGTAGCGGTAGAACTTGATGAACTGCACTAGCACGAATCGCATCGTTTTATCAGGGCTTTCCAATGCTTTTCGAGAGAGTTTCGGAGGGTTTCCCCATCGCTTAGTCGCGCGGAAGAACGCGCCAATACCACGATATCCACGCTTCCCAGTTCCGCCTGCCGCAGACGGAAACTTTCCCTAATCAAACGCTTGATGCGGTTTCTAGCGGATGCGCGGGGTATCTGCTTCTTGGCGATGGCGAGTCCTAATCGGGCATGTCCCCGGTCGTTGACGCGGGCCAACACGGTCAGATAGGTGTCCGCCGACTTTTCCGCTTTCTCGAAGACATATTTGAAATCAGCGGGCTTGCCTAAACGATGTTCGTGGGGAAAACCGAAGGTCGCCGCGGCCAAAGTCTTAGACGCTGAGTCTCTTGCGGCCCTTGGCACGGCGAGCGTTGATCACATTGCGACCGCCGCGGGTTTTCATCCGGGCGCGAAAGCCGTGGGTGCGGACGCGTTTGATTTTGCTCGGTTGATACGTTCTCTTCATGGTGATTCTGCCTTGTTTCCGTCAATCAGGTACGATAAATAAAAGGACCCGCAATGGTAAAAGATGCCGTCGGGATCTGTCAATGCTGTGGATAACTTTCGTCGAGCGGGTATAATACAAGGTCCTCTTTCGAACCTTGAATTCAGTGTACCTATTTCATTCTTTACCAATGTCCTCCTGCGTTAAGAAAACCCACCGATGAGTACATTGTGGAGCCAGTGCATCAGCAAACTGGAAGGCGAGCTGCCGCCGCAACAATTCAACACCTGGATCCGACCCTTGCAGGCCGTGGAAAACGGCTCCGAACTCCGGTTGCTCGCCCCTAACCGCTTCGTGCTGGATTGGGTCAAGCAGCATTTTTTCGACAAGATCGAAGAAGTGGTCGCCAATCAAAACCGCGACCCTGCGCCTAGCGTCGTGCTGGAAATCGGTACCCGTCCTCAGGAGTCTTCGGTTCGCAAGGAAGGCAAGCCGGCTGGGGCGAAAAAAGTCGTCAGTGGACGCAAGAGCCAGCCCAACAATCTCAACACCGCCTTCACCTTCGATAATTTCGTGGAAGGCAAGTCCAACCAACTGGCCAAGGCGGCATCCTTGCAGGTGACCCAGAATGTCGGGCGCGCTTACAATCCCCTGTTCATCTACGGGGGCACCGGACTGGGCAAGACCCACCTGATGCACGCCATCGGCAATGAAATCCTGAAAAACAATCCTTCCGCCAATATCATCTATCTGCACTCCGAGCGCTTCGTCTCGGACATGGTGAAGGCGCTGCAACACAATGCCATCAATGCGTTCAAGGAATATTACCGCAATGTCGATGCCCTGCTCATCGACGATATCCAGTTTTTCGCCGGCAAGGAACGCTCGCAGGAGGAATTCTTCCATACCTTCAACACGCTGCTGGAAAACAAGCATCAGGTGGTGATGACCTGTGACCGTTATCCAAAGGAAATCAAGGGGTTGGAAGAGCGACTGAAATCCCGCTTCGGCTGGGGCCTGCCGGTCGCCATCGAGCCGCCGGATCTGGAGACCCGCGTCGCCATCCTGATGAGCAAGGCGCAGCATGCAGGCGTCGAACTGTCGCCGGAAGTGGCGTTTTTCATCGGCAAGCGCATTCGCTCCAACATCCGCGAACTGGAAGGCGCCCTGCGCCGCGTCATCGCCAATGCCCACTTCACCGGCAAGCCCATCACCCTGGAATTCGCCAAGGAGGCCCTGCGCGATCTCATCGCCCTGCAGGACCGCATGATCAATGTGGATAATATCCAGAAGACGGTGGCAGAATATTACAAGATTCGCGTCGCCGATCTGCTTTCCAACAAGCGCACCCGGACGATCACTCGTCCCCGGCAGATCGCCATGGCTTTGGCCAAGGAGCTGACCAATCACAGTTTGCCGGAAATCGGCCAGATGTTCGGTGGCCGCGATCATACCACGGTTCTGCACGCCACCCGCAAGGTTCAGGAACTCAAGGAAAGCGACAACCAGTTCCTGGAGGATTATTCCAATCTCATGCGCATACTTTCCAACTGACGGATCGCCCCGCTTGCCCGGGGAGGAACTAGACAACCCATTAAGACGCGGTCGACATGAAATTCACCACCTCCCGAGAAAATCTCCTGACGCCCCTGCAACAAGTGGTGGGCGTGATCGAACGGCGGCAAACCCTGCCGATCCTGTCCAATGTGCTGATCCGCCTGGCGGATGATCGGCTGGAATTCACCGGCACCGACCTGGAGGTGCAACTGGTGACCCATTCCACCGCCGATACGGGAGAAGATGGGGCGATCACCGTGCCGGCGCGCAAACTCCTGGACATTTGCCGGCTGTTGCCGGACGGCAGCACGGTCAGCGTGGATTGCCGGGAGGACAAGTTGGCCATCCACAGCGGACGCAGCCGATTCTCCTTGAGCACCCTGCCCGCCGAAAACTATCCGGCTTTCGACAGCAACGAACCGGATGTGGAGTTGAATCTGAGCGCCCCTATCCTGAAAAAGGCGATGGAAAAAACCCTCTTCGCCATGGCCCAGCAGGATGTGCGCTATTACCTCAATGGCCTGTTGCTGGATGTGGACCGACGCCGGTTGCGCACGGTTTCTTCGGATGGCCATCGCCTCGCGGTTTACGAGGAAGCCCTGGAGAATCCGGAACTCGAGCCTCGCCAGGTCATCATTCCGCGCAAGGGCGTATTGGAACTGTATCGCCTGCTGGACGACCACGAAGAACCGATCATTTTGCAGATTGCCTCCAACAACATCCGCCTATTCCAAAAATCCCTCAGCTTTTCCGCCAAATTGATCGAGGGTCGCTACCCCGATGTCCAGCGCGTCATGCCCAGGGATATTACCAAGATCATCCATCTGGATCGGGAGGCTTTTCGATCCGCCCTGACCCGCGTGGCGATACTTTCCAACGACAAGATCAAGGGCATCAGCCTGGATGTGAAGGGTGGATTGATGAGCCTACAGGCGCAAAACCCCGAACACGAGGAAGCCGAGGAAGAATTGGAGGTCCGCTTGGAAGGCGAGGGATTGGCGGTGGGTTTCAATGCGTCCTATCTGCTGGATGCGATCAACAATGTGGATTCCAGCGAGGTGAAGCTGTCTTTCACCGACGCCGCCAACAGTTGCCTGATCGAGGATACCGAGAACCCGAATTTCAAGTTCATCGTCATGCCGATGAAGCTCTGATTCCAAAGCCTGGTTCGATAGCAGGCAAGTGAATGTCCACGACAAAGCGGCGAGCATTGCTTGATGGAGGTTATGGTGGATCGGGCCTGGATTTGATGGAAGATGCCATTTGAACGACTGTAGGCTGGTATTCCTGGACCTTTAATCCATGAGCCTAGCGAAACTCGAGGTTTCCAACCTGCGCAACATCGAAACCGCGAGCCTGACGCCTGCCGCCCGGCTGAATTTCATCGTCGGCTGCAACGGCAGCGGCAAGACCTCGCTGCTGGAGGCGATCCATATCCTCGGCCGAGCGCGGTCGTTCCGCTCCCTTCAGACCAGCCAGGTCATCCGGTTTAAGCAGGAGCATCTGACCGTGACCGGCAGATTGCTGGAACAGGACCGTCAGTTGGCCATTGGCGTCCGGCTCGCCCGGCGCAAGCGGGAAATCGCGCTGGCCGGGCGCAAGCTCCAGACCAGCGCCGAGTTGATCCGCGCCTTCCCCGTTTTGCTCATCCAACCCAGCAGCAGCGCCTTGCTGGACGACCCGCCGAAATTCCGGCGGCAATTCCTCGACTGGGGGACCTTTCATCGCGAACCGGGTTTCCTGGAAAACTGGCGCGGCTACGCGCGGGCATTGAGCCAACGCAATGCCCTGCTGCGTGCAGGCGCTAGCCGGGACATCGAGATATGGAATCACGAGTTGTCCCGCTACGGTACAATGGTCGCTACCTCTAGGGCTACCTATGCGGAAAGCTTACGTCCCCATTTTCAGGAGGCAGCCCGGCATTTTTTGGGGCTAATACCGTTTGAAATACGCATCAGCGCCGGCTGGAGCGGGGCCAAGATGCTGGAGGAGGCGCTACGGGATGATCTTGCCCAGGACCTGAGAGATGGCTACACCCATTCCGGGCCGCACAAAGGGGATTTCTCGGTGATGGCCGATGAACGTCCCGCCCGCAATTACTTGTCCCGAGGCCAGTTGAAACTGCTGGTTTTCGCGCTGCTGCTGGCCCAGGCCCAGCTGCTGGAGGAATCCCTGGATGCAA
Source organism: Methylococcaceae bacterium (assembly GCA_028711365.1). GTDB lineage: Bacteria > Pseudomonadota > Gammaproteobacteria > Methylococcales > Methylococcaceae > Methylumidiphilus. Next base: position 7,467 of record JAQTSI010000037.1, read on the forward strand.
GAGGCTGCGTGTTGATCGACGATCTGGCTTCCGAACTGGACGCGGACAATCGCGCGAGGCTGCTACAGTTTCTCCAACTGCGCCGGGCGCAGTTTTTTATTACCACCACCGACCCGGGCATCATCCCCTTGCCTGGGGGGGAGGATGGCGCCGTGTTCCATATGGACCACGGCAAAGTGACGAAGGTTTGATTGACTTGCGGAATGACTATGGCTGCCGACGAATACGATAGTACGAACATCAAGGTATTGAAGGGACTGGATGCCGTGCGCAAACGGCCCGGCATGTACATCGGCGATACCGACGACGGCACCGGTCTGCATCACATGGTGTTCGAGGTGGTGGACAATTCCATCGACGAGGCCCTGGCCGGCTATTGCAAGAGCGTCAAGGTCATCATCCATGCCGACGAGTCGGTCACCGTCGCCGACGACGGACGCGGCATCCCGGTGGACATCCACCAGGAGGAAGGGCGCTCGGCGGCGGAAGTGATCATGACCGTGCTGCATGCCGGCGGCAAGTTCGACGACAACGCCTATAAAGTATCCGGCGGTTTGCACGGGGTCGGCGTGTCGGTGGTGAATGCCCTGTCCGAGGAACTGGAACTGGAGGTCCGCAAAAACGGCAAGCTCTACAAACAGCTTTACCGTCATGGCGAGCCCCAGGCCCCGCTGGCCGAGGCCGGCCCGATTGAAGGCAACGGCACCAAGATCCGCTTCAAGCCCAGCGCCGAGACCTTCACCCACATCGAGTTCAGCTACGACATCCTTGCCAAGCGTTTGCGTGAGATGTCCTTCCTCAACGCCGGCGTGCGCATCGAGTTGCGCGACGAGCGTTCCGGTCGCGAAGACGTATTCGAATTCGAGGGTGGCATCCGCGCTTTTGTCGAACACCTCAACAAGAACAAGACCCCCCTGTTCGACAAGGTGTTTTACGTCAGCACCGAAAAGGATGGCATTACCGTGGAGGCGGCCTTGCAATGGAACGACTCCTACCAGGAAAACATCTACTGCTACACCAACAACATTCCCCAGCGCGACGGCGGCACCCATCTGGCCGGTTTCCGCGCCGCCCTGACCCGCACCCTGAATCAGTACATCGAAACCCAGGGCTTGCAGAAGAAGCACAAGGTCGCCACCACCGGCGATGACGCCCGCGAGGGGCTGACGGCGATTCTGTCGGTGAAGGTGCCCGATCCCAAATTCTCCTCCCAGACCAAGGACAAGCTGGTTTCCTCCGAGGTCAAGCCGGCGGTGGAGTCGGCCATGAACGAGAAGTTCGATGAATTCCTGCTGGAAAGCCCCGCCATCGCCAAGATCATCGCCGGCAAGATGATCGATGCCGCCCGCGCTCGTGAGGCCGCGCGCAAGGCCAGGGAAATGACCCGCCGCAAGACCACCCTGGATATCGCCGGCCTCCCCGGCAAGCTGGCCGATTGCCAGGAGCGCGACCCGGCCCTGTCCGAACTGTTCATCGTCGAGGGCGATTCCGCCGGCGGCTCCGCCAAGCAGGGCCGAGACCGCCGCACCCAGGCCATCCTGCCGCTGAAGGGCAAGATCCTCAATGTCGAGCGCGCCCGCTTCGACCGCATGCTGTCTTCGGAAGAAGTTGGCACCCTGATCACCGCGCTGGGTTGCGGCATCGGCCGGGAGGAATACAACCCGGACAAGCTGCGCTACCACCGCATCATCATCATGACCGACGCCGACGTGGATGGCTCGCACATCCGCACCCTGCTTTTGACTTTCTTCTATCGGCAGATGCCCGAACTGATCGAGCGCGGCTATATCTACATCGCCCAGCCGCCGCTTTACAAGGTGAAGAAAGGCAAGCAGGAAAGCTACGTCAAGGACGATAACGAGTTGAACAACTATCTGTTGCAGATGGCCCTGGAGAAGACCAAGCTGTTCATCGACGCAGAGACCCCGCCGATTCAGGGGCAGGGCTTGGAGCAGTTGGCTCTGGAGCATCTCAAGGTGCGCGGGTTGATCGAACGCCATGGCCGCCGCTACGACGAGACCTTCCTCGAAGCGCTCATCGACATGCCGGTTTTGGCCAAGGAATCCCTGGCCGACCCAATCCATTGCGAAACCTGGTTCAGGCAACTGGAAACCCGTTTGCAAACCCGCGAAAAAGGCGCGCTGTTCACCATCGAGCTGGACTTCGGCCCCCATCCCGGTGAATTCACGGCCAAGGTGATGAAGCGCATCCATGGTGTGCAGAAATATTTCGAACTCACCCCGGCCTTTTTCCTTTCCCACGATTACCAACGCCTGGTTGCTTTCGGTCACACGACCGACGGCCTATTCGGGGAAAATACCGCCATCGGCACGGAAGAAAAGAAGACGCCGGTTCGGGATTTCAAACAAGCCTTCGAGATGATGATGGCGGAGGTGCGCAAGGGACAGCACATCCAGCGCTATAAAGGCCTGGGCGAAATGAATCCGGAACAATTATGGGAGACGACCCTGGATTCCAACACCCGGAGGTTACTGCAGGTGAAGATCGAGGATGTCATCGCCGCCGACGAGGTCTTCACCACCCTCATGGGCGATCAGGTTGAACCGCGGCGGGATTTCATCGAAAAGAATGCGCTGGAAGTGGCCAATCTGGATATATAGCGGTTGATAAGTGAGGGTAGGAAGATGATGTTCAAACCAATTTGGGCCCTGCTGCTGATAAGCCCATCCGTGCTGGCAGTCGAAACGGCGACCGAAGCCAGACTCGACGAAGTAGCAAGGCGTGGGGCGCAAGTGATGCCTTTCGATTTGGAGCAAACCCAGCACATTTTTAGCAAAACCGAGCAAGGCGGAGTGCAACAGGTCATCGTCAAGGACAGATCCGATGCCGAGCAGATTGAGCTGATTCGGGATCATTTGTCGAAGATTTCCGGCGAATTTGCACGGGGTGACTTTTCCGGTCCCGCGAAGATTCATGGCGAAGACATGCCGGGTTTAGCCGAGTTGAAAAAGGCCAGGCCGGGGCAAATCGAAGTCGAGTACCAGGAATTGACGAATGGCGCTCAGATCGAATATACGGCCAATGACTCAAACGGGGTCGATGCAATTCATCGATGGTTCGACGCGCAGCTGAGCGACCATGCCCGGCACGCCAAGTCCGGTCATACCCACCATCACGGCCAGTAAGCTCGGAAAAACGTCTAACGATCCGCTCGCGCGGGAAGCTTTCCCACGCGAGCATGGCCTGCGGTAGACAACTCCGTTTCAAAGGGCGGATTTGCCAAGGGATGGGGTCAGCGGCACGTCGAAACCATGGAACATGCCGGCCTTGAAGCTCTCCGCCATATGCTCGGTGCGGGCGATGGCTCTTTCTGCCGCGGTAGCCGGCAACACCTCCAGGGCCGCTTCCCGAAACAGGGCAAGCCAACGGTCGAAATGTTCTGGGCGGATTGGCAGGCGGGCGTGTAGGGGGTAAGGGCTACCCCGATAGCGGTCCGTGTTTAATAAGGCGCGCGACCAGAAGTCCTCGACAATGTGATGATGCGTTTCCCAGTCATGGATACTGGCCTCGAAAATGGGCCGTAAATGGGCGTCTGCCATGGCGCGCTCATAGAAACGACGAACCAGGTCGATGATATGTTGCTCGGTAAGTGGGCCGTCCTGCTTGTTCATAACCTCTGGTGCTAGTTTTTCAGTTTAAAGACTGGACTCGGCAATGGACAGGGGAACGAAGCCATCGTCTTGAGCGGGCAATCCGTTCCCTGCGATCAACAGGTTAAAGGCGGCCACCGCCATGGCGAGAGGGGATTGAAAGTAGTCGGTCATCGGATGCCGCATTTTCTGGGTAGGGGAGACGACGGTGAGCATGGAATGGACGGCCTCCACCCGCATCCTGACGTTCCAGCTCGCTCGGCCAAAGCGTCGCCTGGCTATGGTTGGGGATATTTTTCATCTGGTCGTCTACCCGGCAAAGCAGCTCGATGATAAAGTCTTCGGTGTTCATGGGAGAAGTCTCCGTGATAAGAGCCTTTTAGTCAAACACTTATCACCTTAACCATCGCCGGTGAACACTGCAAATCAACTAGCACCAAAGGTTATTATCCTCCGTATCACAGCAAGTACAATCCCATTGAGCGTTGCGGGTCGTCGTTGCAGAAAAAATGGGACGGGGTGTTGTTGACCTGTTGGGAGGGGGTGCGGAGTTGTGCTCTGCGGATGACTTGGCACCAACAGCATCCAACGGTACATCGCCTGACGGGAGTCTACGCCACGGGCGTTCGCGTTTCGGTTTCCGCAATGAAACTTCACAACGCGCGATTGGAACGTTCCCAAACCCTCCCGAAATACGACATCGCCAGCAAGCCTAAAGCGAGTCATTCGCCGGTAAATTAATTCCTGCCTATCGCCTAAGCGATGTTTTTGTCTCTTATCGACATTCCCCACCCTTTCGGTAAACTTATAAATTCGGCACTCGCTGCAACAGCGATCCTTCCCTAATCAATGCGGCCAACCCTCGGATCGGCCGACGGCGCGCGGGGTATTCCTAACTCCATCTCCTCCGCGTCGCGCAAGTCTAGGTCATCGTTTTGAATCTCTACGTCAGTCCTCAGTGAGCGAGAAGCGCCGACTTCGATCTGAGCGGGGATAGGCCGCCGAAGGCCAGGTTGGCGCCTCGCCGGTAGCAATTCCGTCAGGAACGGGAATTGGACTCGTGCCGACCAGCGCTCCTTCTTAAGAGAGGTTTTTGGAAACCGTTGGTTTCCCTTTCAACAATCACTCGATCCTAAGAGGCAGACATGAAAAAGCAACCTAGTGAGTGCTCTAGCCTACAAGACATTCGTGACGAGATTGATGCCATCGACCATGAAATCACTCTCGCACTCGGAAAACGTCTGGAATATGTGAAAGCCGCATCGGCGTTTAAGCCCAACGTGGAAAGCATCCCTGCACCGGAACGGGTAGCCGCCATGCTTCCACAGCGGCGTCTTTGGGCAGAGCAAGCCGGCTTGGAGCCTGACTTCATTGAAAATATTTTTAGCCAGTTGATCCAATGGTTTATCAATGAACAAGTGCGGTTCTACCGCACCCGGCAACATACAGGTGAACGCCCATGAACACCTCGATTGACCGCAACACGCTAATAGAGTTGTTACTACGAGGCACAGATCGCGCAAAACGCTACCAACGGCCGACCCTAGTCAGCTTTACGCAACCCATTGTTAAGTTCAAGTCTGTCGATTTGTTTGAAAGTTTTCGTAGGCTGGATGAATACGCTTTTTTTTGGGAACAGCCCGAACAGCGTTTCTCAATGGTCAGTTTGGGTAAGGCCCACCTCATCGAGACCGAGGGTCCGCAACGGTTTACAGAGACCGCATCGGCATGGAATCGTTTGCTCGAACATGCGGTCATTCATGACCCGAATCCCGTATTGGCTAGCGGGCCGGTTCTGATGGGAGGCTTTGTCTACGACGCGGATCTTCCTTCAACCGGTCTTTGGCAAGGCTTTGCCCAGGGTTCGTTTGCGCTTCCACGTCTTCAACTCAACTTCGCGGGTGAACAAAACCGCCTTACTTTTAATGTCATGGTGGATTCCGAACTCGATCCGCAAATCGAGGCGGACAATTTGACTGTGTTATGGGATCAGGCGATTAGCGCAAGCGACACGAGTCCGGAAATACCAGACAAGCCGTACGAAATCAAAAGCGAAGAGGCTTTGCAGCCAACGGAATGGAAACAAATTGTCAGTGACGCCACTGAGGCCATTGCTGCGGGTGCATTCGAGAAGACCGTTCTTGCTCGTATGATCAAGATTACCTGTTCCACTTCCTTCGATCTCAAACTGGCGCTCCATCGCTTATCCCAATTTTATCCGCACGCTTATGTGTTCGCGGTGAAAAGAGGAAGGCGATGCTTTTTAGGCGCGACCCCCGAACGTTTGGTACGCCTAGATGAGGGGCTGGTGAAAACGACCGCTTTGGCAGGCACGGCTCGGCGTGGCGTCAACAAACTTGAGGACACCTTGCTAGGTGAACAATTGATGAACAGCGAAAAGGATAGGCGAGAACATGACGTCGTCGTCCAGATGATCCACAGCACCCTGTCGCCTATTTGCACCCACATCGATGTCCCCGAAAAGCCCGTCCTTCTCCACCTAAGCAATGTGCAGCATTTGTACACACCCATCGTGGGGCGGCTAAGCGCCGCCAAAACACTGCTCGATCTCGTCGCTATGCTGCATCCAACGCCCGCCGTCTGTGGCCTGCCCCGTCCCCTCGCGCAAGCGTATATCCAGACCCATGAAAAATTGGATCGTGGTTGGTATGCAGGGCCAGTAGGCTGGCTCGATTGGCGGGGAGACGGGGAGTTCGCCGTGGCGCTTCGCTCAGCGCTAGTGGAGGACGATCAAGGATTTTTGTTTGCTGGCTGCGGGATTGTGGCTGACTCGAACCCGGAAAGCGAATACAAGGAAACGGTTCTTAAATTAGGCACGATGTTGTTCGCGCTCGGCGGAGAAGACCGAAGAAAGAAGGCTAGAGAGGCATCTCACTAAGGAGCACTTGATAGAAGAAACAGGATCTCTTCGAACCCTATTGAAACATCCGCTCTGCTGACGCTTGTGCTGGTTTTAAGAGGCAAGAATCTACGGCAAAGGGTTTGCTCCCCCAGGCATCCTGCCTGGGGGAGCAAAGTTGATATGGGACGTTTCCTGCTCCGTATGCTTCAGTTCGCCATTGCCCACAGGGAAGCGGGCGCCGGCATTAGGCTTTGCGGCAGGTTTTGATGCTGCAGAAAACCACCAACCCCGCCCCCAGCAACAACAGGGTGGCAGGCTCCGGAATGGTTGGCTTGATCTCGGTCTGCCCGCGGCTGACGAGTTTGCCGCCGTTCTTCAGTGTATAGTCAAACTGGAGCGTCATCGAGAAGGGATTCAGGTCAGGACTGGCCAAAGATGTGAGCGGCAAATTGTACGCGAACGAATCGGCAGCACTGGTCGCAACATGGGAAAAAGAGGCCACTAGATTACCGGGAGTGTCTCCAGCGGACTTAGCCCCTTGGTGGTTTTGCGGGTCATCAAACCATTTCAGGATGATGCTGGAACCCGGGGAGGATTCGAACGTGCCGCTACCGGAGGCTTCTACGAAGAGGGCCGGCGGTATGAAGTCCGTCGCGCTGATAGCGCCGATGACATGGACGTCTGCTCCAGTCATATTGGTTACCGAAGAGGATCCGCTGGTAAGGATGTTGCTAGGCGAGCTAGGCGTGGAATAGGTGGCCCTGTGGGTAGATCCGTCAACAATCAGACCGGGGATAGGGTTGAAGCCATTGATAAGGTTGATAATATTTACAGCCGGGTTTTGATCCTGCACACTGACGTTGTCAGTGACGGTGGTCGAAGGGCCGCCGTTCACGTTGAATGAGAGCAGAAGGGTCGCTTGCGCCGGTGCGGCGGCGAGCAAACCCAAAGAGGTCAATGCCAACAACAGCTTCTTTTGAGAAGTTTGTTTCTTAACGTTCATAAGAGCGACTCCTATTGGAACAGGTGTGAAATGAGGATTTCCTAAATGGATCAAAATTTAGGAAGCTGGTCAGGGCGTCAAAAGAGTAGCCCGTAAACCTTAACTCAGCCGTGCAATATTGTTGTTTTCATCGCGTGGGCCGCACAACCACCGGCTGGATGGAAGTGGTATAAATTTTAATATCAGACAATTGATTGCTGACTATTAATTGCGGATATCCACTGGGTATCGTACGGCTTGTCAAGGATGTTGATGAGCACAAAAAGGGCCAACATGAAATAGGAAAATATTGGTTTGATAATAATCCGGCTGATGCGCATAAAAAATATTCTATAATGCAAATTATATAATTCCGGTTTTTATGAGGCACTTGTTATGTCGAATAATAAGTTTGTTGCCGAATTGAATGGACGGCAAGTAGATGAGTTAACCGCGATAATGGCTAGCGATTTGAACGCGAGAACAAAAAAACGGGCTCAGGCTATTTTGCTGAGCGGAAGAAGATATGCGATTGATGAGATTAGCGCGATCATGGAATGCCATCGCGTTACGGTATCCAGATGGATAGACCAATGGCATGAACGGGGTATGGACGGTATCTTGGAAGGCGAAGGGCGAGGCAGGAAGAAAATCTTTACCGAGGAACAGGAGAAACAGATACTTGAGTGGCTAAAGCAAGAGCCAGGAAGTTCCAACGGCTTGCTGAGGAAGATTGAGAAGGCGTTTGGAAAGAAGGCAAGTTCAGCGACACTTCAGCGCTTATTGAAGCGCATCAGTGTGGAAAAGAGTTGACGTTAATCTCTCAGGTGAGCGGAGTCAAGAAATTTTATAATAAAAGCAATAGCTTATTATCAATGCGATGACTGCGACCGATGATGGAGTCGATTTGACCTATATGGATAAAACTGATTTTGGCGAAGCTCTATATATAGCCATTATTCGTGACAAAACAGAGATGGCGTAAGTGCCATATCGCAAGCGAATAAGGTATCGATGGCATATATATCATCTTGTGAATGGCGATCTTTTTCAGCGGAAATTGCTAACGAAAGCACAACGAGCGCCAAGGTTGTAGTTTTTCAGATAAATTTTCCAAAACAAAAATTCGCGTCGGTAGTTCTTCTTGGTGATGCCTGGATCCATGTTTAGAAGGTGGTTTTTTGCAGTATTGAGCCATGAAAGCGCACGCATCTAACTATCTTGCTTTTCCATAATAAAGCCTAATTGAGGCGGTAGTTAGAAATAATATAAATGATTATTCAAGCACTTTTGCGTCATTTGATGGTTTGCAGAACGTTTTAATCTATAGGCTTCTAGGAAGTGATACTGAACGAAATATTTATTTTGTATGAATACTTATTGAATTAATCGTTATCCGCGTTGCCATGTGGCGCGCCACACGGGCTTTACGTGGGGTTGTAAAAAATCTTGACACTTTCTCCGGCCGAAAAAGGCGAGCTAGCAGGCATGAATATCGCCTCAGACGCCTGGAATGACGGGAGGGCCGCGCTTTTGGTATATAAGTTGTGAAATATCATATACTTGCGTATTTTGCTCGGCAGACTAGCTTTGATGTGGAACTGTAAAAAATCCTGACACTTCCACTAGCCTAAAAAGGCAGGCTAGGAGTCTGTCGAATTTATTGAGCCGATACTATTTTTGCTCTATTAGAAGCTCTAAACTTCACGGGTTTTTATATGTAAGCCCCACTTTATATGAATATTTGAACCGGGTTTGACAAACGCTCTCCACTGATGCTGAGAAATTACCTCAAGTCCGACAAACTCACAGCAGGGGCGAATATCACGCCAGACACCAGGAGTGACGAGTTGCACCCTGGTTGCGAGGGGCAGATCATTAGATATCAACACCTTGTGTCCCGGATGCGCCAAACTGGCTTTTGCAGGGAGTTGTAAAAAATCCTGACACTTTTGCGAACCGTCTTGCGGGTGAGATGAAAGTCGCGGGCGACCTGGCTGATGGTCTCACCGTTGACGAAATAACGACGACGGATCTTGCCTAGGGTTTCCACATAAATCGCTCCAGGATTAACAGCGGAGACTCTCGCAAGCTTAAGTCTTGAAGCTTGCCGAGTTCCCCCTCTCAAGCACTGACCGTGAAAGCGCTGGTTATCCAGGAGTCAAGGCGTCCCAAATGAAGGGGGATTGCAAGATGGGCCTTCGTCGGTGTACTACGGCGATGAAGGCTGTTGTTCATCAGGGATAGCCTCGGGATTTTCTGTCGAGGTGGGTTCGTTTTTCTGCGATTTGCGCTGTTGTTTCTCCTCTTTCTTTTTTTTCTTTTCCAACTCCTTCTGGCGTTTTTCGTATTGATAGTTCGGTTGAGCCATGGTTTTCTACCATCTTAGGTCTAATTGCCAGCACGCCGAGGAGGGTACACAGCGCCGCACCCTCCTCAGGCAGACTAATAACGCTTGCCGCCGCCGAAGCCTCCTCGACCTCGACCACCAAAGCCACCCCTGCCGCCACCCTCTTCCTTCGGCCGCGCCTCGTTGACGACGATGGCTCTTCCTTCGACTTCCTTGCCGTTGAGCGCCGAGATGGCGGCTTGCCCTGCTTGGCCGTTGTCCATCTCCACGAAACCAAAGCCTTTGGAACGGCCAGTCTCGCGATCCTTGATCACCTGCGCGGAACGCACGCTACCATAGGTCGAAAAAAGCGCTTCCAGGTCGCTATCGCCAATACCGTAGCCCAGGTTGCCTACATATAACTTTGTGCCCATCGGGGATTTCCTCTGTGTTAAGAATTTATCCCATTGATTCTGATGGGCTAAATTAGGATTTGAAAAAAGTGGAGGTGTATTTCTGATGCGATCGACAAGCGCGTTTGCTTCGCGACCGGCAAGCTACAATAACACACCTCGGGGGAGGCTTTGGAATATTGGAGGTTTGGCCTCATCACCTATCGTTTTTCCGAATCGATCAAAATGAGCCGACATGACGATGAGGAACCTCAAAGAGTCAGCGTTGACTCCTTGAACAGCCGAAAGGGGTTCTCTAAAGAGTCGGCACCGACTCCTGAACTGTCGAGAGGGTCGCTCAAAGCATCGGCGTCGACTCTTGAAGCGCCGAAAAATCTCTCCAACGATAGACATCGGAGTGAAATGACCTTGGCATCGACGCTTGCGTCAAATTGATGGGTGATAAGAGGGTTTGGCTAAAGCTTTTGTTGCTCCAGTCCTCATGTTACTGTTACAGCCATCGGTAATTTTTGTGACGCTCGATCAGTAAATCCCGAGAAAAATGACGAAATTAAAAAATGAAGTCCAATTGGTAAAAAAAGCCATAGAAGTGGCAGAAAACTATGCCAAGCTCCGGGGATACGCCGAGTTTCGGCCAACGGACTCGGTGAAAGACAAGGTGGAGTGTCTTTATCGGTTGTTGGTAAAGGACAAACTCATCGTCCCGTTGCCGGCCAATCAGGAAAACGGCCAAAACATGAAGCATAGATTGGCGTTATGGGTCGCTCGTCAATTGCCCAAGGATCATCCGCTGCTTTCATGATGCAAGTTCGGCTTTGGGCAGGCCGTTAAGACAAGGTTTCCCGCACGAAAGCTCATGAGCGAGATGGTGTTTCGATGACATAGGCGCTACTCGCCAAGCTCAGGACAAAATGAAAGACAACGACTACTTGATTTCCGCTTACGGCGTGCGGATGCCTAAGATCATTTATGGTACGGCCTGGAAGAAGGACCGCACCGCGGAATTGGTGGAAAAAGCCGTCATGCTGGGTTTTCGCGGCATCGATACCGCCTGCCAGCCCAAGCATTACCACGAAGCCGGGGTGGGTGACGGCTTGGCGCAATGTCTACAGGCAGAGCTGAACCGAGAGGACATCTACCTGCAGAGCAAATTCACCCCTGCGAACGGCCAGGATCCGAAGCGGATGCCATATGATCCGAGAGCGAGTCTGTCCTCACAAGTTGCGCAATCGTTCGAAACCTCTCTGAGTAACCTGAAGACCCGCTGTCTCGATTGCCTGGTACTGCATTCACCCTTGGCGAGCGAGCAGCAGACCATGGAAGCCTGGAAAGCGATGGAGGCGATCTTCGATACCGGGGGCGTCAAACAATTGGGGATCAGCAATTGCTATGCGCTCGAACAGCTCGAGCATCTGTATTACAAGGCCATCGTCAAACCGGCCGTGATACAGAACCGCTTCTATGCCGACACCCATTACGACCGGGAGATTCGGGAATTTTGCCGGCAGCAGGGGATACTTTACCAAAGCTTCTGGACCCTCACCGCCAATCCCCATGTCTTGATTCACCCCATGCTTCAAGACATGGCATCGAAATACGAGCGCACGCCCGAGCAGATCTTCTTCCGCTATCTGACCCAAATCGACATCATTCCCTTGACCGGCGCGACGGCGGAAGCCCACTTGCGAGAGGATCTGGCGATCTTCGATTTCGAACTGACGAAAAGCGATTGCGACGGGGTGGACACGCTGCTTTGACGTCAGGGAGGAATCACGCACATGGCGGCGGATCGCCCCTATAGAGGGCAGAGGCGGCTGCACTTATTAGACTTTATCGGAAAACCATTGTAGGGCGCAGTAGTGTGTTGGCATGAGGATACGCTGTTTCAGCTCTTCTTTGGACGAACACGCGCCACGCTTGAGCAGACGGCGGGTCAAGATGCCGAACCCCATTTCCACCTGGTTCAGCCAGGAGCAATGCTTGGGCGTGCACACACAACGGATGCGATGATCGGTATCCTGCAAGAAGGCAGCATGCGTATCCACGTCCTTCAAGATTCCGGACTTGCCCTTGACGCCCCAATCCTCATCCAGCCCACACAGTTCGGCGACTCATTCGACCAAACCCGCCGACTGGTGAGTATTGAGTAGGTCCATGACGAAAATCCATTCTGCTTTAGGATCGGTTTCCACCGTGCCGCGGAGGTGGGCGACGAATCGGTGCGCGCGTCCCCGATCGTCGGATTGATGACCTGCCCGTCGCCACCTCGAAGTTGGGCGATCAGCGCTTACGTCCCGTGGCGGACAGACTCAAACTCCTGGGCTTCCGGTTTACCGGGCTCCATTGGACGGGTGGGATGAAGCCGGTCCAGTGCCTGGATGCCGGTTTTCTCATCGGTGCGGATCAGATGGATGCCTTGTTCAGGGAGTTCCTCCGCTTGGTGATATAGTTGTCCAGAAAAGTTCTGTCCTGTTGTTTGGATTACTCCGCCGTTGCAAACAAAGGTTGAAATTCCGTCTAGTAAGAAGCGCAGGTTTCCCGGTAGCGCTGGTTTTTTTATGTTGCTTTGCTCCCGCTACCCTTATGCCTCACCGGCAGCCGGTTCGGCCTTCAGGGTCAGGCGAGTTCGGGTGCAGGATGCGGTAGCTCCGGTGGGGGGCGAGGTTGCTGATGGTACAAACAGCCCCATCGGGCCATCTCACTTCGAGCCGCCGCACGGATTCCCCTACGGCCAGGCCGAAGGTCTGCACCATTTCCGATTGGGACAGATAGGAGCCGCCGGTTCTGACGATGCGCTGCTGGATGCTGTGCTCGCCATGCAACAGGATGCGCGCGCCGATGGCGTCGGTGTTCGGCGCCAGGCCGCGTAGCGAAACGCGCAGATAATGCGGCTCCGTCAGGTCGTTACGGAGTACTCGCGGGGCGCCGTTGTTGCTCGTAGCAATCAGATCCAGATCGCCGTCGTCGTCGAGATCGCCGATGGCCAGTCCTCGTCCGACCATCGGCGCCTTGAAAGCATCGAACCCCGAACCGGCGTCGGCGAAACGGCCAGATCCGAGATTGCGCATCCACTGCAGCGGTTGCGCGTAGGACAACATCGGCATCACCGCGCGGATGGCAGGCTCGATATGACCATTGGCGGTGACGATGTCTTGCCAGCCGTCGAGGTCGAGATCGGCAAACACCAGGCCGAAGGTCAGCAGCGGAAACGTCGGTTCGGCGATTCCGCTCTCCCCGCTGTCTTCGCGGAACTGCCAGGGCTTGAGCATTCTGAACAGCGAGGTCGGCTCTTGCGCGAAATTGCCGATGGCGATACCGGCGCTGCCGTCGTTGCGATAGTCGGCGATGTCGATGCCCATGCCCGCGCGAGGATTGCCCTCGCTGTCGTAAGCGACTCCGGCCTTTTGGCCGATTTCTTCGAATCGTCCAGCTCCCAGATTACGGAACAGAAAATTCGCGCTCGTGTCGTTGGCGATCGCGACATCCAGACGACCGTCGTCGTCGAAATCCCACAGCGCTAGGCCCAGCGCCTTGCCTTCCAGATCGAAACCGCTGCCCGAGGTAGCGTCACGAAACTTCCCATGCTCCTGCAACCACAGGCGCAGGCTTTGGCCTGCATAGGCGCGGGGGGTGGTATAGCCCTTGTGGACGGTATCGTAAGTGGTGCGGATGTCGGCTTCGACGGACCACTGCACATACTGCGCGGAGAGGATGTCGAGATCCCCATCGCCGTCGGCATCGAACAGTAGGGCGGCCGTGGACCATTCCGGGCCGGTCTGGCCCTTTTCATTGGTCCAATAGACCGGGTGTAATCCGACGCTACGGCTGACATCGGCGAAACGGCCCCCGCCCTCATTGCGGTACAGGCGCAACCCATCCAGCGCGGTGAACAACAGGTCGGCATCGCCATCGCCATCGTAGTCCGCCGCCACGGCGCCCATGCCATAGAACGACTGATCCAGCCCGGCTTGCCGGGCCACGTCCTTGAATCGCCAGTTACCCTGGTTCTCATA
>JAQTSI010000038.1 GCA_028711365.1 Methylococcaceae bacterium
ACCCGGCCCCGGCCAGGGTTCCGGCTGCCAGCCCACTACCCGCGCCGATCGCGGCGCCTTGTCCGCCGCCGATGGCGGCTCCCGCCGCAGCCCCTAGCGCCGTGCCCACGGCCGCATGGGTGATGGCCGCCTCGCTCGCCACCGCACTGGGCGTTACCCCTCCCATCAGATCCTGGATATATTGTCTACACACGAAGTCATCCACGCGGAACTGCTCGAAACTCTTGCCCGTCCCCGGCAACACCAATACGCTAGGCCCCGTGGGCATGCTGGCGCATCCCCCGACGGCGAGTAGGACTGGAAACGCGAAATATTTCAAATGCTTTGACATGGCGGCAGGTCCTTTAATCTCAACATGAAAAAGAATGCGGACGGTCAAGACCGGCTCACCCCCAATACCGTTGGCTGAAACCCTTCATGCTTCGACAGGCTCAGCAAGTAGATTACGTCAAGTCAACAGTAGTACGGCGGCTTATCCCGGCCTCCAGCGCAAGAATCGCAACTATTGTATACTTGCCGCCGCTATAGTGAACCTTTTCTGACCGGTTTGCCATCGCCTTGAAAACTGTTCTGCAGCCTGAAAAGCCCCCAGCGAATAAACGAGATGACCATGAAAAACCGTATCAGCGTCGGCGCGTTGTTGATCGCCGTCCAATCCGTCGTTGTCCCTGCCCAGGCGGCAACCCAGAGCTACCTATGCGGAGGGGCTCATGGAACCAGCCTCAATTCCTCCACACAAAACACGATTTATGAAGTCAAAAATATCGACTTCGCTAATTTAAACAAGGCAACGATCCTCACCGTCACCGGTATGAGTATTTACGATCAGAACGGCGCCTCATTGAGAACCTATCCAGGAAATAAGAATTTCCCGCCTTCGACTTTCAAGACGAGCTTAATCCCATTCCAGAGCACGGCTTTATCGACCCGGTCCATATTTTCCACCACCAGCAAAGGCCGTCTGACCACGGTCATCACCTTGGACTATCCCACGACTTTATCGGGACCGATTCCGGCACAAGTGACCTACTCCATCGTCGACGGGGGCACCAGCGGCTTCTTGTCCCGCGTCATTCTGGATTGCCCGCCCTTGTAATCCCCTGCCGAGGCGCCGCCCCCGACATGTTTCGAATCTTCATCGCGCCGGCATGACCGCAGCGGACTCTCGCCAAAACGCTTGAGCACCGGCTAGCGCCAGGAAGCCTGGCGGGCGTTGAATCCCGCCCGCCTCCTTCTTGGATTAAACGATATTCAGCCGAAACGACCGGTGATGTAATCTTCGGTCAACTGGTGTTTCGGGTTGGTGAAGATCTGCGCGGTGTCACCCACTTCGATCAGCTTGCCCAGATGGAAATAGGCGGTGCGCTGGGAGACACGGGCGGCCTGCTGCATGGAGTGGGTCACGATGGCGATGGTGTAATGATTGCGCAATTCATCGATCAATTGCTCGATCTTGGCAGTGGCGATGGGGTCCAGCGCCGAACAGGGCTCATCCATCAGGATGACTTCCGGATTGACCGCAATCGTGCGGGCAATGCAAAGACGTTGCTGTTGACCACCGGAAAGACCGGTCCCGGGATGCAGCAGATAATCCTTCACTTCATCCCACAATCCCGCCCGACGCAGGGAACCCTCGACGATCTCCTCCAATTCGGCCTTGCTCGCAACCAGACCATGGATACGCGGACCATAGGCCACGTTTTCAAAAATGCTTTTGGGAAACGGATTGGGTTTCTGGAATACCATGCCCACCTGAGCCCGCAACGGCACGACGTCCAGATTGGAATCGTAAATGTTCTGCCCGTCCAGGGTGATCTCTCCGCTGACCCGGCAACCGACGATGGTATCGTTCATGCGATTCAGACAGCGCAGGAAGGTGGATTTGCCGCAGCCGGAAGGGCCGATCAGCGCGATGACTTCGTTGCGTCCGATATCCAAGCTGACATTGTGGATGGCGTGCTTTTCGCCATAATAAACGTTGATGCCCCGGCATTGAATGCGTAGGTTCGCGGCGCCTATCTCGCCGACGGTCATGTCGTGCTCGCGGGCAAAGGATGCCTTCGTTTCGGTTTTTTCCGGATTTTTCATCCTGAAGCTCTCTGCTTATTTCAAATTTTCTTGACTTAACGTGGTGACGGCATCCAACCCCATGGGCGCTCTGTTACCAGCGGCGCTCGAAGCGCTTGCGCAAATACACCGCCAAGCCATTCATGAGGATGAGGAACGCCATTAGCACCAGGATCGCCGCCGAGGTTCTCTCGACAAAGCCGCGCTCCGAGCTGTCGGCCCAAAGGTAAATCTGTACCGGCAATACGGTGGAGGGCTCCGCCATGCTGCCGGGGATGTCGACGATGAAAGCCACCATGCCGATCATCAATAGGGGTGCGCTCTCACCCAGCGCGCGAGCCATGCCGATGATGGCGCCGGTCAGCATGCCCGGCATGGCTAGAGGCAACACGTGGTGGAACACCGTTTGCATCTGCGAGGCGCCCACTCCCAAGGCAGCCTCCCGGATCGAGGGTGGAACCGATTTCAAGGCGGAACGACTGGCGATGATGATGACGGGCAGGGTCATCAAGGTCAGCACCAAACCTCCCACCATGGGCGACGAGCGCGGCAAGCCGAAGAAGTTGATGAAAACCGACAATCCCAGCAAACCAAAGACGATGGACGGCACCGCCGCCAGGTTATTGATATTGACCTCGATGATGTCGGTCCAACGATTGCGCGGGGCGAACTCTTCCAGATAGACCGCCGTAGCGATGCCCAGGGGCAAAGACAAGGTCATGGTGACCAACAGGGTAAAGAAAGACCCCATCACCGCGCCCCAGACGCCGGCCAACTCGGGTTCGCGGGAATCGCCCGCAGTGAAAAACGTCATGTTGAAGTGTTTTTCCAATCGGCCATCCGCCCTGAGCTTGTCCAGCCAGGCAAGTTGGGAATCCGCCAGGCGCCGGTCGCCTTCCTCGGCATTGCGATCCATCGCCCCCTTGGTGAACATATCCACGTCATCGTCCGCCGGCACCCAGATCCGCTCGGTCTTGCCCAGAAGATCCGGCTTCTCCTGCAAGCGCTTTTGCACCTCATGGGCCGCCCCCGAACTGAGCAAACCGTATAAACTGCGTTTTTCCTGGCGATCCGTCACCTCGGGGAATAGCGCGTAGAGGCTGCGCTTCAACAAGGCTGGATAATCCGCGCTCGCCTGAGTGCCGGCGTCGAATCTGGCATCCGGGACCAGCACGGCTTCGTCGAATTTCACGTCCAAAGCCACATAGGTCTGCTGAAAAGCAGGCCAGGCATGGGAGAAAATATTACCGAACAATATTACCAGAAACGACAATCCTACCACGATGGAAATCAGCCCATAGAGACGAAAGCGCATTTCGGCCGCACGGCGTTTCGCCAGCCCGGCGCGGACGATCGCATGGGTGCGGGCGCCTTCGCTGCGAATATAAGTGTCTTCTTTGGATTTATTCATATTGTTCCCGGTATTTGCGAACGATGTGCAGGGCGAGAATATTCAAAGCCAGGGTGACCAAAAAAAGTACCAGCCCCAAAGCGAAGGCCGCGAGCGTTTTCGGGCTGTCGAATTCCTGATCACCCACCAACAAGGTCACGATCTGGGTCGTCACCGTGGTGACCGCTTCCAGAGGATTGGCGGTCAGATTGGCCGAAAGGCCCGCCGCCATCACCACGATCATGGTCTCGCCGATCGCCCTCGACGCGGCCAGCAAAATGCCGCCGACGATGCCCGGCAAAGCCGCCGGGATCACCACTTTCCGAATCGTTTCCGACTGGGTGGCGCCCAAGGCGTAAGCCCCGTCGCGCAAGGATTGCGGTACGGCGTTGATGAAATCGTCCGAAAGCGAGGATACGAACGGGATGATCATGATGCCCATGACCAAGCCTGCAGCCAGAGCACTTTCGGAAGAGACATCCAGACCGAAGTCGGCGCCCAGACCGCGAATGAAAGGTGCAACGGTCAAAGCGGCAAAAAAGCCATACACGACGGTCGGAATGCCGGCCAGAATCTCGAGCAGCGGCTTGGTGACGGCACGGAATCTGGGGCTGGCGTATTCAGCCAAATAAATGGCCGAAAGCAGGCCGATGGGCACGGCCACGATCATGGCGATGACGGAAATCAGCAAGGTACCCGCAAACAATGGAACCGCGCCAAAAGCGCCGGAGGAAGCGACCTGGTCGGCGCGGATGGCGATCTGGGGGCTCCATTCCAGACCGAACAAGAATTGAGTGATAGGCACCAATTCGAAAAAGCGGATCGACTCGAACAGCACCGACAATACGATCCCCACGGTGGTCAGGATGGCCACCAGGGAACTCCCCACCAGGAAAATCCGGATGATCTTTTCCACCTCGTTGCGGGCGCGCTGGTCCTTGTGGATGCGCGAACGGGCGAAAACGGCGGCGCCTAGGGCCACGCAGGAGGCTAGGCCCGTCAATAACCAATTGCCCAGACTATTGAGCCTGATGAAATGCTGCACGGCGGCTTGCAATTCGGGCTTGGTCTCGGCGACATGACCACTCACCGCATTCTTGATGTCATTGATCAGCAGGCTATGCCGGTCCGCCGGCAGAGAGCGCAATTCTTCCGGCAAATCCGCCATCACCAGTTGGGTAACGACCGGGATTTCGAGCGCCGTCCATAGAAAGAATAAAATCAAGGTGGGAATCCCACACCACAGGGCGACGTAATATCCATAGTAGGCCGGCAGCGAATGAAGATTCCTGATCTGTCCGCCCACGAGCCGCAGAGACCGGGTTCGGCCCAAATAATAGGCGGCCGTGCTGAACAACAGCAACAGCATGATGAGCGTAGATTTTTGCATACGAATCCTGATAAAAACAGGCGATATAGGGAATGGCTTAGCGTGCGGTTATACGTAGTTTAACCCGGCCTAGCTTCGGATCCTGTTGTCCGCTCGATTCACTCTCGGGTTTGAACAGGGCGTTCGACATGATGATTGATAGGGGCCATTGATTCGGCTACCCGGGAATCCTGCCGTGCGTTTTGGCGATAAACGAGGGCATGCTTCGCAAGCCGAGCCGCCGCATTCCTATCTGGCAAATGATTCACTTCAATCGGATCGTCAAGAAACATCCGTCGGTGTGGAACTGATCCATGGCGGCGTGCTCCCCGCAAAAACCGGCCCCGAGCTACGCATTTATAGCAGGACATTATGACATTTACATGACATAAAAGTCATTGTCCGAGCCGACCAGGGATGTGATTCAAACGGATACCTGCCGAATCTCGCAAGGAGGGTGAGAGGTTTGCGAGACTCGCCATGAATACGGTCCAGGCTCGACGACGACTTCTGCCATCGACGGTCTCGCAATCCCCCCGCCCTTCCTGCGACTGCCTCACTTTGAATCACACCCGCCGAACGGCGAGCTTTCCATTCAGCGATTCATCCAACGTCTTGGCGAGTTCGACGCGCGCATCCACCGACCTGGGAATTTCAGTCATCGTCTCCAGGCGGCGCAAGCGCGGCAGCAGTCCTTGCTTGTTGGCGAGTTGGATACTCAAGCCGGGACGAGCATTGATCTCGAGCATCAAAGGCCCGAGGGTGCGGTCCAACACGATATCCACCCCGATATAGCCCAGCCCCACCATGTCGTGACAACGCGCCGTCAAGGCCAGAATCTGATCCCAATGGGGGATTTTCAAACCGGCGATCTCCCCCCCTGTATCGGGATGATGCTCCACCCTATCCTCATGCCAGACCCCGGCAAAAGTACAACCCGTGGCCAATTCGATGCCGACCCCCACGGCGCCCTGGTGCAGATTGGCCTTGCCATCGGACAACCGGGTCGGCAGCCGGATCATGGCCTGAACCGGTACGCCGCGAAATACCACCGTGCGGATATCTGGCACCCCCTGGTAACTGACCCCTTCGAAAACCGGATCGAAGTCCACCCGATATTCGATCAGCGCGCAATCGGGCAAGCCTCCCAGACTATACATGCCGCTCAAGATGTTGGAGATATGATAACCCAACTCACCTTCGTCGAAACAAACCCCGTTGGCCTTGCGATAGCGCCCGTTGATCCGCCCGATGACCACCATGATCCCTCCCCCGCCACTGCCATGCGCAGGTTTGACGACGAACTCCTCATAGGGCGCCAGCAATTCGGGCAACTGCTGGATTTGATGTTCGATTTCGATCACGGCATAGAGTTTCGGCACGGCGATGCCGGCCTGCAGGGCCAATTCCTTGGTGCGCCTTTTGTCGTCCACCAGCGGGTAATTCTTGCGCGGATTGTAACGCAGGATGAAATCTGCGTTACGCTGGTTCATCCCCATCACGCCCAAGGTTCGCAGACGTCGGCCCGGCAACAGACAATCAAGCCAGCCCATGGCCTATCCTAGCCCTGCCGCAGCGCCGAACGGAAACGCCATAATTCGGTCAAGCGATAACCGGTATAACGGCCCAACAGGAGGTTCGCCGCCAGCACGATCAGCAGTAATTCGGGGAATACGAACACCAGATGCCCCAACAATTTGCTGCTCATGAGCAAGAACCCCATGGCTGCCACCAGCAAGCTGCCAAAGCCTTGTTGCAAGGCTTCCAGCGGCCCCAACTCCTCCCATACCAGGGAC
This sequence comes from Methylococcaceae bacterium, assembly GCA_028711365.1. Taxonomy (GTDB): domain Bacteria; phylum Pseudomonadota; class Gammaproteobacteria; order Methylococcales; family Methylococcaceae; genus Methylumidiphilus. The sequence continues at coordinate 6,623 of JAQTSI010000038.1, forward strand.
ATCCGTTCGATCGTCATGGCCAGGATCACCATGGGGAACAAGGCCACCGAAACGCCCCGGTCGATGCCGAGTTTATGACTCATCAGGCTGACCACCGCCATGAGCATGATGACGATGGTTAACACCGAAGCCAGCCTCGGCACCAGCAGCAGTTTCAGATATTCGAGGTAAAAGCGGATCGCCAACCCCAAGGCGACTACCAGGGTGAAAAGCGTCACCCCCCACAGCAGCTTGGTTTCTCGGAAAGCCAACGCGATCAGGATCGGCATGAAAGTGCCAAAAGTCTTGAACCCCACCACATTGCGCATGACCACGATCAGAAAGGCCCCTATCGGGGCGAGCAACAGGATCCGATAAACATTCTGGGTTTGAACCGGCAGGCTGAACAAGGAGAATTCCATCAGCCTGGAACCCATCTGCCTCGCCCGCTGCTCGGCCACCAAAGTCATCTCCTGGGCATGCCGGGTGACCGAATATTCCACCTTGGCAAATTTGCCGCCACTGATGTCCAACACCGGACCATTACCCACATGCCAGATGATCGCCTCCTTCGGAATGCCCGGCTCCGCCGTTTGCGGGTTGAACGCCTGCCATTCCTCGCCGGAGTAAACCTCCACCCAGGGCGTCAATGCAGCATGCTTGGAGCCGTCGGTCAGGTGCAGCACATAGGTCATGCGCGCGGGAATATTGGCCCCCAGCAGGATGTCGACGATACGCGCGACCCATTGTTCCGGCGTCTGCATATCCTGCCGCAACAGGCTGACATTGGCATCAGGGGTCGCCGCGTTGAGCCGCATCAGCAGTTCGCGGCTGAACGACAGATTATCCGCGGATTTGCGTCTGGCCTCGTCGATCACCGCTTTGACCGCCGAACGGATCATTTCCGGATAGGTCGGCTGTACCCAGGAAGGTGGGGGGGATTTGGGCTTGTCCGGCTGAACCGTGGGGTCTCGGGCCAGATGAAGCCGATAATACAGGACCTGATAGCCAGTCGCCTTGCGTACGGCCCATTGCGCGCTACGTCGAACGCCATCGTCCTCGGTGGTGAGTCCGTAATTGCTGGAAACGAAATTCTCGTCGACGACCGTATAACCGTTAGGCGCGCGCGGAACGAACAGTTGCACCTTGACCGGGGTGTCCCTTCTCGGTTTGAACTCGATACGCGCTTCCACGGTCCAGACGTCGGCCTGCTCGGTCGGAAGCAAGGGCAAACCCAAGCGCGTCACCTTGTAATAGCACAGGGATGCGCCGATGAATACCAGGACGAAAGCGAGGATCTTGACATGCAGGTTTCTCACGCCGGAACCCCCTAATGGTTCAGATTGCGCCAAGGATGGCGGTCACGGGTGGCCAATAGTACTTTTCGCCAGGCAGGCGTCGTCTTCCGCTTTGAACAAGAAGGATTCATTCGCGTCCACCAGGGCCAAATCCTTGAGAAAACTTCGTCCCAACAACACCGGATAATTGAAATTGCTGCGGTCCACCAGATTGAACTCCACCTCGTAATCCTTGCCATTTTTGCATACGGTGAGCATCACCACATCGCGCTTCGAAGTCTGGCTGTCATGACTCTTGATAAAAGCAGTCCTCACCAGCGGTTTCTCGACGACGATAGCCGGCAATTTTTTATCCTCGATATCAACCAGGCTGAAACGCACCCAGTCCTCGCCGCTTTTGCTGAAATGTTCGATCTTGTCGGCATGCAGCGAAGAGGTCTTGGCGCCCGTATCCAGTTTGGCGGTCAACCTGCGATTCCAGGGCTTGATGAAGATGGACTCCAGCCATCCCATGACGGCTTTCTGCTTGGGCGCCTCCTTCGCGACCGGGCGGGGAGGTTCGGCCTGTGCCAGGCCGCAGGCCAGCAGGACCATACCGAAAAAAACGATGAATCTACTCATGGGACCACACCCGATATGACATGCGCAGTATCTTATCAGATTCAAGTCGAAGCCATAGATTGGGATCGCTCAATGTCCTTACGCAAAAAGGCCCTGGGTGATGCGCACCCAAGGCCTTTCCCGTCACCTGTCGAGGATCCGTGAAGACCCTCAGTCGGAAATGGTCACCAGACCTTTCTTCTGACTGCCATAGAAAGCCGAGATGTCCTTGATGTCTTGTTCGGAAAGCGATTCGCTCATGCTGTTCATGATCGGGTTCTTACGAACGCCCTTCTTGTATTCCTTCAGCACCTTGATCAAATAAGCCTCATATTGACCGGCCAAGCGGGGATTATTCGGGTCCACGGAATTGCCATCCTCTCCATGACAACCCGCGCAGGGCGCCGCCTTGCCCTTGCCGGCGGAGACGTTGCCGCTCACATGGTTGTTGACATTGATCGAGCGGAATCGGGAGACATACGCTGCGATATCCAGCAGATCCTGTTCGGACTGCGTCTTGGCATTGCCCTCCATGCTGCCGTGAATGCGGGCACCGGCTTGATACGCCTTGAGAGAGGCGATCACGACTTCCGCATGTTGCCCACCGATACGGGGCACCGGGTAATTCGGAAAAGCGTTGCTGTAGCCTTCGATGGCATGGCAACCCCCGCAGGTATAAAATTTCTTCCTGCCCTCTTCCGCGTCCCCGGCGGCCTGCGCCGCCGAAGCGCCTAATGTCAGCCAAACTCCCGCCGCAACGATGCTCCCTAGGGTTTTGATATTCATCTCTTTTTGCTCCAAGATGCTGCTGTTACTGGAAAGAAACTACATGTTCAAGGCCTGTTTCAACGCCTCTTCGACATCCCCCGCATCCATTGCACCGGTGGATTCGGCCTCGCCTTCCTCTGCGAGTCGGGCCTTGGTCTTGCGGTCCAAATGATAAGCCAAACCGGTGCCGGCCGGAATCAATCGTCCGACGATGACGTTTTCCTTGAGTCCCAGCAATTTGTCGCTCAGGCCGCGGATGGCCGCTTCGGTGAGCACTCGCGTGGTTTCCTGGAACGAAGCCGCGGAGATGAACGACTCGGTAGACAGCGAAGCCTTGGTGATGCCCATCAATACGGCCTCGTAGCAGGCGGGGATCTTTCCTTCCAACTCGACCCGTTCGTTTTCCTCCAACATCCGCGCGCGGTCGACCTGCTCGCCCTTGAGGAAGAGGGTATCGCCGGGTGAGGTGATTTCCACCTTGCGCAGCATTTGACGGATGATGACCTCGATATGTTTGTCGTTGATCTTGACGCCTTGCAACCGATACACGTCCTGGATTTCCTTGACCAGGTAGGAGGCCAGATCCGCCACGCCGCGCAACCGCAGGATGTCATGCGGAGTCAATTCGCCTTCGGCGATGGTTTCTCCCTGCTCCACATGCTCGCCTTCGAACACGGTGACATGGCGCCACTTGGGAATCATCGCCTCGTGATCGACACCCGCCGGATCCTTGATCACGATGCGGCGCTTGCCCTTGGTCTCCTTGCCGAAACTGATGGTGCCGGTGGACTCCGCCAGAATCGCCGGATCCTTGGTTTTCCGGGCTTCGAATAGATCGGCCACGCGGGGCAGACCGCCGGTAATATCGCGGGTTTTACTCGACTCCTGGGGAATCCTCGCCAATACGTCGCCTACTTCCACATGATCCCCATCGCGGATGCCGACGATGGCGCCGGCGGGCAGGAAGTATTGGGCGGCGATCTCGGTGGACGGAATGAAGATGTCATTGCCCTGCTCGTCCACCAGTTTGACCATGGGACGCAATTCCTTACCCGCGCCGCCGCGTTGCTTGGGATCGATCACCACCATCGAACTGAGGCCGGTCACCTCGTCCGACTGCTCACGCACGGTGACGCCGTCGACGAAATCGACCAATTGCCCGACGCCCTTGACTTCGGTGATGACCGGGTGAGTATGCGGATCCCAGTTCACCACCACCTGACCGCCTTTGACCGCGCCGCCCTCCGGCACCGACAACACCGCGCCATAGGGAATCTTGTAGCGTTCGCGCTCACGGCCATGTTCGTCGATGACGCTGACCTCGCCCGAGCGGGATACCGCCACCAGCAAGTTGTCCTTGTTCTTGACGGTTTTCAGGTTGGTCAGCTTGATGGTGCCGCTGGATTTCACCTCCACATTGCTGATGGCGGCCGAACGGGAAGCCGCGCCGCCGATGTGGAAGGTGCGCATGGTGAGCTGGGTGCCCGGCTCGCCGATGGACTGAGCGGCGATGACGCCGATGGCTTCGCCGATGTTGACCTTGTGGCCTCGGCCCAAGTCCCGGCCATAGCACGAAGCGCAGACACCGTAGCGGGTCTTGCAGGTGATGACCGAACGCACGCGAACATTGTCCACGCCATGGATCTCCAATTCTCCGACCCAGAATTCGTCCAGCAGGGTTCCGGCCTCCACGACCAACTCGCCCGAGGCCGGATCGTGGATGTCCTCCGCCAATACCCGTCCCAGCACGCGCTCCGCCAGGGGCTCGACCACATCGCCCCCTTCGATCAAAGGCGACATGAGCAGGCCATCGTTGGTGCCGCAATCATCCTCGGTGATCACCAGATCCTGGGCCACGTCCACCAGCCTGCGGGTCAAATAACCCGAGTTTGCCGTCTTCAGCGCGGTATCGGCCAGGCCCTTCCGGGCGCCGTGGGTCGAGATGAAGTATTGCAATACGTCCAAGCCCTCGCGGAAATTCGCGGTGATGGGGGTCTCGATGATGGAGCCGTCCGGTTTGGCCATCAGACCTCGCATCCCGGCCAATTGGCGGATCTGCGCGGCGGAACCGCGGGCGCCGGAATCGGCCATCATGTAGATCGAATTGAACGATTTTTGCTGAATCTTGTTGCCTTCTTTGTCGATGGCTGCCTCGGTACCCAACCCCTCCATCATCACTTTGGCCACTTGATCGTTGGCATGGGACCAGATATCGACGACCTTGTTATAGCGCTCGCCGTCGGTCACCAGCCCGGAAGCGTACTGGTTCTGGATTTCCTTCACTTCCTGCTCGGCCATGGAGATGATCTCCCCTTTGCGTTCGGGGACGGCCATGTCCTCGAAGCCGATGGAAACCCCGGCCCGGGTCGCATAGGTGAAACCCATATACATCAACTGATCGGCGAACACCACGGAGGTTTTGACGCCGATGGTGCGGTAGCAATGGTTGATCAGCTTGGAAATGGCCTTCTTGGTCATATCCTGGTTGACCATCTCAAACGCCATGCCGTCTGGCAGGATGGTCGAGATCAAGGCGCGGCCGGCGGTGGTGTTGACCCGGCGGATCACCGGCGCCATCTTCTGGCCGTTTTCATCCAGCAGCACTTCGCGAATGCGCACGGTGACCTTGGCCTGCAAATCCAGCTTCTTGTTCTGATAGGCGCGGAACACCTCGTCGGTGTCGGAGAACATCATCCCCTCGCCTTGCGCGCCCACCCGCTCGCGGCTCATATAATAAAGGCCGAGCACCACGTCCTGGGTCGGATTGATGATCGGTTCGCCATTGGCGGGCGAGAGGATGTTGTTGGTCGCCATCATCAAGGTGCGCGCTTCGAGCTGAGCTTCCAGCGACAGCGGCACATGCACGGCCATCTGGTCGCCGTCGAAGTCGGCGTTGAACGCGGTGCAGACCAGAGGATGCAACTGGATCGCCTTGCCTTCCACCAGGGTCGGCTCGAATGCCTGGATACCCAGACGGTGCAGGGTGGGCGCGCGGTTCAGCATGACCGGATGCTCGCGGATCACCTCGTCGAGGATATCCCAAACTTCCGCGCTTTCCCGTTCGACCATCTTCTTGGCCGCCTTGATGGTGGTGGCCAAACCGCGGAACTGAAGCTTGCTGAAGATGAACGGCTTGAACAGTTCCAGAGCCATCTTCTTAGGTAAACCACACTGGTGTAGTTTCAGGGTCGGGCCGACCACGATGACCGAACGGCCGGAATAATCGACGCGCTTGCCCAACAGGTTCTGCCGGAAACGGCCCTGTTTGCCCTTGATCATGTCGGCCAGGGATTTCAGCGGGCGCTTGTTGGAACCCGTGATGGCGCGACCGCGGCGGCCATTGTCCAGCAGCGCGTCGACCGCCTCCTGCAACATGCGCTTTTCGTTGCGCACGATGATGTCCGGCGCATTGAGGTCCAACAGACGCTTCAGCCGGTTGTTGCGGTTGATGACGCGACGGTACAGATCATTCAGGTCGGAGGTCGCAAACCGGCCGCCATCCAGCGGAACCAGAGGCCGCAGCTCGGGCGGCAACACCGGCAGAACGGTGAGGATCATCCATTCGGGACGATTGTTGGAGATGATCAGCGACTCGATGGCTTTCAGACGCTTGGTGTGCTTCTTGATCTTGGTTTCGGAATTGGTGCCGTCGATCTCCTCGCGCAGACGCTGAACCTCGGCAGGCAAATCCATGGTCTTGAGCAATTCACGGATCGCTTCGGCGCCCATCTTGGCGGTGAATTCATCGCCATACTGCTGGGTCGCTTCCTGGAACTCCTCCTCGGTCAACAGATGGCTGCGCTGCAGCGGCGTCATGCCCGGATCGATGATCACGAAAGATTCGAAATACAGCACGCGCTCGATCTCGCGCAGGGTCATGTCCAGCAGCAAAGCGATGCGCGAAGGCAGCGATTTCAGGAACCAGATATGGGCAACCGGGCTGGCCAGTTCGATATGGCCCATGCGTTCGCGGCGCACCTTGGAGAGGGTGACCTCGACGCCGCATTTCTCGCAAATGACGCCGCGGTGCTTCAAACGTTTATATTTGCCGCACAGGCACTCATAATCGCTGACCGGCCCGAAAATCTTGGCGCAGAACAAGCCATCGCGTTCCGGTTTGAAGGTGCGGTAATTGATGGTCTCCGGCTTCTTGACTTCACCGTAGGACCAGGAACGGATCATGTCCGGGGAGGACAGGCTGATTCGAATGCCGTCAAACTCTTCGGACTGACTCTGGCGTTTCAAAAAATTAATCAAATCTTTCACGGGACTGGTCTCCTAAAACTTCAATTCTGACAACAATGGGCCCTGATGGTTCGGCTGCCGCGCGCCGAATCGACGCGCAGGGCCTAGTCCTGTTCCAACTCGATATTGATGGCCAAGGAGCGGATTTCCTTGATCAATACATTGAACGACTCGGGCATTGCCGCCTCCATCCGGTGATCACCGTCCACGATGTTCTTGTACATCTTGGTGCGCCCGTTCACGTCGTCGGATTTGACCGTGAGCATTTCCTGCAGGGTATAGGCGGCGCCGTAGGCCTCTAGCGCCCAAACTTCCATTTCGCCGAAACGCTGGCCGCCGAACTGCGCCTTGCCGCCCAAAGGCTGCTGAGTGACCAGACTGTAAGGCCCGGTGGAGCGCGCATGCATCTTGTCGTCGACCAGATGGTTCAGCTTCAGCATATACATGTACCCGACGGTGACATCGCGCTCGAAGGAATCGCCGGTGCGCCCGTCGAACAACCGGGTTTGTCCCGATTCCGGCAAATCCGCCAACCTGAGCATGTGTTTAATGTCTTCCTCGGTGGCGCCATCGAATACCGGAGTCGCCATGGGGACTCCGCGGCGCAGGTTGAACGCCAATTCCACGATCTCGGTATCGCTCAACGCATCGAGATCCTCCTTTCTGCCGCCGCCGTTGTAGACCTGGTCGAGAAATCCGCGCAGTTCATGGACCTTGGCCTTGGCCTCCAGCATCTTGCCGAGCTTGATCCCCAATCCCTTGGCGGCCCAGCCGAGGTGGGTCTCCAGCACCTGTCCCACGTTCATGCGCGAGGGCACGCCCAGCGGATTCAGCACGATATCCATCGGCGTGCCGTCGGCGCTATAGGGCATGTCTTCCACCGGCACGATCTGGGAGATGACCCCCTTATTACCATGGCGTCCGGCCATCTTGTCGCCGGGCTGGATGCGCCGCTTGACCGCCAGATAAACCTTGACCATCTTGAGGACCCCCGGCGCGAGATCATCGCCCATGGTGATCTTCTTTTTCTTCTCCTCCAGGCGGTGGTTCATCTCCTCCCGCTGCTGCTGGATCTGTTCGTTGATGGCCTCCAATTGAACATTGGCGTCTTCATCTTGCAGGCGGATTTCCAGCCACTGGGATTTCCTCAAGCCGTCGAGGTAATCCTGGTCGATCAGTTTGCCGGACCGAAGCCCGCCCGGACCGGATTCGACGAGCTTACCGATGAGCATCTGTTCCACCCGGTCGAAGATGTCATTCTCGATGATGCGCAACTGATCATTGAGATCTTTCTTGACCTGTTCGATCTGCGCCTGCTCGATCTGGCGCGCGCGTTCGTCTTTCTTCACGCCATCGCGGGTGAACACCTGCACGTCGATCACCGTGCCGTCCATCCCGGAAGGCACGCGCAGGGAGGTATCCTTCACGTCCGAAGCCTTCTCGCCGAAGATGGCGCGCAGCAGCTTCTCTTCCGGCGTCAGCTGGGTTTCGCCCTTGGGCGTCACCTTGCCGACCAGGATATCGCCGGCTTTCACTTCCGCGCCGATATAGACGATGCCCGACTCGTCCAGCTTGGCCAACGCGGCTTCACCCACATTGGGGATGTCGGCGGTGATTTCCTCCGGTCCGAGCTTGGTGTCGCGGGCCACGCAGGTCTTCTCCTCGATATGGATGGTGGTGAAACGATCGTCTTGCACCACCCGCTCCGAGATCAGGATGGAGTCCTCGAAGTTGTAACCATTCCAGGGCATGAAAGCCACCAGCAGATTCTGCCCCAACGCCAGTTCGCCCATGTCGGTCGAAGGCCCGTCGGCGAGGATGTCTTGGCTGGAAACCTTATCCCCGGGCTTCACCAAGGGCCTCTGGTTGATGCAGGTATTCTGGTTGGAGCGGGTGTACTTGGTGAGATTGTAGATATCCACACCCGGTATGCCGGCTTCGGTTTCATCGTCGTTGACGCGCACCACGATGCGACCGGCGTCGACGGACTCGATCATGCCGCCGCGCCGGGCGATCACCGCGACGCCGGAATCCTTCGCCACGATGCGTTCGATGCCAGTACCGACCAGCGGTTTCTCGGTCCGCAGGGTGGGAACCGCCTGGCGTTGCATGTTCGATCCCATCAGCGCGCGATTGGCGTCGTCATGTTCGAGGAACGGAATCAGCGCGGCGGCGACGGAAACGATCTGCTTGGACGAAACATCCATGAAATTGATCTTGTCCGGCGTGGCTAGGGTGAACTCGTCCTTGTACCGGCAAGACACCAGATCGTCTTTCAATTTTCCATTTTCGTCTACGGCGGCGCTGGCCTGGGCGATATAATACTTGCCCTCTTCGATGGCCGATAAATACTCGATCTCCTCGCTGACACGGCAATCGACCACCTTGCGGTAAGGCGTTTCCAGGAAACCGTATTCGTTGGTGCGGGCATAGACCGCCAGCGAGTTGATCAGACCGATGTTCGGACCTTCCGGCGTTTCGATCGGGCAAACCCGGCCATAATGGGTCGTGTGTACGTCGCGCACCTCGAAACCGGCGCGCTCGCGGGCCAAACCTCCCGGTCCCAACGCCGATACGCGGCGCTTGTGGGTGATTTCCGACAACGGGTTGCTCTGATCCATGAACTGGGACAATTGGCTGGAACCGAAAAATTCCTTGATGGAGGCGGCCACCGGTTTGGCGTTGATGATTTCCTGCGGCATCAGGCCTTCGGAGTCGGCCAGGGTCAGCCGTTCCTTCACGGCGCGTTCGACGCGAACCAGGCCGAGCCGGAACTGGTTTTCCACCATTTCACCCACCGAGCGCACGCGCCGGTTGCCCAAGTGGTCGATATCGTCCACCTGACCATTGCCATTGCGAATATTGATCAATTCGCGCAGCACATCGATGATATCTTCATTCGACAGCACGCCGCTGCCGATGATTTCCGAACGCCCCAGGCGGCGGTTGAATTTCATCCGTCCCACCGCGGACAAATCATAACGGTCCGCCGTGAAGAACAGGTTCTCGAACAAAGCCTGCGCCGCTTCCTTGGTCGGAGGCTCGCCCGGGCGCATCATGCGATAGATTTCGACCAACGCGTCGAGCTGAGTCTCGGTGGTGTCGATGCGCATCGCATTGGAAATATAGGGCCCCCGGTCCAGATCATTGACAAACAGGGTGTCGATGCTGGTAATATCCGCGGCCATCGCCTTGCCGATGAGGTCATCGGTGATCTCGTCGTTGACTTTGGCCAACAGTTCGCCGGAAGTCGTATCCACCAGATGGTTCGCCAGGATCTTGCCGTGCAGGTAATCGCGGGGAACCACCATGCGGGTGATGCCGGCTTTTTCGATCTGTCGGATATGGCGCGCGGTGATGCGATGGCCTTTTTCGACGATGACCGTCTCATCCACCTTGATATCGAAGCTGGCGATGTCGCCGCGCAGACGCTCGGGAATCAGGTCGAGATAAATCTCTCCGTTATCGAAGGTGAAGGTGTTGATTTCAAAGAACAGCTTGATGATTTGTTCATTGCCGTACCCCAAGCCGCGCAGCAATACGGTGGCCGGCAGCTTGCGGCGGCGATCGATGCGCACGTATACGCAATCCTTGTGGTCGAATTCGAAATCCAGCCAGGAGCCGCGATAAGGAATGATGCGGGCATTGAACAGCAGCTTGCCGGAGGAATGGGTCTTGCCGCGGTCATGATCGAAAAACACGCCGGGGGAACGGTGCAACTGGGAAACGATCACCCGCTCGGTGCCGTTGATCACGAAGGTTCCGGTTTCGGTCATGAGCGGAATTTCGCCCATGTAAATTTCCTGTTCCTTGATGTCCTTAACGATCTTGGAACCCGCCGGTGCCTCCTTGTCGTAGATGACGAGGCGCACCAGCACGCGCAGGGGCGCGGCGTAAGTCGTGCCGCGTTGCTGACACTCCTTGACATCGAAGGTCGGCTCGCCCAAGCGATAACTCACATATTCCAGCACCGCCAGCCCGGAATGGCTTTCGATGGGAAACACCGACTTCAAGGCCGCGTGCAAGCCTTCGTCCGCCCGCTTGGCATGGGCGGTTTCCGCCTGTAGAAATTTCTTGTAGGAATCGACCTGGGTTGCCAATAGATAGGGTACTTCGAGAACGTCTCGGCGTTCGCCAAAGCTTTTGCGGATGCGTTTTTTCTCGGTAAAAGAATATGCCATGTTGGTTCCTTACCTATATTTGCTTCAAATAGATACTGCGCGCCATTTTTCAAAAGACGGTTTCAAAGGTCGAATGCTCCAGCAACCGCTTCATCAATAAAGACAAGAACTTTAGATTCAGGCTGATTTAGCTACATATTTCGCTGAGCCCAAGTGAGATTCGGACGGTATTAAACCGTAAAACTTGCATGATGGTAACGCCAAAAGGCCGGCAGCATATCGCTGCCAGCCCCTTCGGATCTTAAACGGTAGGGGGAATCAAAACTTATTTGATCTCTACCGTAGCGCCGCCCTCTTCCAGCTTCTTCTTCATGGCATCGGCATCGGCTTTGCTGATGGCTTCCTTCACGGTGGAGGGAACGCCTTCGACCAGATCCTTGGCTTCCTTCAAGCCGAGGCCGGTGAGTTCGCGCACGACCTTGATCACGTTGACCTTGTTGGCGCCGAAGCTGGTCAGGATCACGTCGAATTCGGTCTGCTCTTCGGCAGCGGGGGCTGCTGCTGCGGCAGGTGCTGCCACTGCAACGGCGGCGGCGGCGGAAACGCCAAACTTCTCTTCCATCGCGGAGATCAGTTCGACCACTTCCATCACGGTCATGTTGGAAATCGCTTCCAGGATATCGTCTTTAGATACAGCCATTGGTAACTCCAGTTATTTGTGCTTTATGCCGATCAAGCGGCCTGTTTTTGATCGCGAATAGCAGCCACTGTGCGCGCAAGCTTCGCATGGGGTTCCGCCAAAGTTCTGACGAACTTCTCGATCGGCGCTTTCATGGTACCCATGAGGATACCGATTGCCTGATCGCGAGTTGGCAGCTTCGAAAGTCTGTCGAGCTCGGATGCTCCGTATAGCTTTCCACCGACGGCCACCAATTTGACCACCAGCTTCTCGTATTCCTTTTCTTTGGCGAGCGCGCTGATAACGCGCGCCGCCGCGCCCGGATCTTCCATGGAGAAAGCCAATACCAGAGGACCCACCAGACCGCTTTGCATGCATGCAAAATCGGTCCCTTCCACAGCTTTACGCGCCAAGGTATTCTTGACTACCCGGATATATACCCCGGATTCGCGCGCATTCTTGCGTAGGGCGGTGAGTTGCGAGACCGTCAGTCCACGGTATTCCGCTGCAATCGCGGAATGTGCTTGTGCGGCAATGGCGGCGACTTCGGCGACGACGGCTTTTTTGTCATCTAATCTAAGTGCCACGCTTTACCTCCAATTGTTGTCTGAACAGTTTGGGAACCATCCAGAGCCTTTAAAATCCCCGACATGATCGGGGACACCACGGCTCCTTTCGCCAGTTGACTTGGCTACAGTACACCGCCTGCGCAGGCTGGACGATTAAGCGCCGGATGGCGCGCCTGCGGTCTTTGACGGTTACCGGTCAATCCCGGCAACCCAAAGTTCTTTGGCTTAAACCGCCAAGCTAGCTTGATCCAGCGCAAGACCCGGCCCCATCGTCGAGGACACCGTGATCTTTTTCACATATACACCTTTGGAAGTGCTCGGCTTGGCCTTTTTGAGATCGGCCAGCAAGGCTTCCAGGTTTTCTTTCAACGCGGCTTCATCGAAGCTCACCTTGCCGATGGTGCAATGGATGATGCCTTTCTTGTCCGTACGATAACGGACCTGCCCCGCTTTGGCGTTCTTGACTGCAGTGGCGACATCGGGGGTGACGGTGCCGACTTTCGGGTTCGGCATCAAACCGCGCGGGCCGAGAATCTGGCCCAACTGCCCCACCACGCGCATGGCGTCGGGCGATGCGATCACCACATCGAAATTGAGCTCACCGGCCTTGATCTGGGCGGCCAAATCATCCATGCCGACGATCTCGGCACCCGCAGCCTTGGCGGCATCGGCATTGGCACCCTGGGTGAACACGGCAACCCGCACGGATTTTCCGGTGCCGCGCGGAAGCACGGTAGCGCCGCGAACGGCTTGGTCGGACTTTCTCGGGTCGACCCCCAGATTGACGGCGACATCGATGGCTTCGACGAATTTGACCGCAGACAAGGACTTCAACAGGGTGAACGCTTCTTCCGCCGGATAAAGTTTTCCGGCCTGGACCTTCTCACCGATCGCTTTCAATCTTTTCGTCAGCTTCGCCATTACAAACCCTCCACTTCCAAGCCCATGCTGCGTGCGCTGCCGGCGATGGTGCGAATGGCCGCATCCAGATCCGCCGCGGTGAGATCCGGCATTTTCGCCTTGGCGATTTCCGCCAACTGATCTCGATTGATCTTGCCAACCTTATTGGTATTGGGATTCGGGCTGCCGCTCTTCAAGCCGCTGGATTTCTTCAACAGGAAGGTGGCCGGCGGCGTCTTGGTGATGAAGGTGAAGCTTCTGTCGCTGTATACTGTGATGACGACAGGCAGGGGCATGCCTTTTTCCACACCCTGGGTCTGGGCATTGAACGCCTTGCAGAATTCCATGATGTTCACGCCTCGCTGACCCAATGCAGGACCGATCGGCGGGCTGGGATTGGCTTCTCCCGCCTTGACTTGCAGTTTGATATATCCGGTGATTTTTTTTGCCATTGAAAACTCCAGTGGGTTAAGCGCTTGTCCAAGACAAGCTCCCCGTTAATGTGACGGCGCCATAAACGCCGTTGCTGATCCGGACGGAGCCGAATCAGGCTTTTTCGACCTGACCGAAATCCAGTTCCACAGGGGTCGAACGACCGAAGATGAGCACGGAAACTCTCAGCCGGCTCTTCTCGTAATTGACTTCCTCGACCACGCCGTTGAAATCCTTGAAGGGACCTTCGACGACTCGGACCACTTCGCCCACCTCAAACAGGATCTTGGGTCTGGGCTTGTTGACGCCGGCTTCAACCCGGTTCAGGATGGCCTCGGCCTCCGCTTCGGTGATCGGCGCGGGATGATCGGAGGTTCCGCCGATGAAGCCCAGCACGCGCGGAACCTCCTTGACCAAATGCCAGGTTTCGTCGTTCAATTCCATTTGCACCAGCACATAGCCGGGAAAGAACTTTCTCTCGCTTTTCCTCTGCTGTCCCTGCCGCATTTCCACCACTTCTTCCGTGGGCACCAATACCTTGCCGAAATAATGCTCCAATCCGGCTCGCTTAACGCGCTCTTCCAGGGCTTTCTTTACCTGATTTTCATAATTGGAGTAAGCATGAATGACATACCAACGCAATGCCATCTCACACCTTCTGCCCGGTCAGGATGCCGACGCCCCAGAACAGGAACATGTCCAGCAACCAAAGGATCAATCCAACGACAAAAACCAGGGCGACGACCATCATGGTCGCCTGCATCGTTTCCTGGCGGGTGGGCCAGACGACTTTCCTGACTTCTACCTTCGATTCCTTGATGAATCCCCAGATCGTCTCCCCGAGAGCGGTGGTGAACAAGAGAGCCACTGCCATTCCAGCCACGGCCAGTATGCCGATCACCCGGTATACCGTCGCCCACGCCGAGAAATAATAAAAACCCAGTATTCCTGCGATCAGCAGACTGATTGCCAGCACCAGCTTTGCTGTATCTAACGGCGATTTACTCGGCTCTGCTTGAGCTGCCATAGCTGTGACTTCATTGAAGGATTACGAATCAGCGCATGGCGCCGACACTGAATAGATGGCAGGCCAGGAGGGGCTCGAACCCCCAACCTGCGGTTTTGGAGACCGCTGCTCTACCAATTGAGCTACTGACCTGTTGTTTGAAACTTTCGGATCTGCCGGGACAAGCCCAAGCTTGCCCCGGCACTGTTACTTCTTACTCGATGATCTTGGAAACCACGCCAGCGCCCACGGTGCGTCCGCCCTCGCGGATCGCGAAGCGCAAACCGTCTTCCATCGCGATCGGGGCGATCAGCTTGACGTTGACCTTCACGTTGTCGCCCGGCATCACCATCTCCACGCCCGCCGGCAATTCCACCGCGCCGGTCACGTCGGTGGTGCGGAAATAGAAC
>JAQTSI010000328.1 GCA_028711365.1 Methylococcaceae bacterium
CGCCTAGTCCTGCGTATGATGCACGGTGCGGTCGACTTCGCGCATGAGTTCGGTTTTCCAGTTTTGTACAATGCGGTGGAAATGCTCAATTTGCGCCTCATTCATGTATTCTTCGCCCTTGGTCATCTCATAGGGCGTGAAACTGAACGGGGTGACATGTGTTTCGCTTGCCTTCGCGCTGGACATCAACTAGCTCCTTAACCGGATTCGGTAAAAATCGCGTATTGATAGCAGAAAGTGCCGATTCTCGCAAGATCATTGACGGAAAAATAGCCTTAATTATTGCAATTTTTCACACGCTACATTTTGTCGCTGGGCGATTCGTCCACGAAACTTGAAACAGCAAGCAGGCGAGCTATGATAGACTGCTCGGCCTGAAATCTGCCTGTTTCTTAGCCCATGCAGGGCGGACGAAACATCTTCGACGGGGAAGAGTGTTGGAAGCGTTCCCGCTGAAATGGCGCCTCAAGTCAAGATCCGTGGACCCCGAGGTATTTTTTGTGCTTCGTCCCGGCTTGTATCGACTGAAGCGGTTCCCGATGGCGACGGGGTGAGGGTATTGAAAAATGCCTCGGCCTGAATGAAAATTGTCGGGCTAATGCCGATACCAAACGAATGCAGTGATCGACCCATGGTCCAAAGAGAAAAGAAACGTTCCGTCGATGAAATGAGCGCGGGCCATCGCATGAATTTCCGTCACCATGAACCTTGCCCTCGTAGGTGGAGAGGTTATGAATCAACAATCTGGAGTTGATGCGTGAAGCGAGTAAATATTTTACTTCCGGCCTATTTGATTATAGGCTCGGTTGCAATGATCGGCTGTGCTTCCAAACCCATGGCGCCCAATGTAGAACCGTTGTCGGAATATACTTATGTCATTGGGCCGGGTGATACCGTGGAAATGTTTGTCTGGGGTAATCCGGAAATTTCTCGAACGATTTCCGTACGACCCGATGGAAAAATCTCGGTGCCTTTGGTGGAAGATCTGCCCGCCTCGGGGAAAACCGCTTATCAATTGGCTAGGGAAATCGAAAAAGATCTGGCGAAATTCATCCGCAATCCTCTGGTCACCGTGATGCTGGGTGGCGGAGGAACGGTTGGCGGTGCCTCGGGCGGCTCCTTCGTTGGACCCTATAGCGAACAGATCCGTGTCGTTGGGCAGGCAGCCAAACCTCAAGCTTTGGCCTATAAGGAAAACATGTCCTTGCTGGATCTGATGATCCTGGTGGGGGGCACGACCCAATATGCTGCGGGTAATCGGGCCACGATCGTTCGCAAGGTCAACGGTGTACAACAAGAGTTTAGAGTCAGAATCGAAGACTTGTTGGAGGATGGAGATATTTCGGCAAACGTGAATGTATTGCCTGGAGATATCTTGATCATACCCGAGTCATATTTCTGACGGTATCCATACATGCAAGAGACGATAGCGGAGATTTCTTCCTACCTGCAATCGGCAACGAGATTCAAGTGGTGGGGTTTGACCTTGGTCTGGGTGGTATGTTTGTCCGGCTGGGTTGTGGTATCCATGATGCCTGACGTGTACAAGGCGGAAGCCCGTATCCATGTCGATACACGCTCGGTTTTGCGCCCTTTGTTATCGGGATTGACCATTCAGCCGGATATATCGGGACAGATTCGTTTGATGTCCAAACTCCTGTTCACTCGCCCGAATCTCGAGAAAGTGGCTCGGATGACCGACCTGGATCTGGGCGCCAAGGACGACAAAGCGATGGAGAAACTGGTCAAACGCCTGCAGGAATCCCTTACCATTTCGGAGGCCGGTGGCGACAATCTCTTTTCCATCGGCGCCAATCATGCCGATCCGAAAACGGCGAAAAAGATCGTGCAATCCTTGTTGACTATTTTCGTGGAAGAAACCCTGGGTGGTACCCGGGATGATAGAGACTCGGCGAAGAAATTTATCGACCAGCAGATCAAGGAATATGAAGAGAGGCTAGTGACGGCGGAGCAGGCGCGTGAAGAATTCAAGCGAACCAACTATGCGCTTTTGCCCGAGCATGGAGGTGATCTTTATACCCAGCTAAACAAAGTGACCGAGCAGTTGGAGCAATCGAAACTCGATTTGCAGGAAGCAATCGATAGGCGGGATGACATCCAACGACAATTGCGCAATGAAGAGCCCATGCTGATGAGCGCGGAAGGCGATAGCCAGGCCCCCGCCGATCCGATCGATCTGCGTATCCAGAATCTTCAATCCAAATTGGATGAATTGCTGCTTCGCTATACCGCGAATCATCCGGCCGCGGTCGCATTGAAAAGAAGTATTGCCGATTTGGAGAAACAGAAGGTAAAGGAAAAGACCGTGGCCGAGCAGGCGGGGATTCCTGCCAAGGGAGCGGAAAGCAATCCGATTTACCAACAAATCAAAATTGTGCTGGGAGAGGCCGAGGCCGATGTCGCCTCACTCACCACCCGGGTAAAGTCTTCCGAATCGAAAATCGAGGAATTGAAAAAGCAAATGGATGACAGACTCAAGGTCGAAACTCAGATGCAGAGTTTGAGCCGGGATTACGATTCGGTGAAAAAGAACTATGAAGAGTTGCTCAAACGCAGGGAGTCCGCCAGGCTTTCCGAAAATGTCGAGCAAAACACCGACGCGGTGAAATTCAAGATCGTCGATCCTCCGCAAGTGCCTTTCAAACCCGCGGCGCCGAATCGCATACTGCTGTCGAGCGTGGTGCTATTGGCTTCCCTAGCCATTGGCGCAGGTCTGGCGATCTTTCTTTCCATGTTGCGGCCAAGTTTTAATTCGATTCAAAAATTGAGGGATATCACCGGGCGCGCGGTATTGGGTACGGTTTCCATGAACTGGATGCCGGAAATTCAGGCCAGCAAGCGCCGGGAGTTATACAGGTTCGTCGTCGCTCTGGGCGTGTTGATATTCCTGTATACAGGGATCATCGTACTGGAAATCAAGGGAATAAACCTGCGGCATCTGCCGGTTTGATGGTGGAGCAGATATCGTGAGTATCATTGAAAAGGCCCTGGAAAAGGCACAGCATAAGCACGCGGATGAAACATCGCATGTGGGCGTCGTCGAGAAATTGGAATTACCGGATGCCCCTTCCATAGCCAGTATTACTGAGCAATTGCAGGATACCCATCCTTCGATCAACGCCGAGGGGAATCTGAAACCAGTTTCAGGTGAAAAGTCGGAAAAGTTCCATACCATCGACTGGGCTGCGCTCAAGAGCTTGGGAATGCTGGCGCCGGATATCGTGCGAAGCCAAATGGTCGAAGAGTATCGCTTGATCAAGCGTCCTTTGCTGATGAATGCCTTCCCTGACGGGGATAATGGCATCGAGCGCTCCAACTTGATTCTGGTGACCAGCAGTGTCCCGGGGGAAGGAAAAACGTTCAGCGCCGTGAATTTGGCCCTGAGCATTGCCATGGAGCGTGATAAGTGGGTGTTGCTGGTTGACGCCGATGTGGCCAAACCCTCCGTCTCAAGGGTATTGGGTATCAAGGAACAGCCCGGGTTGATCGATTTACTGACGGGGAAAGGGTTGCGCCTATCCGATGTCATCATCAGGACGGATATCCCCAATCTTCGCATCTTGCCCGCCGGCACGATTCACCAGCATTCGACCGAATTGCTGGCCAGTGATGTCATGAAGCGTTTGGCCAAGGAATTGTCCGAACGTTATCCGGACCGGATAGTCATTTTCGATTCCCCGCCCCTGCTCGCCGCCACTCAGGCTCCGGTGCTCGCCGGTCTGGTGGGGCAGGTCGTGTTGATCGTCGAAGCGGATGTCACTCCGCAATACATCGTGCAGGAGTCTCTTGCCAAACTGGCCGACTGTAAAGTCGTCGGATGTGTATTGAACAAGATGAAGAAAGGGTTTGGGTTTACTTATTACGGCCTCGGCTATGGTTACGGGTACGGATATTATGGGCAACCGAAAAATACCGACTAACCGTTTACGGCATTGGTCCGGTTCGAACGGTTGGTGTATTCCGTTGGTTGGCTTCTTTTATCTTTCCTCCGGTTATGCCCGGGAATGGGAAATAATTCCGGGTGTTACGGCATCCCAGATATATTCGGATAATATTAATCATCTGTCCTCTGCCGGCGCGAAAGCCGCATTCGCGACCGAACTGACTCCCGGCATCAAGATCAATCGGCAAGGGCCCAGTTCCAAGTTTAATCTAAATTACAGGATGCAGACGCTGATCTATGAGGGTATCGATTTGGACCCCAAGATCTACAATCAGCTGCAGATGAGTTCCACGACAGAACTTCTCGAGAAATCGGTTTTCGTCGATTCGACCAGCAATATCGGACAAGCCAATGTCAGCGCCTTAGGCAATATCAACCTCGATAATATATCCCGAGGCGCGAACTCCACCGAATACCGCACTTTCCGGTTGAGCCCTTATTGGCGTCCGCATCTGGGTGGCTACGCGGAAGGCGAACTGCGCGTCGGCTATACCTCGGTGAGTAACTCCGGAGGGGTGGTTGCCAATGCCTCCGGTAACAGCGCTCTCAATCTGGATTCCAATATCTATCAAGAGAGTCTCTATCTGAACAACGGATCAAAATTTGATTCTTCCGGGGTGGGTTGGCGGATGGCTGCAAACAATCAAGACATCCAGCGTAGCCAGAATGGTGGGAGTCAACAGAGAAATCTGGATATGATATTTCGGGGATATCATGGCGAGGTCAGCTATGGTCTCATCGATGAGGTTAGCCTGTTCGTTCAAGGCGGCTATTATGACAACCACTATTCAAGCGGTGCGCAAGAACACAATGGATATTATGTGACCCCGGGTCTGGCTTGGATGCCGAATCGCAGATTCAATATCGCTGGCGGTTACGGAGTCAACTCGTATTTCGCCCACCTGCGCTGGGAGCCCAGCCAGCGTACCGGATTTCAGGTGACGTATCGGTACAGTTCGGTCAGAGGCAGCACTTACAATGTGGGGGGCTATGGCGGTAAAGGAGGAGGCTATG
>JAQTSI010000329.1 GCA_028711365.1 Methylococcaceae bacterium
TGCTGGCGAAAAATGTCCAGGTTCTGATAGACGGCATCGGCGGTTCCAGCATACCAAGCCTCATTCATGCGTTGTTGGGCGGGAAGAACATGTACGAATTCACCCAACTCTGCCCGCAAAAATCCCCAGCCTTGCTGGATATGACGGATCAGGGAATCGGCCTTATATTGGGTCAAGACGCCGATCTGGCGGATACCCGAATTCAAACAATTGGACAAGGGGAAATCGATGATGCGGAATTTACCGCCGAAAGGAACCGCCGGTTTGGCCCTCCATTCGGTAAGCTTTTGCAACCGGGTTCCTCGACCACCAGCCA
Source organism: Methylococcaceae bacterium (assembly GCA_028711365.1). Lineage (GTDB taxonomy): Bacteria > Pseudomonadota > Gammaproteobacteria > Methylococcales > Methylococcaceae > Methylumidiphilus. The sequence continues at coordinate 317 of JAQTSI010000329.1, forward strand.
GAATCAACGCCAGGGTATTGCGGGTTAGTCGACTGACGAAACGAGCATGGGTGGATTCTGGCATGTAGGGACTCCTTAAGAAGTGGTTTTGGACATACATCCGGGGCGCTGTTAACATGTCGCCCTGAAATTTACCGGCGAAAGCGAGCGTCATTCTACTACTAGAGGTCAAACAAAGTGAACCCGAACGAAACGCTGCAGACTACCGATTCCCTACAAGAAGCAACCGGCTCGGATCGGGAGATCCTGCGCATCGTCAAGGCGCGTCACCATGACCCTTTCAGCGTGCTTGGCAGGCACAGGGAAAAAGACGGCGACATCATCCGGGCCATGCTTCCCCAGGCCGAATCGGTACGCATCGGCGCGGATGGCCCATCCATGCAAAGACTCGCCGGAACCGACCTGTTCGAATGCACGATCGAACATAAAGCCATAGTCGACCTTCACCATCGCTTGCATTGGATCGATAAAAACGGCCAAAACCACGTCACCATCGATCCCTATACTTTTTCACCGCAGTTGGCCGATTTCGATATCCATCTGTTCTGTGAAGGGAAACACTGGCACATCTACCGCATTCTCGGCGCCCATCCCCACTGCGTCGACGGTGTAACAGGCACCCTGTTCGCCACTTGGGCACCCAATGCCGAGCGCGTCAGTGTGGTGGGTGACTTCAACGCCTGGGATGGTCGTTATCACCCCATGCGGGTCCGAGGCGGCAGTGGCGTGTGGGAATTGTTCATTCCGGAACTTGCCGCCGGCGAGGTCTACAAATTCGAGATCCGCAATCGCCAGCAAGGCACCATCCATCTCAAAACCGACCCCTATGGCCAGCGTTTCGAACTGCGTCCGCAAACCGCTTCCATCGTCACCGGAGCGGATACCTTTGTCTGGAACGACCAGGACTGGATGGAACAGCGCAAGAACAGCGATTGGCTGCACGCGCCCTTGTCCATTTACGAGGTGCACGCCGGTTCCTGGCGACGCGACGGTGAGGGCGGTTTTCTCAATTACCGTGAATTGGCCCAGCAACTGGTCGACTACGTCAAAGAACAGGGTTTCAGCCACATCGAGCTGTTGCCCATCACCGAACACCCCTTGGATGCCTCATGGGGATATCAGACCACGGGTTACTTCGCCCCCAGCAGCCGCTTCGGCTCACCCGATGATTTCCGTTACTTCGTCGATTATTGTCATCAAAACGGCGTGGGGGTCATGCTCGACTGGGTGCCGGCGCATTTTCCCAAGGACGCTCATGGCCTGGCCCGCTTCGACGGCACGGCAGTGTACGAGCATGAAGATCCGCGCATGGGCGAACATCGCGACTGGGGCACCTTGATCTACAATTTCGGCCGCAACGAGGTGAAAAACTTTCTCATCGCCAGCGCGGTCTTCTGGCTGGAGGAATTCCATCTCGACGGCCTGCGCGTGGATGCCGTGGCTTCCATGCTTTACCTGGACTATTCGCGCAAACCCGGCGACTGGATACCCAACAAATACGGCGGCAATGAGAACCTCGAGGCGATCGCATTCCTGCGTGAGTTGAACACCGTCACCCACCAATTGCATCCTGGAACCTTGGTCATGGCGGAAGAATCCACCGCCTGGCCACAGGTAACCCGTCCCACCTGGACCGGAGGGCTGGGTTTTTCTATGAAATGGAACATGGGCTGGATGCATGATACCTTGCAATACATGCGCAAGGACCCCATCCATCGCCATTACCACCACGATCAGCTCACTTTCGGCCTGCTATACGCGTTTACCGAAAATTTCATCCTCCCCTTCTCCCATGACGAAGTGGTGCATGGCAAGGGTTCGCTGTTACGCTGCATGCCGGGAGACGATTGGCGGCGCTTTGCCAATCTGCGCTTACTGTACACGTTGATGTTCACTTATCCTGGCAAGAAGCTGCTGTTCATGGGTTGTGAGTTCGCCCAAGGCGAAGAATGGAACCACAGCCGGGCGCTGGACTGGTATGTGCTGGATTATCCCCTGCATCGCGGCATGCAGAAACTGATTTCCGACCTTAATCGGACCTACCGCGAGAATTCGCCCCTGTACAAGTTTGACTTCGATCCCAAAGGCTTCGAATGGATCGATTGCCACGACGCACCGCAATCGGTGTTGAGCTATCTGCGCCGGGATGGCGACGCCATCATCCTCATCATACTGAACTTCACCCCGGTACCACGCCCCAATTACCGCATTGGCGTACCGGAAGCCGGCGGCTATGCGGAAATATTCAACTCCGATTCGGAGTACTATGGTGGTAGCAATACCGGAAACTGCTTCATGGAAGCGCAGGAAAAGGAGTGGATGGGCCGCCCCTATTCCATCGTCATGACCATTCCGCCGCTGGGCGGGGTGATATTGTCGCTGCAACCCGAGTTGCCGGCAGAGGTCGAAGACGAGTCAGAAGAAGCAGCATGAGAAAAATCCTCTTCGTCGCCAGCGAGGTCTATCCACTCATCAAAACCGGCGGCTTGGCGGATGTTTCCGGCAGTCTGCCCATCGCCCTCCATGCCTTGGGTCAGGACATACGCATCCTCATGCCGGCCTATGCCGATGTCTCGGAGGCGTTGGGTCCATTGCCGAGTCGACGTATCCATCAGATCAATGGAGCCATCGATATCTTCGAAACCGTGCTGCCGGGATCTGCGGTCCCGGTTTGGCTCATCGGCCACGAAGGGACGTTCGATCGCCCCGGTAACCCTTATCTGGCACCCAATGGTAAACCATGGCCCGACAACGATGTCCGCTTCGCCCTGCTTTGCCGGGTGGGAGTGGAAATCGCCATGAACCGCGTCGGCCTGAGATGGAGCCCGGACATCGTCCATTGTAACGACTGGCAAACCGGCCTCATCCCTGCTTTGCTGGAAGACGAGCCGACCCGCCCGGCGACGGTATTCACCATTCACAATCTTGCTTACCAGGGATTATTTCCCAGCGATAGCTTTCGTAAACTCGCCCTACCCCATCGCTTTTGGAATTATGAATCCCTGGAATTCTATGAGCAGCTTTCTTTCATCAAAGGTGGTCTGGTTTACGCCGATCGGATCAGCACCGTCAGCCCCAACTATGCGACCGAGATCCAAGGAGAAGCGTTTGGCTGCGGCATGGCGAATTTATTGAAAAAGCGTAGCGACCGACTGAGCGGCATCATCAACGGCATCGACGATGAGGCCTGGAATCCCGCCATCGATCCCCTCATTCCGGCCAAATTCGACGCCGCGAACCTGGCCGGCAAGGCGGTCGACAAAGCCGCCCTTCAGCAGCAGTTGGGTCTGAGACAAGATGAAGAGGTTGCGCTCATCGCTCTGGTCGGCAGGACGGTGCAGCAAAAAGGTATCGACCTGGTGCTCGACATCATGCCAAAACTCATGGAAATGCCGGTTCAATTGGCGATCCTAGGCAGCGGAGAGAAAAAATACGAACAAACCTTGAAACAATGGTCCCAACTTTACCCTGATCGTATCGCCCTGACCGTAGGTTATGACGAACCTCTGGCCCACTTGATCGAAGCCGGAGCCGATATTTTCCTCATGCCTTCCCGTTTCGAACCCTGCGGTCTCAATCAGATGTATAGTCAACGTTACGGAACGCCACCCGTCGTCCATGGCGTAGGGGGGCTGGCCGACACGGTGGAAGACGCCAATCCGCAGAACTTGAGCATGGGCCTCGGCAGCGGCGTGGTTTTCCACGAAGCCAGCGCCTCCGAGTTACTGCGGGCGGTCAAACGCGCCCTGGTTTTGTTCGAGGACCCCGAACTCTGGAAAAAAATTCAGCAAGTGGCGATGAGTAAGGATTTCTCCTGGCGTCAAAGCGCAATAAAATATTTGGACGTCTATGAGCTTGCGCTGAATGATCGGCACGGCGGCTTGGCACGCTCCCGGATGGCGTCGCTTTCCTGAACCCCCTTCACCGAACAGCCGGGCTACTGTCTGGCTATGTTAAAGCCATCATCTTTCCCAATCCTCCAAGCCCACTGCAATCCCTCTAACGGTGACTTTTATCTGCCAGAAAATGGCGGGGGAGTCGGCTTATCGAAGCCGCGGAGAACTAGGGAAGCTCCCCAATTTAGCTCACGAGACTATGATTTCTAAAATAAAATGATACCCTTCAACAAGCCCTTCATGACCGGGAAGGAGATCGGTTATATCGCACAGGCGATGGCAAGCCATCATCTATCAGGCGACGGCATTTTCACCCAACACTGCAACCAATGGTTGGAACGGAATACCGGCTGTCACACCGCCCTGTTGACTCATTCCTGCACCGGCGCGCTGGAAATGGCTGCGATCCTGACGGATATCCAACCGGGGGATGAGGTGATCATGCCCTCGTTCACTTTCGTATCCACCGCCAACGCCTTCGTCTTGCGGGGCGCGATCCCGGTCTTCGTGGATATACGAGCGGATACCTTGAATCTCGATGAAACCAAGATCGAAGCCGCCATTACCGACCGGACCCGCGCCATCGTCCCCGTGCACTATGCCGGCGTCGCCTGCGAAATGGATGCCATCATGGCCATCGCTGCCCAACATAAACTGTGGGTCATCGCCGATGCCGCCCAGGCCATCCTGTCATCCTACAAGGGGCAGTCGCTGGGTAGACTCGGCGATACCGCCGCATTCTCGTTC
>JAQTSI010000330.1 GCA_028711365.1 Methylococcaceae bacterium
TCGCTGATGAAACTGAAGTCCGATGAAGTCGTATTGCGCAACTCCCAATTCATCCTGGAAACCGTACCGTCCCGCGGCGTCGCCCGCGTCGTCCATATCGACGACAAATATAAGAGCCGATACGAACCCGCCACCTACACGACCTGCCCTCCGGGCAACCAGAATTGGCTGTTACACGCGAAAAACATATCCATCGACAAGGAAAGCGGACGCGGCGTAGCCAAGCAAGCCTGGCTGGAATTCATGGGCGTGCCGTTCCTGTATACCCCATGGATAAGCTTCCCGGTAGACGACCGCCGCAAGAGCGGTTTTTTGTCGCCCTATGTTGGTCACAGCACGACGAACGGATTCAATATCGTCGCCCCCTATTATTTCAACCTGGCCCCCAACTATGACTGGACACTCACCCCCCGCGTCATGACCAACCGCGGCATCCAGTTGCGCAACGAGTTCCGTTACCTGAGCGAATCCAGCAATGGCAGGATACTGGCCGAACTCTTCCCGTACGACAATGCGTACCCTGCCCGCGATCCCAACACCTCCCTGGCACAGTACTACAAGACCCGGGAAAAATATGGAACCCGCGGGCAGTTCGGCTGGGTCGGCAACACGCGCTTGATGGATTCCCTGAAAGCGCATGTGGATTTGCATTATGTCTCCGACGCCGATTATCTGAACCAGTTGGGCACCCTGCTCTATATCAATGACTGGCGTAACATCCGCAGTTGGGCCAACCTGAGCTATGCGGAAGGCGGTTTCTCGGCCACTTTGGCCGCCGATGCCTACCAGACCCTCGATCCGACCATCAGCAAAGCCGGACGCCCTTATCGCCGCCTGCCGCAATTCACCTTCGGGTATAACCGCGCGCTCTTCGGAACCGGCCTGCAATTCCAGGGTACCGGCGAATTCGTGCAGTTCGACCATTCGGTCAATGTGACCGCCCAGCGCCTGAACCTGCGCCCTAGCCTGTCCTACCCCCTGCAAAACACCTGGGGGTACCTCACGCCGCGTATTTCGCTGCAGCACACCGAATACTGGCTGAATTGGCCGCAAACCGCGGACGGATTGAATAGCCAAAAGATCTACGGCGATACTTTCAGCCGTACGGCGCCGATCTTCTCGGTGGATAGCGGAATTTCCTTCGAACGCGAGTTCAGCCTGGGCTCCACTTCGATGCAACAGACCCTGGAACCTCGGCTGTTCTATCTCTATGTGCCGAAAACCAAGCAACCGGTGCTGAACTTCGACTCCGCCGAATACGATTTCAATTTTTATCAATTGTTTCGTGAGAACCGCTTTGCCGGCAACGATCGCTTGTCCGACGCCAACCAGTTGACCCCGGCCTTGACCACCCGCTTCATCGATCAGGACAGCGGGCTGGAACGGCTCAAACTCAGCATCGGCAAGATCATCTATTTTAAAGACCCCCTGGTAACGATTGCCAAAAACGCCGCGCAAACCACCATCAAATCCAATCTGGTTGGCGAGGCCAACTCGATGCTGAGCGACAACTGGTCGATCCGCAGCACCGGACAATGGAATCCCAAGTATGATCGGGTCGACCGCGGGCAGGTCAGCCTGCAATACAACAACAAGGCGAACCAGTTACTCAACCTCGGCTACCGTTACCGCCGCGACCCCTATGAGGGCGTGCTTCCTCCCGATAAATCAAACCCGAGAAGCACCGATCAAACCGACTTTTCCTTCCGTTTGCCGATCACCGACGGCTGGTTCGCGATCGGGCGCTGGCAATATTCGCTGGACACCAAGCTGACCGTCGAGGCCATGGCCGGCATCGAGCGGGAAACCTGCTGCTGGCGTTTCAGTCTGCTCGGCTTGCAATACCAAAACGGCGCTTACGGCACGGTCGCCACCAATACCAGCAGCAACAACCCGGTAACCAGCAACACCACCTTCTTTTTCCAGGTCGAATTCAAGAACTTGGGCCGTTTCGGCCAACAGGTGGACCAGTTCCTGGCAAGTACCATCAGCGGGTTCAGAACCGATTACGACACCTACGGAACCAATCCTCAAGGCTTTTAATGATGTCCAAGCTCTTTTTGCGAACCTTCCTGTTTACCGGCTGCTTGTCCCTGTTCGGTGCGGTGGGCCTTGTCAGGGCCGGCGAGCTGCTCGATCGGGTCGTCGCGGTGGTGGATGACGGCGTGATCCTGGAAAGCGAGTTGACGGCCCAGTTGCAGGTCATCAAGAAGAATCTTCGGCAAAGCAACACCCAGCTTCCGCCCGACCGCATCCTGGCGCGTCAGATTTTGGAGCGCATGATCGTCGGCAAGATCCAGTCCCAGATGGCGGACAAAGCCGGCATCAAGGTGGATGAAGAAACCCTGCGCCTGGCCGTGCAGCAAATCGCCCAGCGCAACAATCTGAGCGTGGAGGAATTTCGCCAATCCCTGCGCAAGGAAAACATCGATTACGCCGATTTCGTCGAGCAGATTCGCAACGAGATCGTCGTCGGCCGCCTGCGCGCCAGCCAGGTCAACAACCAGATCAAGGTCAGCGACCGCGAGGTGGAAAACTATCTGCAAAGCCAGGCCGGTGGCGGCCCGGGAGGAGATGGCGAATATTTGCTGGGGCACATTCTGATTGCCACGCCGCGTGCGGCATCGACGGCCGAGGTGCAAAAAGCCAAGGAGAAAGCGGACAAACTGGCCGGCGAAATCAAAAAAGGGCTAGATTTCAAACAGGCGGCCCTGGGAGCCTCGGACGACGAGAAAGCGCTGAAAGGCGGCGATCTCGGTTGGCGCAAGAAAAGCCAGATCCCCAGCCTGTTCGCCGAGATTGTCGACAAGATGAAGGAAGGCGACGTCGAAGGGCCGATCCGCAGCTCTAGCGGATTCCACATCATCAAGCTGCTGGGCGTCAAAGGCGGCGGCGACCATGTCGTCACCAAGACCCGGGTCCGCCATATTCTGATCAAACCCACCGAAGTGCTTTCCGATGAGGAGGCCAAACAGAAATTGCTGGCGTTACGCCATCGCATCGACAATGGCGAGGATTTTGCCGCACTCGCAAGAGGGCATTCCGATGACAAGGGCTCCGCGATCAAGGGGGGCGAACTCGGCTGGGTACAGCCGGGAGCGCTGGTTCCCCCTTTCGAAGCCGCCATGTCGAAATTGACGGTGAACCAGATCAGCGAGCCGGTGCAAACCCAGTTCGGTTGGCATCTGATCCAGGTGTTGGAGCGGGAGCAGTCCAACGACGGCGGGGAATATCAGAAGAACAAGGCGCGCGAGGAAATTTTCAAACGCAAGGTGGAAGAGGAGAGCGAATTGTGGCTGCGCAAACTCCGCGACGAGGCTTATGTTGAAATCAGGCTGAAAGAATGAACGATCGCAACCTGGGCGCTTTTCCCCGCATCCTGTTGACGGCCGGTGAACCGGCGGGCATCGGCCCCGACCTGTGTGTCCTCATCGCACAGCGAGCATTTCCCTGCGAACTCACCGTGGCGGGCGATCCGAACCTGTTGATGGCGAGGGCCCAGCAACTGGGCGTGGGTCTGAAGCTGGTGGAAGCGGGCGAATCGATGGGCCTGCATCAACCGGGAAGCTTGAAGCTATTGTCGGTCGATTGCCCGGTTTCCCCCGTCTGCGGGGAGTTGAACCTAGATAATGCCAATTATGTGCTGGAAACCATCGCCACCGGAACCCGCGCCTGCCTGGATGGACGTTTCGATGCCCTGGTCACGGCGCCGGTGCACAAGGGCGTGATCAACCAGGCCGGCGTGGCGTTCACCGGACATACCGAATACATCGCCGAATTCGCCGGGGGCCATCCGGTCATGATGCTGACCACGGAAGGATTGAAAGTGGCGCTGGCCACCACTCATCTGCCACTTAAGGAGGTGAGCGCGGCCATCACACCCGAACGCTTGTCCGCCGTGATCAGGATCCTGCATGACGATTTGATCCGGCGCTTCGCTATCGCTCAGCCGCACATCCTGGTCTGCGGATTGAATCCCCACGCCGGCGAAGACGGACATCTGGGCCGGGAGGAATTGGATGTCATCGAACCGGTGTTGAATTCCTTCAGGCACGAGGGGATGCGGCTGACCGGCCCGCTTCCCGCCGACACCCTGTTTCTGCCCAAAAATCTGCAACGAGCCGACGCCGTGTTGGCCATGTACCATGATCAGGGCTTACCGGTATTGAAATACCGGGGGTTCGGCAAGGCGGTGAATATCACCTTGGGGCTAAGCATCATCCGAACCTCCGTCGATCACGGCACCGCCCTCGATCTGGCAGGTACCGGCAGGATCGATACCGGCAGCCTGGAGGCTGCGATCGGAATGGCGATAGCCATGAGCCTGAACAGCGTGGGGAGCCACCCTTGAACCCTAGGCCGCGCAAGCGTTTCGGCCAGAACTTCCTGCATGACGAACGGGTGATTTACGCCATCGTCTCGGCCATTGCCCCCCATTCCGACGAGCATCTGGTGGAAATCGGCCCGGGCCGTGGCGCTTTGACTCGGCTGTTGCTGGAAGAATGCAAGCGCTTGGACGTAATCGAATTGGATCGCGATCTGGTCGAATATCTGCACGGCAGATTCTCCGGGGAAAAGAAACTGCACATCCATTCCGCCGACGCCATGAGGTTCGACTTCACTACGCTGAGTCAGGGGGAAAAACTGCGCGTCAGCGGTAATCTGCCTTACAACATCTCCACCCCATTGCTGTTTCATCTTTTCGAACAAAGCCTTTGCATCAGGGATATGTATTTCATGCTGCAAAAGGAAGTGGTGGATAGACTATGCGCCGAACCCGGCGACAAGGAATATGGGAGACTCGGGGTCATGGCGCGCTATTACTGCGACATGGAACCTTTGATGGATGTCTATCCGGAAAGTTTCAATCCGCAACCCAAGGTCGTCTCCTCCGTGGTGCGCCTCATCCCCCATGCCCAAAGGCCGGTGGAGATCGCGCCGC
>JAQTSI010000039.1 GCA_028711365.1 Methylococcaceae bacterium
CCTCTGGACGACCCCGACTGGGTGATCGCCGTCACCGGAGAATGGCTAGCGAAACGCTAGTAATGATCAAACCTCAAAATTACCGACCTTGAGCGGATCGTTCTCGGTTTTTGGAAAAAGAGCCGCAACCACTTGCTTGCGCGTGGTTTGCGCCAGGACATCGCGGTGCAAACCCGCCGGCAGCGGCTGGCAATAGTGGATGCGCAGATCGATGCGCTCGAGCTTGAAGATGCTCAATAGATGGGGTAAAAAATCATCTTCGCCGATGAAAGGGGCAACCGAACGCGCTTCACCCTGGTATTCCAGCGCAATGGCCTGCACCGGGACATTGGCCAGTTGCGCCGGTTGCAGCAACTTGGCATGGAAACGCAGCACCCGTTCACCGGTAGTGGTAGTGCCCTCGGGAAACAGCATCAGCCGTTTCCCTTGCCGCAACTGCCAGGCCATTTGCTCGGCGATGGAAGCGGTCTGCTCGACGTCGCCGCGACGAACGAACAAAGTACCGATGCGTCGTGCGAGGTAACCCATCACCGGCCAATCGGCCACTTCTTCCTTGGCGATGAAGGTCAGGGGCAAACGCGAACCCATGGCGATGATATCCAGCCAGGAGATGTGATTGGCTATCCACAACCGGGCTTCCTTGCTCGGCGTTCCGAGGATTTCCATGCGAATGCCGAGAATGCGGCAGGTCATGAGGCACCAATGGCGCTGGATATGTGCATGGAAATATCCAGCGCGCCGCCCCAGGAAAATGCCCAGCAGGGGCCACACCACGCTGACGGCGATCACGCCCCACAGAAACATGAAAGCGATGAAGGCGGCTCTATACCAAGGACGCAATGTTTGCATGAGAATCCGTAGCCTTGCTGGCGATGAAACGTTTTTCGTAACGGTCTTGAAGACGGGTCAGATCCAGCAGAATGAACATGTCCATGACGTTGAAATCTTCATCCCAATAGGGGTCGCCACAAACCTGACAACCCAGACGCAGGTAGGCCTGCAATAGAGGAGGAATACCGGATTCATCCTGTTGACACTGCTTCCAGGCCGGTACCGGGTTTTTCGATTTGACGCCCAACTCGGCCGGGCCGAACTGCTGCGGATCGACCTGGCGGTAGACCGCATCCACCGCGAAACCATGGGGGCCCGGAGTAATGCTAGCGCAACCCATGAGGTAATTGAAGCGCCCCTGATAGACATATTCGGCCAGGCCATTCCAAAGGGTCGACAACACCACGCTGCCGCGATGGGCGGAATCGACGCAGGTACGGCCGATTTCCAGGATACGCCCTGGCAGGGCGAGCACACCGCCAAGATCGAATTCACCCTCGGAATAGAAATGTCCCAACTTGGCCGCCTGGGCATCGGTCAACAAGCGGGTGCAGGCGACGATGTGGTCGGTTTCGGCTTCACGAACGAGCAGGTGGTCACAATAATCATCGATCTCGTCGTAATCCAGTCCATCGATTCGCGTATGCAGTTGCGCCCCCATCTCCTGGGCAAAAACGCGGTAACGAAGACTCTGGGTCGCACGGATCGTCGCCTCATCGCGAGCGACTTCCGTCACATACCGCCGGGCGCGGCCCCTGATCGATTCTTGTGCTGATGTTGACATAAAAACTCCCATTGAGCATTGGTTCGTCCGGACACAATACGGAAACCAGGTGATGAATGCGTTAAGGTTGAATGACGGAATGGTTAAAGACAATAGCGAAAATATACATTTTGACAATGTCCGATCATCAAACGGCAAAGAAACGGCATGTTCATAAAATCATCCGCATCCCTCCGAGGACGCTACGACAAGCGCAAACTCATGGGTTAGAATATACCGAACCCAACGATTATCGCGAACCCTCATGAAGCAGCAAAAACTAGGATTTATCGGCGCGGGCAACATGGCGAGCAGCTTGATCGCCGGCCTTCTGGCGGATGGTTATAACCCGGAAAAGATCTGGGTCTCCGACCCCGAGTTGGAAAAACTCGACTCCCTCGCCAGCCGTTTCGGCATTCATACCAGCACGAACAACCATGCCATCGTCGAGAATTCGCAAATATTGGTCTTGGCGGTCAAACCCCAGGTCATGCAGGAAGTAAGCAAGGACATTGCCCCTACGGTATCACGTTGCAAACCCTTGATCATCTCGCTGGCCGCTGGGATCAGCGAAGCCGCCATCGACCGCTGGCTGGGCGGTGGCAACGACGTCGTGCGTTGCATGCCGAATACCCCCGCCCTGGTAAAAACCGGCGCCACCGCCTTGCACGGCAATGACAACATCAGCGCAGAGCAGCGCAGCCAAGCCGAGGCGATCCTGCGCTCGGTGGGTTTGGCGGTCTGGGTCGAGCGCGAGGAATTGCTGGATGCGATCACCGCCCTTTCCGGCAGTGGCCCCGCCTATTTTTTCCTGTTCATGGAAGCGATGGAGGAGGCGGCGATGAAGTTGGGTCTGCCTTCCCAAACGGCCCGCTTGCTGACCCAACAAACCGCCCTCGGTGCGGCTCGCCTGGCCATCGAGTCGGAGGAATCCCCCGCCGAACTGCGCAAACGGGTCACCTCGCCGGGCGGAACCACCGAGAAAGCTATCGCCGCCTTCGAAAATGGCCAACTCCGCGCCATGGTGCTGGAAGCCATGCAGGCCGCCAAGGATAGATCGCTACAGCTATCCCGAGAATTGGGAGGGGAATGATGGGCGCCAGCTATATCACCGGCCCGCTGATTTTTCTCATCGAAACGCTATCGGGCCTATATCTGTTCGCCTTGATGTTGCGTTTCCTGCTGCAGTGGGTGGAGGCGGATTTTTACAATCCCATCTCGCAATTCCTGGTAAAAATAACCCATCCCCCGCTTCGATTCCTGCGCCGGCTGATCCCCTCCCTAGGCCCCATCGATATGGCTTCGATCGTGTTGATGCTCGCTCTGCAAACTTTGGCAAGTTTGCTGATTGCCCTGCTCCAGCAGGTTCAGGTGAGTCCCATCGCCTTGTTGGCAGGGTCCTTTGGCCAGCTATTGGAACTGCTATACAATATTCTGTTTTTCTCCATCATCATATTCGCGGTTTTGAGCTGGATCGCTCCGCGCGGCTACAATCCCACCATTTCCTTGCTGCACAGCCTATCCGAACCACTGCTGCGCGCATTTCGCCGGCTGCTTCCGCCGGTGGGAGGCATCGATCTTTCCCCATTATTGGCGCTGATCGCCCTGCAATTTGTCTATCGTGTAGTACAACCGTTGTTGCAACAGTACTATCAACAGCTAAACAGCATGGTAAACTAAGTCGAAAGTGGGCAAGGGATTCTACTGGCAGGACGAATCGATCATCATGGATATCCATGTTCAACCTCGGGCGAGCAAGGACGAAATCGTCGGTCTTCATGGGGACAGGCTCAAGGTGCGAATCACCGCCCCACCGGTCGATGGAAAAGCCAACAAGCACCTGGTCGATTTTTTAGCCGAATTGTTCGGAGTCGGTAAAGCCAATGTGATCTTGATCGCTGGCGAGAAGGGCCGAGACAAACGTTTCCGGATCGACAAACCCAAGCGTTTGCCTCCCCTGTTTGACCATTAGGAAACCGCGCAAACGGCGACCCAATCTCAAGCACTCCCACAAGTCATTGATCGCGCTTAATAACCTGGTTTGCCAGGGTGAAATGATCGAAGGTCAGCCAATGAGCATCATCATACAGCTCCAAGAAAAACTTCATGACTACGGGCAATGGCGCGAGCAGATGATCCGCGCCTTGGACGGCTATAAGAAATGGCTCGACACTTACGACCCCGGCAACGATCAGGTCAACGAAAGCATACTGCACACTAGCGACAACTTGCGCAACGACCGGTTGGTGGTCGCTTTCGCGGCCGAGTTTTCCCGCGGCAAGACCGAACTGATCAACGCCCTGTTCTTTTCCGACACCGGCGTTCGCCTGTTGCCTTCCCAACCGGGCCGCACGACCATGTGCCCGACCGAAATTTTTTACGATCCCCAAGGCGGCAGTTACATCCGTTTGCTGCCGATCGAAACCCGTCTGAGCGATGTCACCCTGAGCGAGCATAAACAGCGCCCCTTCGGCTGGCTGCAGATCGACTTGAACCACAATTCCCCCGTGCAAATGCAGGAAGCTTTCCAGGAATTGGCGGCAACCAAGAAAGTCTCCTATGAAGAGGCCATTCGCCTGGGCCTGTATTGCGAGGATATACATGCCACCCACTCCACCCCGCCTGAAATCGTGGAAATTCCCTGCTGGCGGCATGCCCTCATCAGCTTTCCCCATCATCTGCTCAAGGAAGGCTTATCCATCCTCGACACCCCAGGACTCAATGCCCTAGGCGCCGAACCCGAATTGACCCTGCGCATGCTGCCCAGCGCGCAAGCGGTCATTTTTGTGCTGGCGGCGGATACCGGGGTCACCAAGAGCGATCTGGACATGTGGAATAACCATGTCCGGGGATCGCGCCATGGCGGCAAAAAGGGGCTGGCCGTGGCGATGAACAAGATCGACTCCATGTGGGACGATTTGCATGGGGAGGAAGGCATCGAAAAATCCATCCGTTCTCAAGTCGCCGAAACTTCCAAGATCCTTGGCGTCGACGAGTCCTTGATCTTCCCTGTGTCGGCAAAACAGGCCCTTTTGGCCAAAGTCAAACGCGATGCGGTGTTGCTCGAAAAAAGCCGCCTGAAGAAAATCGAGGATTACCTGGCGAACACGGTCATCCGCGATCGCCAAACCCTGTTGCGCGAGGCGGTGACCGAAAGCATAGGCCGGCTGCTCGATGAATCCTTGGGGCATCTCGAAATCGAAGTTTTCGAAGCGGAACACCAGCTGGACGGCATGCGCAAGCTCGACGTCAAAAACCAGGACATGACCCGCCAGTTGATGGAGGAAACCCGCGAACAGCAAACCCGTTATCTCGCCAGCGTGGACAGTTTCCAGGCCGGGCGCAGGGTATTCGTGGTGCAAATCAGGCTGCTGGTGGAAGCCATTTCACCGGCGACCATCGACCCCATCGTCAGGACGACGCGCAAACAGATGGCGGCCAGTCTCACCACCGTGGGGATGAAAACCGTCATGAAGAAAGTCCTGGAAGACCTGCATTTGACGATGGAAAAGGCTATGGGCCTGGCCGAGGAAACTCGCCGCCTGCTTCGGGCCATCTACGGCCGGTTCGAGACCGAACATGGTTTCGACGATCTCAAGCCCGCGCCGTTCTCGCTCAGGAGTTACCAAGTCGAATTGGAGCGCATTTTTCTGGAAGGCGAGGAGTTTCGCCACAGCGCTTCATCCACGCTGATGGAGCAGAACACCGTGGTGCACAAACTATATGGCACGCTCATCGCCGAAGCCCGCGACCTGTTCGGACAAGCGCATCAGGAAGCCGCCGGCTGGGGCGCCAGCGCTTTATCGCCTCTGGTGCGACGAATCAAGGACCGCAAGCGTATGATCGAAAGCCGCCTGGAAGTTTTACGCAAGGTCAACGAATCCAGCGAAACCCTGGACGAGGAGATTGGCGAACTGGAAAGGAAGCTGGCCCCGTTGCAAAAGCAATATCGGGAACTCAAGGAAATTCAGCAAATCATCGAAGCGCCAAGCGAAACGGCAACCGACGAACCGGCGCCCATCGCCATGGCGGCTGGATCCTAGGGGCCCCTCTCGAAATGAAGGGCCCCGCTCCGAATCATAGCCGTTCGAACAGCAAATCCCACACACCGTGCCCTAGGCGGCATCCCCGCTGTTCGAATTTCGTCAGCGGCCTCTGCTTCGGTCTTTCGCAATAGCGGTTTCCTCCCGCCCTATTGCGCAGCCTTTCACAGCCTGCCATCACCTCCAGCATCTGTCGGGCATAATCCTCCCAGTCGGTTGCGCAATGCAGGATTCCACCCGGCGCGAGTTTGTCCGAGACCAACCGAATGAATTCGGCATTGACCAGACGCCGCTTGTGATGACGTTTCTTATGCCAGGGATCGGGAAAGAATACCTGCATCCCGGCCAGGCTTCCATTGGCAATCCGGGTCTGCAGTATTTCCATCGCATCCGCGCAGTAGATCCTGACATTCTCTAATCCCAATTCTTCGATCTTGATCAACAGATGCCCTACCCCTGGCCGATGCACCTCAATACCGAGAAAGTTTTTTTCCGGCGATGCCGCCGCCATTCGCGCCAGACTTTCGCCATTACCGAAGCCGATCTCGAGGATCAGCGGCGCTTCCCGACCGAACGCAAGGCGAGGTTCGAAAGGCTGTTCGGGAGTCAGGCCATAGACTGGCCAAAGCTTTTCCAAAGCTCCATTCTGCGCGAGGGTGATACGGCCTTGGCGAAGTACGAAACTGCGGATGCGTCGTGCTGGGGCAATCGGTGAATTCATGAGGATCTCGCCATGAAGCGCCTTACAAGGGCCGCAAATTGCGCAGAAAATAAGGCATTTCCAAGCCTAAGCGAACCTCCAACTGCCGGGCATTGAGGTCGAGTTTTTTCAGATCTCCTCCCGCTTGCGCCCCCAAGCCCAGACCGATGATGTTGCCGCGGTTTGGCACCGCCAGAGAGAATTTACTGCCGGGAAAACAGATTTTCAGCAAGCCGATGGAACATTTCAGCGAGGCGTGATGAGTTCCCCACAAATTCATGGAAAACACGCCCTGTGGTCGAATCAGTTGGGAGCAGGCATAGAAAAAATCCTCGGCGTTGACGGAAGGATCCATCCCGATATGGTCGTAAACATCGGCCAGTATCAAATCGTATTCCCCCTGAGTTTCCCGCGTCAATTCCTGCAGGTACCGACAGGCATCGGCGATCTGGACCCTCAGCCTCTCATCGCGCGGCAAAGCGAAATAGGTATGGGCGATTTCCTTCACGGCCGGCCTGCGCTCCACCGCATCCACCTGGCAAAGCGGATAATTCGCAAGCAGAAACTTGGCGAGCGTTCCTCCGCCCAGTCCGACCAACAACACTCTTTCAGGCTCCGGGACGAATAGCAGACCGCTGAGCATGGCGCGGATATAGGCCAATTCCAGGCGCTGCGGATCCACCAGGGACATCGCGCTCTGCCTCGGAGTGGTGCCGAAATGCAGGGCGCGGACGCCATGGACATCGACCACTTCGAGAATGCCATCCTCATCCCGGCTGCTATGAATCAATTCTCCGCCATAACGTTGCAGTTTGGTCTTCGAACCCGTTCGAGCCGAACGGATATTTTCGTACGAATAAATTTGCGTCATTTCACTTTTGACTTGGGGCATATCCCCGATGCTTTTCGGTGGATGAAAACTCCTACAAATCGCTCCGGCCTTTGGAAATCCAGCGATCCTGGGAATGGCATGGGGAATGCAGAATATAAACCGCATAACCTCTCTGCAACTATGTGACCCAGGGGCCGGCAGATTCTCAACCTCAAGACTTCCGCCACAAATTTCCCTCCAGAACTTAACTCGAGCTCCAAAACTTCCCTACTCCGCCCCTGGTTTTTTTGAGGTTTACAGATTACCGATCGGCCCTCGTGGGCGAGCCCGCTCCGCGAAAAAATCGACCGAAGCTCATTTCTTCAAGGCTTTCGCCCAAGCATCCGCCATCGCCCCTTGTGGCTTGGGTGTCGGGGTTTCGCGTCGTTTACCGCCACCGGCATTGCCGCCCGGTTGAACGGCAGGAGGGCTTGCGCTTTCCCGCGAAGGTTCGGCGTCCTTTTTCATGCTGAGGGCGATGCGTTGGCGCTGCACGTCCACCTCCAGCACCTTGACCTTCACCATGTCGCCGGCCTTCACCACCTCGCGGGGGTCTTTGACGAATTTATCGGATAAATGGGAGATATGCACCAAGCCATCCTGGTGCACACCGATGTCGACGAAAGCGCCGAAATTGGCGACATTGGTGACCACCCCATCCAGCATCATGCCAGGCTTGAGATCGGTGATCTTCTCCACCCCTTCCATGAACTTGACCGATTTGAACTCGGGGCGGGGATCGCGGCCCGGCTTTTCCAGTTCCTTCAGGATGTCGGTGACGGTAGGCAGACCGAAACGCTCGTCGACGAAATTCTCGGCATTGACGCCGCGCAGGAAACCGGAATTGCCCACCAGATCGCGGATGTTCTTGCCTGTGGCGACGATGATCTTTTCCACCACGGGATAGGCTTCCGGATGCACGGCGGAGGCGTCCAGCGGATTGTCGCCGTTCATGACCCGCAAGAAACCGGCGGCCTGTTCGAAGGTCTTCTCACCTAGGCGCGAAACTTTCATCAATTGCCCGCGATTTTTGAACGGGCCGTTCTGGTTGCGATATTCGACGATGTTCGACGCGATGGTCTGAGACAGGCCGGAAATATATTTCAGCAGCGACACCGAGGCGGTGTTCACGTCCAACCCGACGGCGTTAACGCAGTCCTCCACCACCGCATCCAGGCTGCGCGCCAACTGCGACTGATTGACATCATGCTGGTATTGGCCGACGCCGATGGACTTGGGATCGATCTTCACCAACTCGGCCAGCGGATCTTGCAGGCGGCGGGCGATGGAGACCGCCCCTCGCAACGACACATCCAGATCGGGAAATTCCCGCGCCGCCAGTTCCGAGGCCGAATACACCGAGGCGCCGGCTTCCGAAACCATGATCTTGGTGAAACCCAATTCGGGGTGGCGCTTCATCAAATCGGCGACGAGCTGGTCGGTCTCCCGGCTGGCCGTGCCATTGCCGATGCTTACCAGTTGCACCCCATGCAGCTGGATGAAGTGAGCCAGGATGGCGATGGACTGGTCCCACTGGTTCCGGGGTTGGTGGGGATAGACGGTGGCGGTGTCCAGCAGTTTGCCGGTGGCGTCCACCACGGCGACCTTGACCCCGGTGCGGATGCCGGGGTCCAGGCCCATGGTGGCCTTGGGGCCTGCGGGGGCGGCCAGCAGCAGGTCTTTCAGGTTGAGGGCGAACACGCGGATGGCCTCGGTCTCGGCGGCCTCGCGCAAGCGCTGCTTGAGATCCAGATCGATGCGGGTAAGGATTTTCACTTTCCAGGAGAAATGCACTGCATCCAGCAGCCAGCGATCCGCGGGACGGCCTCGGTCCTGTACGCCGAAAGTCTGGGCGATGAGGGTTTCGCAGGTGGCGTGGGCGGCGTCTTCATCCTTGCCCACCCTGAGATGAATGTTCAACAGGTCTTCGTTGCGGCCACGGAACAGGGCCAACGCCCGGTGCGAAGGAATTTTTGCCAGCGGCTCGGCGAAATCGAAATAGTCCCTGAACTTGGCGCCCTCGTTTTCCTTGCCTTCCACCCTGGAGGAAGCCAGGATGCCTTCCTGCCAGATTTTCTCACGCAATCCCGCCAGCAATTTGGCATCCTCGGCGAAGCGCTCCATCAGGATCTGCCGCCCCCCCTCGAGGGCTGCGGCGGCGTCAGGCACGCCCTTGTCGGCATCGACAAACGCCAAGGCCTCGGTTTGCGGATGCAACTCGGGATGGGTCAAAAGACTGTCCGCCAAAGGTTCCAGGCCGGCTTCGCGGGCGATCTGGGCCTTGGTCCGGCGCTTGGGCTTGAAAGGCAGATAGAGGTCTTCCAGCAGGGTCTTGCTGTCGGCTTCGAGGATGGCCTGCTCCAGTTCCGGGCTCAGCTTGCCCTGCTCGCGGATACTGGCGAGGATGCTGTCACGGCGCTCATTGAGTTCGCGCAGATAGACCAGGCGCAACTCCAGATTGCGCAATTGGGTATCGTCCAACCCGTCGGTGGCTTCCTTGCGATAGCGGGCGATGAAGGGGACGGTAGCCCCTTCGTCCAGCAATGCCACGGCGGCCTGCACTTGTATTTTCCGAACGCCCAACTCTTCCGCGATACGCGCGATTACATCCATCGGCCATCAACCTTTCATTGAAAACAGTAAGACCGCCTATTCTATCAACATCGAAGGATGCAGGGGCCGGAATCGATCTTGCCGCCACTTCGTTCGGGCCGGCTTGCATCCCGATAGATCCCCATGCCATGATGGCGGCGCCCCCGTAACCTTCGAGGTTCATCATGTCACTTGCCTTTGCACTGCATCTGCTCGCCGCCGTCGCCTGGGTCGGCGGCATGTTTTTCGCCTATCAAATCCTGCGCCCGGTGGCAGCCAGCCTGCTGGAAGCCCCCCTCCGACTCGAATTGTGGAAAAACGTCTTCGCGCGCTTTTTCCCCTGGGTGGAAGGCGCCATCGTCCTTCTGTTCCTGAGCGGATTATGGCTGATTCGCGGCCTGGGCGGCATGGCCAAAGTCGGCTGGCATGTGCATCTGATGCTGCTGTTGGCCATCGCGATGACCGCCATCTTCTTCCTGATCCGCGGCAAACTCTATCGAGGCCTGCGCGATGCCGTGGGACGCCAGGACTGGACCGAAGGCGCCGCCCGTCTGGGCGAGCTTCGCAAAGCCGTTGGACTCAATCTCATCCTGGGGCTGATCGTCATCGCCGTGGCGGGAGTTGGCCGCTATTTGGGTTAACGGCGAACCGTTCGATCGACACCGATTCATCTTGTGTTTTATCTGCCAGCTTGTGAAAATTTGTCACCTAACCCGCCAGGCATGATGATCGCTTCGCAGAGAGTTCCACCCGATGCGGACGGTTTTGGATCTGCTGGAGCGGGCTCCATCCGGGCTGAATCACGAGAGGCTTGATATGCTTGGATTGCTGCGCTTTGTTTTGGCCATGTTTGTGGTGGTCGAACACCTGACCGAAGGCATGCGTTTTTTTGCGCATTGGGGAATATTTGCGGTATTCGGTTTTTATCTGGTCTCGGGCTATTTGATCACGGTCATCCTCCATGAGACCTACTCGTTCCGGTTGTCCTCGTTCGCGCTGAACCGATTCTTGCGCCTTTTTCCCATCTATTACTTTGTGGTCATCGCTTCTGCGGGCCTCGTCCTGACCCTTCCGAACCCCGACGATTTCCATGCGGCCTGGGTGGTCAACGACCGGCTGATCGATTATTTTGGCAATGGATTGATCGTTCCTTTCGAATTCTACGACCGGTCCTTCCGCTTGGTGCCTCCGGCCTGGTCGGTCGCCGTCGAGTTGATCAATTACTTCCTGTTATGGCTGATCGTGGCCAGAACGCGTTCGCTCGCGCTAGTGGCCTTGTTCGCCGCATTGAGCTATCACGTCGTCTCCCTGGCTACGGGAATGCCATGGAGCAACCGCTACTTCCCCTTTTATGCGGCGATCCTGCCCTTTTCTCTGGGTGCGTGCATCTATTTCTTCCGCGATCGCATCGCGTCGATTTCCAGCACTTCCAGCCGCAAGGTGTTCATCTATTCCTTGTCGATCTGGAGCGTGAATCTGATCCTTTGCGGCCTGCTGGCAAGACCGGGCAGCCACAATTTCGATCTGTTCTTTTACATCAATCTGCTGAGCTTGTTGGCCATCGTCTCCTGCCTGACCACCCATCCTTTGAAACACCGGTTTCGGGTCAGCGGAAAGGCTCTGGGCGATCTGGCTTACCCGGTTTTCCTCACCCATTGGATCGTGGGCTTCGCCGTGAGTTATTTCATTTTCCAGGGCCAGAGAAGGGGCTTGGGCCTATTTGCCGCATCCGTGCTTCCGATCCTGCTGATCTCATTCGTCCTGTCATGGCTGGCCGATAAATGGCTGGAGCCGTTGCGGAACAAGGTGAGAGATGGGGCCAGACAGACCCGCGAAATGGCGATCCCTCAACGAGTCGGTTTGTAGGAGGAGGCGCCGACTCGCCATCATGTCGATTGACGCAAGAACTTCACCTGTCTTCCGGCAAGCCTTGGCCGAATGCCTTCCCCGGCGATGACGATGAACGTCATTGAAATCTCGGGCTTCGGCGAAGCGGACAGGCTGAAACCCGGCCTGAGGCCCAAGCCCGAACCGGGACCGGGCGAGGTCTTGATCCGCGTGGCCGCCGCTGGCGTCAATCGCCCCGACCTGATGCAGCGCAAGGGCCTGTATCCGCCACCGCCCGGGGCTTCCGACATCCCGGGGCTGGAGGTCGCAGGCAGGGTCGAATGCGTGGGCGAAGACGCGGCTTCCCTCCAGCCGGGCGATGAGGTCTGCGCGCTGGTCACCGGCGGAGGTTACGCCGAATACTGCCTGGCGGCCGCGCCCCTGTGCCTGCCCATTCCACGGGGACTCACCCTGATTCAGGCGGCTTCGTTGCCGGAAACCTTCTTTACCGTCTGGAGCAATCTGTTCGACCGAGGTCGGCTGCAGGCAGGGGAAAGCCTGCTGGTCCACGGCGGGGCCGGCGGCATCGGCGTGAGCGCCATCCAACTGGCGAGCGCTTTCGGCTCGAACGTATTGACCACCGTGGGCGGCGAGGAGAAACGCCGTTTCTGCGAGGCGCTAGGCGCTTGCGCCATCGATTACCGCGAGCAGGATTTCGTCGAGGCCGCGCTAAGACAGACGCAAGGCCGCGGCGTGGATGTGATCCTGGACAGCATCGGCGGCGACTATCTCCAACGCAACCTCGCCTGCCTGGGGCTGGAGGGACGCCTGTTGCAGATCGGCTTCCAGAATGGCCCGAAGACACGGATCGACCTGACTCCCCTCCTGCTCAAGCGGCTCACCCTCACCGGCTCCACCCTGCGCCCCCGCAGCGTGCCGGAAAAGGCGGCTATCGCGGCCAGGTTGCGGGAAAAAGTCTGGCCGCTATTGGAAACCGGGCGAATCAAACCCATCATCCACGCCGTCTTCCCTCTGGCCCAGGCATCCGAAGCCCATGCTTTGATGGAAAGCAGCACCCATATCGGCAAGATCGTTTTACAGACACTCGCGTGAAAATTTCCCCCTCTTTTTGCCTGCTTGCCGCTTTGTGGCTGGCCCCCCTGCCGTCATACGCCGATTTGGAGGCGGGATTGGAAGCCATCACCCGCCGCGATTTCGCCGTCGCGGCGAGAATCTTCCAACCCCTGGCCGAACAGGGCAACGCCGCCGCGCAGATCAACCTGGGCAATCTCTACATGAAAGGCTGGGGGGTGGAGCAGGATTACGCGGCGGCCCTGCGCTGGTTTCGCAAAGCCGCCGACCAAGGCGAACGCATGGCGCAGACCAAACTGGGCATCCTCTATTATCACGGCCTGGGGGTGGAAAAAGCCACCGAAGAGGCGGCAAACTGGTTTCGCAAAGCCGCCGAACAGGGCGAGCGCAGCGCCCAATCCATCTTAGGTTCGCTCTACACCTCGGGCGAGGGAGTCAAACAGGATTTAAGCTTGGCGTTTTACTGGTATACCCTGGCCGAGGAGCAAGGCGATGAGGAAGCCGGCAGGGGCCGAAAGAGCGTCGAGGAGGAAATGACGCCCGGCCAGAAAGACGAGGCCTTGCGATTGTTGAGCGAGGTCCGCAAACGGAACATCGAGGAGGAGGAAAAATCCTTCGAGCAGGCTACCGCCTCCCTGACGACACCGCAGAAAACTTCCGCCATGAAACCCCATGGACATAGCCGCCATGCCAAGGCGCAAGCCCGAAAAAAGCGTAAGACTCGACATTGACGGGCTTCGTTCCCGTAATCTGCTACTAATGGTCTGATAATTGCTTTTTCAATGAAGCTTAACTGACCACTTCCGGCCAATGCGGAATCGGCCTGCCGCCCATTCCTAAATCCTCTGCAACAACCTAGAATTTCACATGTTCAATCCAAGCTTGTCAGCGGGGGGAAAATTTCTCTTCCTCGCCGCCCTGTGTTTGACGCTACCAGCCTGCTCGGTTTATTCCCTGTTCGGCGAATCCTATGATGAAGTTCCCCCCCTGATCGTCCAGGAAGAAGATGTAAAAATTGAAGATCACAGTTTCCCGCTGAACGGGGAGGACAGCGTCGTCGGACAACTCGCCACCGTGCCGGTCGAGGAGGGTGATACTTTATTGGACATCGCCCGTCATTTCGGCCTCGGCTATCAGCAGATCGTCGAAGCCAATCCTGGCATAGATCCCTGGGTGCCGGCGCCCGGCGCCCGCGTCATCCTGCCCCTGGCCTTCGTATTGCCCGATTCCCCGCACCAGGGAGTCGCCGTCAACCTGGCCGCCCTGCGCTTGTTTTATTTCGGCAAAGGCAAACAACACCCAAGCGTCTCCACTTGGCCCATCGGCGTCGGCAAGGAAGGGCGCTCCACGCCGACTGGCAGCATGAGCGTGGACCGCAAACTCGAACGTCCCACCTGGTACGTCCCCGAAACGATCCGCAAGGATCATGAAAAACAGGGCGATCCCTTGCCTGCCGTGGTGCCGCCCGGCCCCGACAATCCCTTGGGCGATTACGCGCTGTACCTCAGCCGGCCCAGTTATCTCATTCATGGCACCAATAAGCCCTACAGCATCGGCTTTCGCGCCAGCAACGGCTGCATTCGGCTCTATCCGGAAGACATCCAACGGGCCTTCAGGAAGATTCCCGTCAAAACCCCGGTGAAAGTCGTCAACCAACCTTATCTGCTGGGTTGGCGGGAAGGCGAGCTATACCTGGAAGCCCACGCGCCCTTCGAAGAGATGAACGCCAAGCAGGAGAAGAAGAACCTCGTGGCGAAGTTACGCCAAATCGGCCAAAAACAAAAACGCTCATTGGATTGGCCCAAGGTCGAGAAGATATTGGAACAGGCGCGGGGCATTCCGATTCCGGTTTTCGCCCATACCGCCACCCCGGACGAGGTGCTGGCCGATGCCGTCAACCTGGATCATCCCCCCCGGTTGTATGGTCAACCGGAAGCCATCGAGCCCGCCGGAAACGGCTGGTATGTGCGAACGGCGGATTCCGACGACGGCTACCGGGTGCGCAGACTCGCCGCCATGCTCAACCACGTCGGACCGAGAATCCCCGCCCGCGAGACCGTCAAAAATGGCCGCTACCGGGTCATCGCCGGGCCATTCCCCGACGCCAAAGCCGCCCAGTCCGCCGGGCGCCTGCTGGCCACCGACTTCGACGTCAAGAGCGAAATCCTCAAACCGGCAAAACGAAACGGGCGCAAATAAATGCTTTGCCCACCGCGACTATCACGCTACCATTCGAGTTTTTTTGCTGCCCAGGCCAATACCTTTTTTCATGATGGAACCCATGCCAGAAGCAATCAAGCAAAATCACTCCGGCAACCCCAAAACCTATCAGGCCATGGTCATGCAATGCGTCGCCTATACCAATGGGGTGCGCACCGAGGACATCGGACTGGAGGAGATCAGCGAGGTCATCAAGCGCGAAAACACCTTCATCTGGCTGGGCCTGCGGGAACCCAACGCGCCTTTGCTGGAGAAAATCCAGCAGGAATTCGGACTGCACGAATTGGCCATCGAAGACACCCGCACCGCCCATCAGCGTCCCAAGCTGGAGGAATATGGCGACACCCTGTTTCTGGTGATGCAAACCGCCCAGCTTTACCGCGACTCGGTGCAATTCGGCGAATCCCATATCTTCGCCGGGCCGAACTTCATCATTACCGTGCGCCACGGTTCTTCCCTCAGTTACCGCAAGATTCGCGAACGCTGCGAAAACATGCCGCAAAGCCTGGCCAAGGGACCGGGTTTCGTGCTGTACGCCCTCATCGACTTCATCGTCGACAACTACATGCCGGTGGTCGACGGTTTGCAGGAGCGTTTCGAACGGCTGGAGGAAGACATTTTCAAGAACCGCTTCAACCAGCAAACCCTGGAGAAACTCTACGATCTGAAACACGAATTGCTCATGCTGCGCAGCGCGGCGGCGCCCCTGCAGGACATCTGCAACGAGCTGATGCGGTTCCACTCCCATGTCATTTCCCAGGACGTCCAGTTCTACTACCGCGACATCTCCGACCATGTGAAGCGCATCGACCAGGCCATCGACAGCATGAGGGAAATGCTCACCGCCGCCATGCAGGTTTATCTCGCCCTACTCACCGTCGGTCAGAACGAAATCGTCAAGCGTCTGGCCGGCTGGGGCGCCATCCTGGCTCTACCGACCATGGTGTTCAGCCTCTACGGCATGAATTTCAAGAACATGCCCGAACTGGAATGGCCCTATAGCTATCATGCCGTGCTCGCCAGCCTTGCCCTCGCCTGCGGCTTACTCTACCGGCAGTTGAAAAAATCCGGCTGGCTGTAGCCACGCTATCGACCAAGCTTGCCGGCGGAAAAGGGGGGGGGCAAACTGACCGCCGCGGGACGGCCTGCGGCATGAACCGGCCCGGTTCCCATGAAATCAGGCTTCCTCTTGCCAATCTGAAGCTTCAGTTTCCCGAAATGAAGCTTCATCTCACCGAACTCAAGCGTGAGTTTGGCAAGATGAAGCTTCATCTGACTCAGCTAAAGCTTCATCTTGGCAAAATCACGCTTCATCTAACCCAACTGAAGCTTCATCCTGACAAAATGAAGCTTTAGTTTGGCGAAATAAAGCTTCATTTCCACGAGATGAAGCTTTATTTTCCATTTTCGAGGCGTGAGATTGGCAAGATGAGGGATGTTTTTCTTGACATAAATGGAAATTTCTACTAGGTCTCCACTGCTTCATCCGGGAATTCAACCTCTAAAGGAGGCCATCATGGCTCGTTTCCCGATACGCGAATCCGATATCCTGGCGCTGGCGCAAGATTTGACCGCCGGTTTCACCGCCCACGCCGACGTTTTCCCTTCTCCCCCCGTCAATCCCCAGGATTTCCTCGCCGCCCTCGTCGCCTATCAATCCGCCCGCGACGCCCACATCAACGCGCAGGCGCAAGCCTCGGAAGCCCTCACGAGCAAACAGGCGGCGCTGGATCATCTCAGCGAATTGATGAAATCCCAGTTGCGCTATGCCGAGAACACCGCCGGCGGCGACGAGCAACTGAACCTTATCGGCTGGTCCGGCCGCCGCGCGCCCACCGCCCTGGAACGTCCCGGCCAATGCCGCTTGCTGGAGGCCCCGCGCCGGGGTGAAGGCTGGGTATATCTGGACTGGAAGGAACCGCTGGAAGGCGGCAAGCCCTCCGCCTATGAAGTCCAGCGCCGCGAACTCCCCGACGGCCCCTGGACTCATGCCGCCACCGCCGTCGAATCCGAAGCCACCCTCACCGACCAGCCCCGCGGCAAATCCCTGGAATACCGCGTACTCGCGGTGAACAAAGCGGGCCACGGAGCAGAAAGCAATGTGGTGGCCGTGCTGCTGTGAAAACCATTGCCATCGGCGCAGGACGCGCCATTGAGGGTTGATGGCGGGCGGAGTCAGCGTTGGCCTCCGGCGCTGAGCGCCAAATTTAGAAGCGGCGTTTGCAAGCATTGAAGGACGAACGAGACAGCCTAAAGGAATCAGGGGTGAGCATTGCTCATCCTTGTGGCTTATCAAGCGATTCTCAACGGATAATGACGTAATGATTATTTTATAAATATTCCGTTATCCGTTGGAGTCTATTGCCTAACTAGATTAGGTCAATCATTCTGGAGTGGTGAAAACCATGTCTAATCCCAACTTTTACATTCACAATTTCGATACGCCTCGGGTGTATCCATTGCCTGTTGACGATGACGTCGCTTGCTGGCAATTGGCATCGGTAAACGGTGATGCCGTTGGAATCTCCGGTTATCACGGCTATAGCGGTTTCTATACCGATTTCAAGTTCGACTGGAATCACGATGGCAGCGAGGTAGTAAAATTCAACGGCTTTGGCAGTCCGGGAGGCCCAGTGCTCAAGACTTATGATCTGGATCTTTTTGCCACGCATGGCTCCTGATCGGGTGCCCTGTCGGGCGCATCTCTTCGCGCCCGACATTTCGGCATGATTGTCTATTCGATAGAGATGATGCCGACTTCTTTCTTTAACGCTCATATTAGAGTTGTTCCCGGCGTGCAGCCCTTGAAAATCAAGCCTTCTCGGCTTCTTTGAGCTTCAAAGGAGCAAAAAACGCTTGCGAATACTGTCAAAATTTCGTTATCAGTTTGATTTATATAAAGCTAACAGCGGGAACAACTCTATTGATCCGGCGTCAGCAATTCCCGGCGCGGGATCAAAGTCAAGCCTACATTGAGGTGGCCACGCATGGTCAGTCCTTCGACGGGAGGAAAACAGAGTGGATCTTGAGTAGAATGATTCATGGGCGAGCTCGTTCAGCTTCGTCCGCAGCCTATTGGCGTAATGCTCACTATATCAATGAGTTGAGCGAGGCTCTCCCTTTTTTGTGAATAATCCGGGCTAAGAACCGGAAACGCCGAATCCTTCGCGCTCACGGCTCGTCTCGGAACGGACTGGCAAACTCCGCTTCGAGCTGGGAAACCGGAACTTCAATGTGGGTCAGCGCCTGGCCGCTCCACCCAGATCCAGACGACGAGCAGGGCCACAAAGCTCAAGCCCGCCGCCACGCTGAACACGAACTCGGGGCCCAGGCTCACCCATACCTCGCCGCTGGCGTAACTGCCCAACATTCCCCCCAGACCGAAACTCAGGCTGCCATACAGCGCCTGCCCCTTGCCCTGATGAGGCCAGGCGAAATGGCGGTGGATGAACTGGATCGCGGCCACATGGGTGGCGCCGAAACTGGCCGCATGCAGCATCTGGGCGATGGCCAGCGCAGCGAAATAATCCACCCACCAGCCGATCAGCAGCCACCGCAACACGCTCAGGGCGATGGCGACCAGCAACACCCTGCGCAGGCTGAAGCGCTTGAAAAATCCTTGGAAAAACCAGAACAGCAGGATCTCCGCCAATATCCCCAGCGACCACAGCAAGCCGGTTTGGCTGGCATCATAGTCATGCTCCTTGAGATAGACGGAGAAAAACGTGTAATAAGGCCCATGGGCGAACTGGATCAGCAGACAGGCGAAGAAAAAAGCGATGACCCCCGGACGGCGAAAAATCGCCCCCAGTGGCCCGGCCACGGCGCCCTGGGTACGCACCGAACGTCCGGGCAATAGCAGAGCCACCAGCCCCATGCTCAAAAACAAGCCGAACAGGAGCGTGGGCAGACAGTCGATGATTAGCACCGTATTCAGCGCCCAACCCGCGCCGAACACGGCGGTGATGAAACCGATGGAACCCCAGATGCGGATGCGGCTGTAACGATGGGAATCCTGGCGCAGATAACTCAGTGTCACCGCCTCGAACAGGGGCAAAGGAGCATTCCAGAAGAATCCCAGCAACAAGCTCACCAGAGCCAGCCAGGCAAAACCCTCCCCCCAGAACACCAAGGCGAAACTGGCGACCGTCAGACCGGAGGAAAGGCGGATCAAGGGGACATTGCGGTCGGTGTGATCCGCCAGCCAACCCCAGAGATTGGGGGAAATGACCTTGGCGGCGGGCAAGATCGCCATCAACTGGCCGATCTGAGTATGGCTGAGGCCCAACGATTGCAGGTACAGCGCCCAATAAGGCAGAAAACAGCCCAGTGCGGCGAAATAGAAGAAATAGAAGCCTGACAGCCGCCAGTAGGGCAGCTTAAGGGTGGAAGACACGTTTAGCCGAGGCCGGGAGGAACCGGCTTCAACCCCACCTCCACGTCTTTGTTCTGGGCGCGATGCCTCAAGTAGTGATCCAGCAGCACGATGGCCATCATCGCTTCGGCGATGGGCGTGGCGCGGATGCCCACGCATGGGTCGTGGCGGCCGGTGGTGATGACCTCCACCGGTTCATTGTAAAGGTTCACCGAACGACCCGGCAGGCGCAAGCTGGACGTGGGTTTGAGCGCGATGCTGGCAAGGATGTCCTGACCCGAGGAAATGCCGCCGAGAATGCCGCCGGCGTGATTGCTGAGAAAACCTTCCGGGCTGATCTCATCGCGAAACTGGGTGCCCTTGGCCTCCACGCACTCGAAGCCGCCGCCGATCTCCACGCCTTTCACGGCGTTGATGCTCATCAGGGCGTAGGCCAGTTCGGCATCGAGCCGGTCGAAGACGGGTTCGCCCAGACCCGGTGGAACCCCCGTCGCCACCACGTTGATGCGCGCACCGATGGATTCGCCGGCCTTGCGCAGCTCATCCATGTATTCTTCCATCTCGGGAACCTTGTCCGGGTCCGGGCAGAAGAACGGATTCTTGCCGACTTCCTCCCACAGCAATCGTCCGATCCTGATCGGCCCCAATTGCGCCAAATAGCCGCGAACCGTCACCCCCAGCCGTTCTCGCAGATATTTCTTGGCGATGGCGCCGGCCGCCACCCGCATGGCGGTCTCCCGCGCCGAGGAACGCCCGCCGCCGCGATAATCGCGAACCCCGTATTTCAACTGATAGGTGTAATCGGCATGGCTGGGACGAAATTTCTCGGCGATGTCGGAATAATCTTTGGAGCGCTGGTCGGTGTTCTCGATCATCAAACCGATGGGGGTCCCCGTGGTTCTACCTTCGAACACCCCGGAGAGAATCTTCACTGCGTCGGCTTCGCGCCGCTGGGTGGTGTGCCGCGAGGCGCCCGGCTTGCGGCGATTCAGATCGCCCTGAATATCCGCCTCGCTCAAAGCCAATCCCGGCGGACAGCCGTCCACGATGCAGCCCAAGGCAATCCCGTGGCTCTCGCCGAAAGTGGTGACCGTGAATAATTTTCCTATGGTGTTTCCTGACATGGTATTTAGTCGAATGCGTTAAGAAATAGAAAAACCGTTGCTTCCTGATTCAGCCCAAAGTCAATCGGCGAGAAAAATTCATGGCTGGCTTTTCGACGAAATAAAAAGTCAAACTGCTCAACAGGATACTCAGCAGCAAGCTTGCGGCCATATAAGACCCTAGAGGCAGCACGGATAGGGATGGCGGCGCCTGCATCCTCACCCACCATAACAGCGTATAAAAGACCACTGGATGGAACAGATATATCGAATAGCTAATGGTGCCCAACCATACCATTGCGGAGTTTCTCACCCTAATCATCACACTGCCGACGACAAACACAAGGATGCCGATACCGTACCCACCGCTGAAATGGAGCAGGTTTTCGTCGAGCTTGACGGGATATTTGGCCAATGCCGGCACTATTGGACACAACACGATCGCCGTCAAAACGACCAAAAACCACTTGATCGGCACATCGAAATTCATGCATCTAACCAACAGCGCCCGTTGATCGTACCAGCACCTGAACAGCCCGCCCCAAAACATGATGCCGATGTGGTAAAGCATGTAGAGTTGCAGTACCTCCATTTTCAAACCGATCCTTTTATGAAACACAAATAAGTGCCTATGAATAAATAATATTATATTCGCTACCAAATCCAGAAAATATTTTTTCCAAGCATAAGCGTAGCTTCTCATAAGATTCGTGAGCATCGAATGGTAGCCATTCGTACTTGACTTTAC
>JAQTSI010000331.1 GCA_028711365.1 Methylococcaceae bacterium
CCAAATTCCGCCAACAAGCGGGCTTTGTTTTCTTCTTCCATCAATGAGGTGTCTTCGCTTTTAAATCGTCGAGTACGCTTTCCGTCAAAGCGCCGGTCAAGCTGCCGACATCGGGCCGCTCGGGAACACCGGCATGCAAGGATCGCCGTAACAGGGCCTGAAAATCCGGTTTTTCAT
The DNA here is from genome assembly GCA_028711365.1 of Methylococcaceae bacterium. Classification (GTDB taxonomy): domain Bacteria; phylum Pseudomonadota; class Gammaproteobacteria; order Methylococcales; family Methylococcaceae; genus Methylumidiphilus. The sequence continues at coordinate 178 of JAQTSI010000331.1, forward strand.
GGTGAAAAAGCCAGAATTCACGGCGCTGTTTTTCGGTCCGGATTCGTTCATAAGCCTCGCGGATCTGTTGAAAAGCCGCCACATTCCGCTCGGGCGGATTTTCTCGGACTTTTTTCAGATAGGCTTTCTTGATGGCTTCGTCGCTGGCGTCTTCCGCCACATCGAGAATTTCAAAAGGGGTCTGCATGGTTTTCCTAGCGGAGTTTTGGAGAGGGTTTGCCGGGTAATCCAAAGGGAAACAACGTGCCGCCCATCTTATCCATATCGAAGCCCTGCTCCTCCAGGGTCATGGCCAACAGCAAATCCCTCAATTCTTCGGTGGCTAATTTTTTCAGGGGTAACCCAGACGGTCCATTGGAAAGTTTCTGAATCAGTTCCTCGCGCGACATGGCGGAAATATCGAGCATACGCTTTGTCAATAGGACGGCGGTTTTCATGTCCATCTCATTGTCACCGAAAGGCGAGAGAGGGAAATCCACATCGAAATCCGGTTCCATCGCCTCATCGAATTGGCGGAAGAGTTTGTCGATCAACACCCTTACCCGCTCATCCTGGCGGCGATGAATATGATCCATCGCGACTTCCAGGCGTTCCTCTTCCCTCGGCCCCATCTTTCTCGCCACCCCCTTGCATTTGGCGAGAACTTCGAAATAAATCGGCCCGGGTGTGAAAGGATAATCCAGCAGCGCCGCGCGGGCGCATTCGGCCAGCAGATCAAACTGGCCGCTTTGGGCGAAAGATTGGCAGAGATTGAAATAATCCTCCTCGGAGAGATCCTCCTGCTTGAACCCTTTTTTGAGCAGTGGTTTCAACTTGCTCAGGGCTTCGGTCAAGCGCTTTTTCTCTTCGCCATAGTGGTCGATCAGTTTGGCCAAGCCCATCAGTTCCTGCCGGTCCGGGGTTTGCGCCTTGCTCAATCCGGGAATCAAACGCGATAAGCTGGCGAGCGGCTGGTCCAGAATCAAGGCTTCGATGGACACCAGGAATCGAGCGCACAAACCACCACCCGCGATGCGCCAGGCATCCTCCACCATTCGGGCGGCGCGCTCCCCCTCGCCCTCGCGCAAGGCCAGGATACCTTCCATGATACAAAGCGAAGCATTGCGCCGGTGAGGGTCCAATGGACGCGCCTGCTCCAGCTCCTGCTTCGCGCGATCGAGCCGTCCCGTCCGAAATTGCTTGCGGGCATGGCCTAGATGGGCCGCGATCAGCAACTGGCGAGCCTGACTATTGATGGGATCGATTTCGAGCAAAGTCTTGGCCATACTGACCGCCTTCTTGAACGCTTTGCGGCGGCTGGCTGCATTCATCCCCATCAGCAACAGATCCACGTCCTTGGGATAGCGTTTCAGTCCTTTTTCCAGACATTCCTGGCCTGCTTTGGGATCATCGATTTTTTCGTAAAGCCTGATGAGATCCAGATAGCTTTCCTTGTCATCCGGATCCAGTTCAAGGCTATCCTCCAAGGCATCGATGGCGATTTCCGGAACCTGGACGGACGCCAATTGAGCGATATGGCGAAGGATCAGGGCCTCGTCCAGCTTGTCGCGATCCTGCACCGGTTTCTTTCCGAGCACTTCCAAACATCGACGCCAGTGCATCGCGGCCGTGGGTAAATCCTTTTCCTGTTCGGCATGCAAAGCGTCCAAACGATGATGCTCGAATGCCGGCAGCTTGCCGAATGCCCGTTCGAACTGGGGCATACCCTGAGGGTAATCCACCAGGCTGGCAAAGCAGAAACGTCGACAGGCGGATTCGCCCAGCGTTCCGCGATGATTGAGCGCGATTTCGAAAGCCAGCCGGGGGGCCGAGGAGTGGGCGAGCTTTTTCGCATCCTTCAACAGGCTCAACTGGGTTTTATCGTACCCGTTGAGCTTGTTGATGACGGCCTGTTGTTTGGCAGTGAGGTCGAAATAGTCGGCAAGCCCAGGATCGGATGATCTGCCTAGCTTTTGCAGCAGGTGGGCAAATTTGCGGCAGACGGAATCGCCATCGATTCTATCCAGTTGATCCACGGCGGCGGCGCGATCCTGATCCATCAGCAATGAGGCTTTCAATAGCGTACGCAGATTCCGGTAGGGTGAGCGGGATGGGATCTGTCGCAGGCACTCCTCGACCTCCTCGTCACGTTTCGCGGCATAAGCCGTCAAGGCCTGCTTGACGATGGGCCGATGCTTGGCGATGGGATGGTCTTTGGGGATGGAGACGAGCAGTTTGTCGTTCTCCAAAGCCATGATCGCCAAGGCTTCCGGCAGACGCCTGGCAATCTGGCCTTGCTCCGGCGATTCCGCTGCTTTGCCCAGCAGGTTTGCCAGCTTGGCGAATTGGCCCACCTGCACCAACCATCCCAGGTATGCCTCGGCCAGCAGGGTTTCAGGGCACAGAGCGGTCTGGTTCTCCCAGAAGACGATCGCTTCCTTGTGCATCCCCTTGACGCCGACTTGCAAGGCGCGTTCCTGGTAAGCCTGAGCCAGTCCCTGCTCCCATTCCTGCCGCCGCTCGCGTTTTAGCAGTTCCTTGTAAGCCCCGATCGCATCCTTGAACGAGCCACGCTTGAGCATGTCACAGGCGGCGGATGCTTGGTCGTCGATATTGGAAAAAGGAGGAGGATTTGACTTCATGAGACAACACGAAAAACAGGATTCCCTTGGCCCGAAATATCGGTTTCGAAAGGTAAGGAAAGAATTTTACCGTACTGTCCTCAATAAAACGAGATGCTTTCCTGCCTCATCGGCCTCAATCCCGATGAACGGGCGGTTTGCCGGGCGTGCTTTAGTGGAAAGGCTGGAATTCCGCCACGAGACCTTCTGCCGCCAAGTCGATCGCTTTGACAGGGACTTTCACCCTCGGGAAATCACGGAAAGAATGAGGCATTAAGCGGTCCTCTTTTCTTTGCTATGATCCGGAATTGAGTCAAGGAAACACGTCCGGTATACAGGTTGACTTCCCCGCTTTTCCACTAACCCTTCGGAGGCATTATGTTTCTGTCACATTCCCGATTTTCCCGGTTCTGTCAGGCGATGGCCTTAGGCTTAACTATGCTGTCGAGTGAAGCGTTGGGCAAGAGTGCGCCCAATTTTCCCTTTCCCCAGCATATTACCTATGCGCCCGGTACCATACGACCGAATCATGTCGACCAAACCCTTCAGGATAAAGCCGTACAGGCTTATTACGACGCCTGGAAAACGAGCTATCTGATTCCCGCCGGCGCCAACCCGGGCGGTTTTCCCCTATATCGCATCAGTTTTGGCAAAACCGATCCCTTGAAGACGGTTTCCGAGGGACAGGGATTTGGGATGGTCATTGTCGCCCTGATGGCGGGTTATGATGGCAATGCCAGAACCTATTTCGATGGTTTATGGCGATTTGCCAAGGCTCATCCGAGCAGAATTGATAAGCGACTGATGGCTTGGCAAGTTCCGGATGTGGCGACGGACCAGGACAGCGCATTCGATGGCGACACCGATATGGCCTATGGACTATTGCTTGCCTCTCGGCAATGGGGTAATTGCGGCGCAATCAATTATCAAGCCGAAGCGCTGAAGTTGATTGGAGGGATACAGGAATCCACCATAGGACCCAGCAGCTTTCTACCCCTGTTGGGTGATTGGGTGAATCCCGACGCCCCCCAATACAATCAGTGGACACCGCGCTCCTCCGATTTCATTCTCGACCATTTTCGGGCATTTCGTCGGGTCAGTGGCAGTCCCAAATGGGATTGGATCGTGAGCCAATCGCAAAAGATGATCGGCCAGTTACAGAAACAATACAGCCCAGCCACGGGTTTATTGCCGGATTTCATTGTGCCGGTTTCCTCCACCAATCATGCGCCACAACCCGCGCAGCCCAATTTCCTGGAATCGAACTATGACGGCGATTACTATTATAATGCGGGGCGCGTGCCGTGGCGTCTTGGGGCGGACGCTCTGTTGAACAACGATGCAAACTCACTGGCCTACACGCGCAAGATTTCTCGATGGGCCGCCCTCAATGCCGCCGGCGATCCGCAACAAATCAAGGCAGGTTATTTTCTGAATGGCACGCCGCTGCCGGGTTCCGATTATTTCACCATTTTCTTCGTAGCGCCCCTTGGCGTGGCGGCAATGACTGACAACACCCAGCAAACTTGGCTCAACAACATTTATGAGGCCGTGTATAACGTCCACGAAGACTATTTCGAGGACAGCGTTACCTTGTTGAGCCTCTTGGTCATGACCGGTAATTATTGGGATCCGAGTACGCGCTGAACGGTGGGGGCGGTGAGAATTGTTGGGCAAAAGCACCGCGTTGCTCAACATTTCGGCGGCATGCGATATCAATAGATATCGTAACTGCATTGACATAATCGTGCGTGGAAATGTTGGGCATGAGTACATGCCCAACTTTCTACAGGGCTTCATTCTTTCCTGGATTTCGTTGTGCTTCATCCCGGTTACGCTGGCTGCCTCACTCCAGCCACCGGCGCGGGCGTCTTCCTTCCGGGTGGGCTTGGGCTTCCATAATCCCCCAGCTCGGGAATATAATCCCCTTATATCAAGGTGAATCGCTTCAATCCGTTGATTTCGGTGTAGTCGCGGCTTAATCCAACAAACATTTAGGCTCTTTGGGAACTTGCATGGCAAATAAAAAGACTAAGTAAAACAGATGTTTGCTAAGGCTGATAGGGCGGTTTGGAAGCGAGGTGTGCCATGACCGAGTATGTCATGATTCCCCTTGATATTG
>JAQTSI010000040.1 GCA_028711365.1 Methylococcaceae bacterium
CAGCAATTGCTGGGAGCGAAGCTTGTCGCGAGAGCGCCCGATGGCAACCGACTCGTTCATGGGATAGATGCCCATCATCTCGAACTGGCGCAGCACCGCCAATCCATAAAAAGTGATGGAGGCACCGATGCGCGGAATCACCGCGTCGAAGCCTTGCAATTTTTCGTCGCGATGAAAAATGGCGGGGCGGGTCGAGGTGATATCCATGAAGCAATGCAATACGTCGACCACATGAGCCTCATGCCCTTTTGCCTGAACGGCTTCCACTAGCCTGCGGGTTGAATAGAGATTGGGATTGCGGGAAAGAATCGCAATTTTCATGACGAAGGCGGGTCTCAATGCGGCTGTTTGAAGGGGATATTTTATAGGCGTAGCGGCGGAAAAAATTCACGACAAATCTTGCTGACTCGTCTATCGTTGCCCTACCCAATTTTTCAAGGTAACGCAATGACTGACCTTTCCGGCTCGACTCTCAAAACCCCTTTCTCCGATTTTCGTTTCTGTTCCCGTTGCGGCGCCACGGGGGTTTCGGTATACGGCGAACGGGCGATCCGTTGCGCGGATTGCGGATTCAAATTTTATTTCAACGCCGCCTCGGCGGTGGGCGGCTTCGTGTTTCATCAGGGTAAATTGATCTTGGCCGTTCGTGGTCAAAACCCTCAAAAAGGCATGCTGGATTTACCGGGCGGGTTCGTCGAGTACGATGAAACCTTGGAAGATGCGCTCAGAAGGGAAATCCTGGAAGAACTCAATATTCGGGTCAGCAATCTCGTTTATTTGACCTCCGCCCCCAATGATTACCTCTATGCCGAGGTACTTTACAAAATAACGGATGCCTACTTCCTTTGTGAAGTCGAGGACATCGCCGGCATCGAGGCCAAAGACGATGTCGCAGCTTATGTCCTCCTCGCCCCGGAGGAACTCGATCCGCAACGTCTGGCCTTTCCACCGGGAAGGGTCGCCTTTCGGCAACTGCTAGAGTTCTTGGAGAACCGTTGACCGCGGGATCAAACCTCGCGCAAACGGACGGTGAGTACGTCGCAACCGGCGTGATGGACCACGCTCGCCGCCGTCGATCCTAGCAATAGGCCTATGCCGTGCCTTCCATGGGTGCCGACCACGATCAAGTCGATTTGGTTCTCGGCTGCAATGCGGACGAGTTCCACCTTCGGACTGCCGATTTCCACCCACTGCTTATTTTGGGTCACGCTGAGACTTTCCCCCAGTGTCGCCAAGCGCTGTCGGGCCGCTTCCGCCATTTGTTCGGCGATATCCAGATTGAAAGACCCAATGCCGCCATAGGTGGATTCGCTCAAGGGCAGGGGTTCCACCACATGCAGGAGATTGAGTTGCGCCCCGAATTGCTCGGCCACCATTCGCGCCCGCTCGATCGTTTGATTGTTGAATTCGGAAAAGTCAATTCCCACAAGAATGTTTCGATACTGCCCCATCGTAATTCTCCGCTCGATAAAGTGATGCCGCTTTGGGAGCGAATTGTACAGCAATAGATCGCCACCGTTGTTCGATATTCAAAAGGGGTGCGCAGAGGATTTTCCCTCGAGCTTCACTTCGATCGGGTTTTTTCCTTCTCCCCCGGTGAGTTCGGGGTATCCACCACCAGGAATGATCCTGTGGTCATGCCCATATTGCATGACCAGGTGATGATTCCCTCCTGCTGTGGGGTAAACTCGATGACCTGCTCGCCTTTCTTCAAAGTGACATCCAGACCCAATTTCGGCGCCACCACGCTCTTGATGCAGGATTGGGGTTCGTCATTGTGGATTTTCCATTTCACCGGCACGCCTTTTTTCAGCAGGATCTGCCTGGGCGTCTTATCTTGGTCGGCGAAGTTCATCTCGATCGACTGGTAACCGAGGTTGGGGGAAGCCATGTCGATTCCCCAGCCCTCCCGCAGATGCGAGGAAACCCAGACCAGGCCGGTGGTGAAATCATAGCCTGCACCGCTCAATACCAGACCGCGGTTCAACATGATCGCTCCCAACGCCACCACGATGGCGCCGGAAAAGCGGATGATTTTCGGGGCGAGCCGGGCCGAGGCCATGCTGGTCAACAAACCGAAACCTGTCATGACCGGCAGGGTTCCCAGACCGAACACCAACATCAGTTTGGCGCCTTCCAGGGGGCTGCCGGTTCCTGCCGCCATGACATACATGGCCTGCAAAGGCCCGCAGATGATCATCAGCCCGTTGAGCAGGCCAATGACGAAAGGATGCCCATAATGGCGCGATTGTGCGCCGATGAAGCGCAACAAAGCCGGTGGCGTCTTGATGCGAAAATTACGTAACGTCGGCCATATGTTGAGCAGGCTCAACCCGAACAGCAGCAGAAACACGCCTGCAGCCATGCCGACGATACCCCGCACTTCGGCGGTGAAGGCGATGATCGATCCCATCAGACCGAAGCCGGCGCCGATCACGGTGTAGGAAAGCGTCTTGCCGAGGCCGTAAAACCAATGGCCTCCATAGCGAAGCTTGCCGGTGGCGGCGGATTTCGTGGCATAACTCAACACTAGCGCACCACACATGCCCACGCAATGAAATCCGGTGAGCAAGCCGACGGTGAACAGCAAGCCATAGCTCATGCCAAAGCTCAACTCGGGCAGGCTTGAACTGGCCCGAAGTCGCGCGTCCAGGTACAAGATCAGCGCGATGCCGAACAGTCCGAAAAGAAATCCGAGAGCGCGATTGGCTGCTTTCCACCACCGGTTCGGCGAGTTGGGATGGGGTTGGTTTTGTTGCACCGAATGCCTCCAGAGATTACAAACAGGGCGGGGGATGTGACCGCCAGCACATCAATTTTACCAGGCATGCGGCGGTGAACGATTGACCATTTTCGCCTTGATGGTTGATTGATCCAAGACGATTGGGATTACGCGTCGCGGCGGAGCGACCCGCATGGTCGCCAGGGTGGAGTCATCTCACGCACTATCGAGTCATATGGCGGGATTTATCTCTCCCAGGCTATTGCCTAGTGACATAGGTAGCTGATGTCTATCGACTTCTGGTGTTGGCGTGAAGTTTGTCTGATAAATAGCCTGTTTCCTGGAAAGACTAACTTCGGGGGTTATCATGAGCAACAATCCTATTGCAATCCCAGAATACAAGAGCCCGTCCGGTTCCCTGGTGCTGGGCACCGGCCTGGCATTCGCCTCCCTGATCCTCGTGCCGGCCCTCGCCGCGGCGGTTGGCTTGGGACCCAGCATCACCGGCGCTTTGCGTATTGCTTTGATGAAGGCTTCCAACCGCGCCATCGGCGGCTCCAGAGATCGTTCCGAAGCCGCCACCACCGGTTTCGCCTGCCACTGATGGCCTTCACGCTTCCAGGCAATCCGCCATTCGAAGGAATAGGGCGATTCTAAGGAGGAGAGGGCGACGAGATTGCCAGACTATCGATGGCAGGGAGGCCATCCTCGAGCTATTCACGGCGTGTCTTTGCAAGCCCCTCGTCCTCATCACGGCATTCGATAGGCATCATTTTGAATCATACTCAGGATAGGCAAACGACGATAGAATAGAATACTGGCAAAGACAGCAATAATCTGCGCCTCATTTCTTCTCACCCACCAATGATCGTGAAACCGGATTTTCTCTCCCCGGAATTCATCGCCAACCCTTATCGCGCATATGCTCAGTTGCGGGAGCAGGCGCCGGTTTACCCTCTGGCGCCGAAAACCTGGTTGCTAACCCGTTATCGCGATGCCGACCGAATCTTGCGGGATGGGCGTTTCGGCAAGAACTTTTCAGTCGCCATGTCCCGCCGATATGGGCGGGATATGAGCGAAGAGCCGGTTTTCCGTATCATCAATGCTTTTTTGTTGCTGATGAACCCACCCGAGCATACCCGTCTTCGCGGCTTGATCGGTAAAGCCTTCAGTGTCCGCCGGGCTCACGAGCAGCGGATGTTGTCGAAAAGGGTCGCTGAACGACTGGTTGATGAGTGGATCCATCGGGGCGAGGCCGACCTGATCGAGGTTTTTGCTTATCCCTTGCCGGTTCGGGTCATCTGCACCCTGCTTGGCATCGAACTGGAACATAGCCTGGAATTTCAGAAGGAAACCCAGGCCTTGGCGAAAGTCTTCGAACTTCGTCCTTATGAATGCCGAGGAACTGTCCGAGGCCAATGCCGCGGCGCTAAAACTCAAGCATTTTTTCCGGGAGGTTTGCAACTGGCGCCGCGAACGGCCGGGAGCTGACCTGGTTTCCCTGTTGTTGCAGGCGGAGGAAGGAGCTGACCATCTGCATGAAGACGAAATCATCGCCAATATCATCCTGTTGTTCGTAGCAGGTCATGAAACTACGGCCAATATGCTGGGTAATACCCTGGCTTTGCTATTCCATTTCCCGGAACAATTGGCTAGCCTGCGTGCCCAGCCTGAGCTCATTCCCAAGGTGGTGGAAGAAAGCTTGCGCTTCGATACCTCGGTGCAGTTTGCTTTTCGCACCGCGCTGGAACCGGTGAGGATGGGAGATGCCGCCATCGAGGCGGGGGACTCCCTCTATGTCGCCTTGGGCGCCGCCAACCATGATCCTGAAGTATTCGTCCAGCCCGAATGCTTCCTGATCGATCGCCCCGACGAAACTGCCAAAACACTGGCTTTCGGTGGCGGTGGACATTATTGCCTTGGCGCAAGGCTGGCGCGAATCGAACTGGAAACCGCACTCGAGGTGCTGTTTCGTCGATTGCCTGCTGTGACCATCGACAATCCTGATCAACTCAAATGGAAGTCGGCTTTTACCGTTAGAGGTCTGGAATCTTTGCCGGCTCGTTGGTAAGAACTCCAGGGCGCGATGCCAAATCAAGCTTCGTAAACCATTGATAATTATAAATTCCTATGTAATATCAGTCATGCTTTACAAGGATAAAGCGTCTCTTCTTTATGGGCAAAACACAGGTTCTTCAAGGATGAAGAGTCTCTTCTTTATAGGCAAAACATAGATTCTTCAAGGATAAAGAGTTTCTTCTTTCATGGGCAAAATATAGGTTCTTCAAGAATGGAGAGCCTCTTCTTGTTGGGCAAAGCACGCGTTCTTCAAGGATAAAGAGTTTCTTCATGTATGAGCAAGGCGCGCGTTCTTCAAGGATAAAGACCCTCTTCTTGTTAGGCAAAGAACTGGTTCTTCGCGGATAAAGAGCCTCTTCATTGATGGGCAAAGAGCATGTTCTTCGCGTCCATTGTGACGACCGTTCCCTTCAACTTCAGCATCGACAGCACTTCCGGGATGGCTTGTTCTTGGTTCCCCGGCGGGGGGCATCCAGGTCGACAAAATAGGGGCACGGATCAGGCAACAGGCGGTTCATGCTCAAAAAACCGATTATCGCCTGTCAAGGACTGGATGGCGCCCTGCTGGTCCTCCTTGCCAGCTATCACTTCTATTCCATCCTTCGGTTTATGGACAGGATGGGATTGACAAAATTAATCAAAGGCATAATCAGGATTTCATCCTGCAATTCCTGCTCATCCTGTAAAAGTGATAAGTGATAAGGCCGTACCTTCAGGAAGCCAGCGAAACGGGGATCGGTATGTTACTATACTCAACGCGCTCCGCTTCTGAAAAATCACGCAGGAGTTTCGTTTCGACCGACTCACAACACATCCGCTTTACTATGGAAAATACATTCCAGGCTTGCGATCTTTGCAGCTTACCCGTGGAAACCTCCGATTTTTCCTTGATGACCGTCACGGGCGTCAAACGTTTCTGCTGCGAGGGCTGTCTAGGCGTCTATCAAATGTTGCATGAAGGTGAGATCCTTTCTGATGGCGAAACCGACAGATTTTCCGCGGTCGGCAAATGATTCTTCTATAATTTTGACTTTCAACCCGAGCCAATAAGAGAAATGATTATGTCGCATTCACACGGAGCAGCCGCATCAGCGGCGCATATCGGCAAACAGGCAGTCAACGGTACGGTCAAGGCGATGGAGCAGAGCATGATGAATCATGCTCCAGTTGGCGCGGCCAAGGCGATGGAACACGGACTGACGCATCAAGTCGTACCCGCGGCGGTTGGCGTGGCAGCAGCAGGTGCTACGGCGGGAGGGCGATCGTTGCTCGGCAAACTATTTCATCACCCCTTGGTGCTATTTGGTCTTGGCTTCGCTGTAGGGTACACGTTGCACAAATATCGTAAAGAAATCATCGAAACTGCCAACCGGGCGGCAGAACAAGGCAAGGATTTCGCATTGCAACAGAGGGAAAATCTCGAAGACCTGGTGGCTGAAAGCCGCAAAACCGAAGACTGATTGATACCCCATGAGCGCCCCTCGCAGGTTTTGCCGACAGAGGTAATGCCATGTCCTTAGCGCGGCAAATTTACCTCCGGTACCGAGTCGAAGGGCATTTGCGTTTCGTCATTCCCCAGGAACTCTGCTCGCCGGGAGCGGTTCGGCAGATCGAGCAAGGTCTGAAAGACATCGCAGGGGTTTACCGAGTCGAGCTTTATCCACGTCAAGGTAAGCTATCCATCCGCTATATCGAGGGCGCAAACGATTTCAATCGGGTGATTCGAGCATTGTATAAAATCGTCGCCCGAATCGACAATGCTCCCCTCGCATCTTGTGCCGGAAAGGACTTGACTTTAGAGGAGCCGGTTAGGCAAGGCGGTATCAGCGGTTGGCTGAAGTCAAAGTTCCATCAAGCCCGGGGAGCTGTGGCTGCCATGGGCGTCATTTCTCAGCCGTTAAAATCCAAACTGTTGCTGACGCGCGAAAAAGAGCAATTCGTCATCGACTTTCTCACCGATATCCTGGTCCTTTATTTGATCAAGTTGCACTGGCACTTGATCACGCATGAGTGGTTGAAGCGGCCATGGCAACATCGAAATGAATGGATGGCGACCCTGTATATGATATTTCTCCAGGTTCGTTCCAAAAAGCCTAAATAATCCGGGGCCTGTCGTTTGGAAAGTGGGGGGGCCTGATGTCTAGGAGGATTCCACTCGTAGGCCAAGGCTGCCAAAGTCGGAATATCGACTGGAAAGTCACTATCGGCCGCTTCCACCTGGGCTTGAATGACTTCATCACTCAATCATGAAAAAAAGTTTTTCAGGCTTGTTCGTGTTGGCAGTTGCATATTACCTGGCAGCCAGATTCGGTATGGAGCTATGCAGTCTTCAGCCCGGTAATGTGATCGTGGTCGGACTGCCATCGGGAATTGGAGCACTTGGCTGCCTGCTTTGGGGATGGCGGGCTCTGCCTTCGATTTACCTGGCTTCCTGCCTGGCAAATGCTCCCTTATGGATGGACGGGCAATCGCTCTGGCCGATTGTCAATGTACTCATTCTGGCCGCCGTCGAAGCGGGGCAAAGTGGATGGGTGATGCGCATGAGCCGGGACAAGATCCCGGAAGGCTTGAAGGACGTCAATGATTTATTCAAATTGGTGGTTCCGGTGGCTCTGCTGCCAACCCTGGTTTGCGCTATCGCTCTGGCGGCCAATATGGCTCTGGGCGGAAATATCCCATGGATACAGGTCCCATCCCGGGCATTGAGCGTGATGCTGGCGAATGTACTCGGGATTTTGATCGTTCTGCCGGCCTATTGGATTAGGAAGGGACCGTCTTCGCAGGCGGACCATGAAAAGATCCGTATGGGTGTCTATGGCATTCTTCTGTGCGGCACGCTTTACTCGGCACTATGGGATTTTTTCCCGCTGATCTTCTTCACAATTCCCCTATTGCTGGGTTTATCGATACAGACTGGGCTACGGGGAGAGTTGCCGGGACAGGCCTTAGTATTCATTACGATCACGGCTGCCACTGCCAAAGGGCTAGGACCGTTTGCTTTCCCGGATACTCTTCATACCTATATTGGCTTGGTGATTTTTATCGGTTCGACCGGCATTGCCATGATGTCCATGGCAATCCTGCACAGTCAGTCCAATGCGATGCGGGATTATTTGCAATTGAAGGTTGAATCACGCACATCGGCGCTCAAAACTGAAATGAAACAGCGCTTTCAACTGGAGCGCAAGGCAAATTATGATGATCTTACCGGGTTACCGAATAAGACCTTGTTTTTCGATCGGCTGAATCGATCCGTCATCCATTCCCGTCGCAATTGCAAGCGGTTTGCCCTGTGTTTCATCGGTATCGATGAATTCAGGGAAATCGCCGACAATCCGACCGACAAGGCGGTGGATTTTCTGCTGATCCAGTTCGCAAGGCGTTTGAGTCGTTGTGTGCGGGAATCCGATACCGTTGCGCGTATCGGCAAAAGCGAATTTACCGTGATATTGGAAGATATCGGTTTCGATCACGATATTGAAATCGTGGTCGAGAAGATCATCGATGGCCTCGCAAAGCCATTCTATCTGGCCGGCGATGAGTTCGAAGTCAGTTTGTCGATGGGCGTCGGGGTTTATCCCGATGACGGCAGCGGCGCGGAAATCCTGCTTACCAACGCCGATACCGCCCTCTATGCCGCAAGGTTTCGGAAAAGGAATAACTGGCTACTGTATGGTCAATTACCCGATGACCAAAAAGCTTCATCAATCTGAAATAGCTGCATGACGATTCCTGATTTCTTCGGCTTTGTCCCTCACTATTCGACCTGCTCGACCAATCCCGTTTCACATTGGCTAGGTTGAGCCTTGCCTTGGGAGAGTAGATCTTGTAGCTTGGAGTCCGGATTGGGCCGGCCAATATAGATACGCATTTCGCTCAGTAACCCGCCATCACAGTGCACGCTAATCTTATTTCTGACAGATTCGCCGAAACTCTTGGCGAAAGCCGCTTGGATATCCACACGGGAAACCCGTTTGCCGATGTGGCTGGAAATCAGATCGCGCAGGTCTGATTGATTGATCTGTTCGGCTAGATTCAGGGCCGTGGTGAAATAAATGTCAGCGGAGCGTCCGTCGCAGACACCATGCCTGATCCATTCATGATGGTCCAGCGAAGACTGAACGCCCGGCATCATCTCTTCCATGCGCTGATAAGTGGGCGTGGATACATCCGGTTTTGGCAGGGCATCCCATCGATGATTTTGATCCAGTTGTTTTTGTCGGGGAGAAACGCCGCAATATTCATTACCCTTAGGCTGCGGCCATAGTCCGTGCAGGGTAAAATGGGTGGCATCATAGCGGATGGGAGTTTCGGTTTGACATTCTTTCTTGTCACTATGGAGTTTACAAAAAGAAGGCTGCCAACTGATGGAGAGTAGATATTCGGCGGGACCCGCTGTAGCCGGTGGCTCGTCGGTATTTTCCCCGACGGGGGCTTGCTGACCGGTTTCCAACTCGCCGCAGTCCAGGGAAACCCAGCGTTGCGCGGGGTCAGCATCAGGCACGACGATCTGGACGAATTTTCCATCGGCTTGGTTGAGTCCATTGGCCTGATAATGTTCCCCTGCTTTCAGGCGAATTTTCCCGGGGTTTCGCTGATGCTTCGTGGAAGTGTATGCTTGACAGTTCTGGCTGGCCAGGAAATCGCCTTCTTCCGGGTAAAACGCGGCTGCGCCACTGGTGATGACATGGCTCAACAGCACAATACCCATGCGCATGCTTAAATTTAATCTCATGGTTTGATTCCTCTCGTGATCAATGAAGGGGTCGGTACGAGCGGTAGCGAATTTAGCAAAATTCGGCTAAGAGATGAAGGTAAATTGTTCACAGGTTTGCGCGGGATAAGGACTGGATGTGTTTTTTGATGATGAGATTCATAAATTTTAAATACCTAAGGAGATCTGGCATCCAGTATAATGGCGGTCGGGAAGATATCCGAAGGGCGCCTTGGGCGCCGGCCTGGCGTTATTGTTGTGAGTATACTCATTAAATAGTTGATCACGAATTTAAAACCAAGAAGATCAATTGGATGTATCGTGTTTTGATGGGCGTCATTCGAGTATGAACTGGGTTGATTTTTTACATCCGCTTTATATCATGTATGGTAGTTGAAGATGCGGGATACTATTCTTTTATGTGTTTTTTTGTATGGTCTGGCTAGAGCGATATCAAGGCCCGACATAGGGATATTGATGTGGTGCTGGGTAGGGTATATGAACCCGCACAAGCTGACATTCGGGTTTACGCATGATTTGCCTTTTGCAATGGTTACGGCAATCATTGTGATTTTTGGATATATAATATCGAGAGAACCTAAAAAACTACCCATAAATTCAGTAACTATTATTTTGTTTCTATTCATTCTATGGATGTTCATAACCACTTGTTTTGCTCTCGATCAAAAAGATGCCTGGGTGAAGTGGGACGTAACCTGGAAGATTCAATTATTGAATTTTCTGATGATGATGATCATGACGACAAAATGGCGAATCCAGGCAATGGTATGGGTCATCGCCTTGTCGCTTGCATTCTATGGTATCAAGGGAGGTATTTTTACCGTATTAACCGGCGGGGGATATCACGTATGGGGGCCCGATGGAACTTTTATCGGCGGAAATAATGAACTCGGACTGGCATTGATAATGACTATTCCCCTGCTGCGTTATCTGCAGACGAGCATGAAAAAGCCTTCTTACCGAATGGCACTTGCCGCAGGTATGGGGCTATGTTTCATTTCGATTCTAGGTACCCAGTCTCGTGGTGCCTTGGTGGGAATGGCAGTGATGACTCTATTTTTGTTGATGAAAAGCAAGAACAAGCTCGTGCTCGGACTTATTCTGGCTCTTTCATTACCGGTAATGATTAATTTTATGCCGGAGGAATGGTCTTCTCGCATGAGTAGCATAAAATCATACGAAAAGGACAAGTCGGCCAACGAACGGCTGCAGTCATGGAGAACCGCCATCAATATTGCCAAAAGCCGGGTGGTTGGCAGTGGCTATCAGGGAATGAGTCAAGTAAATACCTGGTTGGCATATTACGATCTTGACGATTGGGATTTTAATCCACATAATGCGCATAGTATCTACTTTGAAGTGTTGGCAGAACATGGAGTGATTGGCTTCAGTTTGTTTGCAGCACTATGTGTCAACGTTTGGTTGCTGGCTTCGAAAATAATATCACTGGCCAGGAAAAACCCAGAAAATGAGTGGATCGGAAACCTTGCGGCTATGATTCAAGTCAGTCTGGTGGGATACTTTGCTTCTGGAGCATTTCTTGGATTGGCGACATTTGATTTGTATTATAATCTAATCGCTGTATTGGTAATTCTATTTCAAATTGTTAGAAAATCCGAGGTCGACAAAGAATTGAAGACAACCGACGGCGATCCTTCTATTCAACAGCCGGTATCGTTTGTGTTACCGGTGCGTAATAAATAAAATGTTCCATGACTGTCATAAAATACAACTTTAGGTAGGTAATAGGATGTCTGTAGAAAAGCTTCTCGAGAAATACTTTGGTAATGTCGAGCATCCGTATAGAACATATGAGAATACAATTCTTGGTGTGCTGCGGGAAACTGACACTATACTGGATGCCGGATGCGGTTCTACTACACCAGTATTGAGGAAATTCATAGGCAAGGCGCATGAGCTGATCGGTATCGATTTGGAAGAGCATTCAGATGTCCCCCATGAGATTCGATATTTTGTGGGAAATATTTCTTCAATTCCTGTTCCCGATGAATCGGTTGATGTCGTTATTTCCAGGGCGGTTCTGGAGCATGTGGAACATCCTGAAGCAGTTTTCAGGGAGTTACAAAGAATTCTCAAGCCGGGTGGAAGTTTCATATTCCTGGCTCCCAACCTCTATGATTATGCGTCGATTATCTCCTTGATAGTTCCTAATCGATGGCATAAATATATCGTTGGCAAGACTGAAGGCAGGAAGAGTGAGGACGTTTTTCCTGCCTACTATAGGGCAAATACCTATTCTGCGGTAAAAAGGCTTTGTGACGACAATCACTTTGAAATACTTTCCTTCAAGTGGTTGGGACAATATCCAAGCTATTTTATGTTTAGTTCGATATTGTTTTATATCGCCACAGGATATGAAAAACTTATCAGCAGATTTGAATGTTTACGCTTTCTGAGAGGCTGGATTTTGGTTCATATCAAAAAGAATCCTGCATGAGATCGATTTTTCAAGCACGGGAAAAGTGAGAGCAAAGCGAGGTTACGACTGCGAGCCTCGAAGTGAGAAGAGAATATTTGATATTGAACTGATCAGTACTGCTGCCGGAGAATGTAATGAGAAGGGCGGCAGTACTGACAAGAAAAACTGGGAAGTTTTCTCGTTGAGATTTCAAGTTACATTGTTAGCAAACTGTTACCACGCAGGCTTATTGCCGATCATGGCTTCCCTTGGCTCTGAAACCATTGTTCCAACATCATCAGTATCCAGATCATCACGCCGTAATAGTTTGGGTATTCACCATGCAAGCGTTGTATCTCCTGAATAAATTCAGGTCTAACAATTCCGCGCTGAGATAGGGAGTGTAGATTTCTCTGAGAGAGCTCACGCAAAGGCGCATGAGTATTCATCCAAATGCCGAAAGGTAATCCAAAGCCATGTTTTGTCTTCGTTATGATTTCCGGAGGCAGGAAATCTCGTAGTGCGTGTTTGAAGAAATAGCGGAGCTTCAATCCGCGGAGTTTCAAGGATGTAGGCAGCTCATTACTGAATTGGAGTAATTCCTCGTCTAATAATGGATAATTGACCTGTATTTGTGCTAGTTCACACATTCGACTGACTTTTCGCAGATCATTGTCAGCTAAAGTAAATTTTAGATCCAGGTACAACATGCGATTTAACGAGGACTGGGTTTGCGCCCGACGGTATGTTTGCCGTAGAAGGTCAAGGGGCTCGTCGACATTGATAGTAGCCAGGAACTCAGGTGAGAAAATATCGCCTACGGGTATGCGATTGAGAAAATTATAGTTTTCCAACCGGTCTGGCAAGGGTGTGTTTGATTGCTTGATATATCCTTGTGCTTTAGATATGAGGCGAATTCTGTCAACAAGTGGCAGATTGAATATTGCCGGCTCTATCAAGTATTTACGAAATATTTTAGGGATGAGTTGATAATATTCAAAAATCCTTTGCGTTGCATAACGCTCGTTGCCACCGAACAATTCATCGCCGCCATCACCTGCCAGCAAAGTATCGAGTCCGTCGGCGCGAGCCATCTTCGCGCAGTAATATGCCGGGACGGCAGAGGCATTGCCAAAGGGTTCATCATAAGCCGCAGCGATGAGCGGAATCGCTTCCACCACATCATCCGGAGTCAGGTAATATTCGTGCGGATGAGTGTCGAAATGCTTGGCCGCTAAACGGGCATATTCCGTTTCATCGAACCCTTCAGCGTTGAAGTCTATGCTATAGGTCTCAACCGATTTACCGGCGATTTTTCGCAACATACCGGAGACGGTGGAACTGTCCGTTCCACCGCTAAGAAAGGCGCCAGTCCTCGATCCTGTGGAAGCCCGTGCAACGGAGGATTGCAGTATGTCAAAGAAGGATGATTTTAGCTGGGTCAGAGTCGAGCGCGTATTTTCTACATATTGGGGTTGCCAATAAAACTCCTTGATGAGCTGCTGGCCCTCAAAAAGGAGGTATTGTCCCGGCATGAGTTTTTCTACTCCATTAAAAATGGACCTTGGACTGGGTACCATGTGAAAGTAGAGATAATCGTAAATTGCCTGTGGATCGATGCCGCCATCTGCAGCCGGATGGCATTGGATAGCCCGCGCGTTGGAGGAAAAAATTAATTGTCCTTGCCGAACGCTATAGAATAAAGATTCGATCCCTAATCGGTCGATGGCGATGAGTGTACGATGGGTATGGACATTGACGATGGCAAGAACAAATGAGCCGGAGAGCAAGTCCAGAAGCTGGATATCGTCTCGCTGATAAGCCTCATACAGGGCCTGAGCACTACCCTGTTGCTCGGCTAGTTCTGCCAGTCCTGAATCCTTCCAGCGAATCTGGCCTTTTGTACAGACAAATATTCCATTTTGCTGATAGACTCCACTTCCCTTGGCAGTGCCAACCGCGGCCAATGCGCAGCTTTCATGAAATGCTTCTTGGGTAATATGGTCGAGATTGATGCTTAGCAGGGATGCCATTTCCAAAAGAATGGAGGATCCCTTTTCATGGGGTAGTTGATTGTTACTCCAGCCACAGATTCCGCTCATAGCTATATCCTATATTGATAAATGCCAAGGATGATACAACAAGCAATCCATGCCGTTGTTCAAAAAAATGAATGGTACTAAATGTAATGAGTGATATATCCCGGATCGACCCGTGATAGCTGCTTGCTCCGGACCCTATTTCGAATTCTCAGCATCGAATGACTCGGCGACAAAACGAGAGGCCTGATTCGTCATTGAATTGAGATCAGCATGATTATTCAGTGGACTTCGCCGGTGATGCTTGTTCTTCCTTTTGCGCACTAGTATTCGGGTTTTGGCCAGGGTAGGGGAGCTTTCCTCCGAGTTCGCTATAGCGATTTTTTAATCCTTTGGTAGGAAAGGCTCTCTTGAGACCTTCGTTGACTGAATCGAGAGCCTTTTTTTTATCGCCGGCTTTCATATAGCAGTCGGCAAGGATCTCATAAGCCTTCGGGTGCTTGGCATTGGCTTCGACCGCCTTGCGCGCTTGAGTAATCCCTAAATCGTATTTATGATTGAAGTAGTAGTTTTCGGCCAATTCAGTATAGAAAACATGCCGGTAGGGATAGTTGGGATTATGTTCAAGCATGGACTTGATGGAGAAGTCCATTTCGTTGAACCAAGATCCCAGGAAGTGCGCTCTCAAAGTCTTATTTTTTTCAAAAAAATAACGGAACTTGGCCAATTTCCCCCAACAATAATGATGTAGCCACATGGCATTTCTGGCCATGCTGTATTCTGGTTTATTCAAAAGTGGGTGATCTTTGAGCTTGCCCCACCAAAATTCGCCACCAGTCGCATGATGATTGATCAAAATCAGTTTACAAACGGGTTCCATGGAGGTGGCTTCTATCACGGTGATAGGTTTAGTATCGATCACAATGCCAACCAGGCGGGAAATATCCGTCGACACATTGCCTGCGACATCCGCTTGGACCGCAAACTGGGCCGCCAGGAGAAGGATTGCCGCAATCCTGCTGAAAAATGTTTTGTTTTGGCTCAGCCAGAAGGAGATATTTTTCATTTTTCTGTTAATAACCGGATTTAAATATAACCGTGCTCTGCCAATCGTTGTTTATTAACGCTTCATAATTGCGTCAAAAACGCTAGCCAACTCCCTTGTCCGGTTTTCCCGAGAATATGTGCATATCGACTCCTGGCTGGCAGTATTGGGCGTTTCTTGATCGAGTTGTTTCAAAAATTCAAGCAGTTTACAGGCAATATCATGGCTCGAGGTGATATCCGCGATCATGTTGTGTGGGAATCTTGTCAAAACCTTGGCGCTATCTCCATTTTCATCGGTAAGCGCCAGGATAGGCTTGCCGGCTCTAATATATTCATAGAGTTTGGCGGGTATCTGAGCATTGCAGTTTGGAGCTTGAAGAATCAGTAGCGCATCTACAGTCAGCATTTCTGCCAACGCTTCGGTATAAGGTATCGGAGGAGCCAACTCTATGATATCCTGAATATTGGAAGCTTCGATGAGCGGTAATAAGTAACCATCATGGCCGGTAGCCCGAAAAATGATCTTCAGCGAAGAAGAATCCAACGAGCCTGCTTGCTTCAATTGGGATAGCGCGGTGAAAAAAGGACGTGGATCACGTTCGGAGGGGTAAATCGTACCGCTATGAACGAGTGTCAGAGGATGTGGATTTTTCTGCGGCAACGGGTGGATGAGCTTTTCAGCCGTGACAAAATTTTCTTCGTCATAACCGTTTTCCAGCAAGACCAGCTTGCTTGCCGCTATTCCAGCGTGCTGTTCTCGAAAATAATCGATAGCACCGAAGCTGGTGAAACAAATGGCTGCTGCGTCCCTAGCGATTCTATCTTCAATCCATTTGAACGATTTCCAGATCAGAGGATCTTCAGGGTAACCCTCTTGTGCCATGGGATCACGCAGATCGACCACCCAAGGCAGGCCAGTCAGTCGGTGAAGTCCATAACCAATCAAATGGGCGGTGGCGATGGGGTAGGTGGACCATATAATCTGCGGCTGGAATTTGCGGATCAGGCGTAAACCGGACACCATCCCACTGAAAAACCAGCTTGCCCAGCGATCGGGTATGGCCAGTAGTTTTGGATATCTGCCGGCAATCGAAAGATGACGCGCTGCATCCAAGGCGAATGCCCGCTCGACGATGAGTTCGCCGACGATATCCGACATCTGCTCCGAACTGACGGATTGATAGGCTCTCGGGCTGGCGCTCAAGACGATCGGTTTCCAGCCAAATAGTGGTAAATATTGGCAGAATTTAAGCGTTCGTTGTACACCACTGCTCCCTTTCAAGGGGGGGAAATGGAAACCAATCATCAATACGCGTTTAGTCATGAAGTCTTGTTCCGGTGGTCCCAGATTGCTCGAATTCTGGTGAAGAAGCTAGCGAGAATATTATCAAAAGGAGCATTAGGGTTTTCCAAATGCTTGTGATTATCCTCTTCCACTCATCGTATTGAATACATGGAGGAACTGCGTTTTATTAATGAGCCAGGTTACCGCCAAGTATATTATCCCTCCCCAGGCGATCAACAGTCCCAAAATCACCCCCTGTGGCCATTGAGCGGGTAAAAATCCGGCTGTTGCCAGTACTACCGAACACATGAAAGCGCTGCACAGAAAGGGTAACCAAAGCGTCTTTCCTAATGTGCTCAAACGTGCTTCGATCAAGCGAAAAGCGATGACGAAACTAGGAATAACTAACACAAAGGAAGCACTGGCATAAGCGGTGGCGACCCCCATGATTCCCCACTGCAAGCCTACGACGAAAGCGATGGCAGTAATAATGCCAACCAGGATGCCCCAGCGAAAAAGTATATCGGTACGACCCTTTGCCATGTAGATTGAACCTATCGTTGTGCCGATAGATTGCATGGCGCCGAGTGGCGCAAACACCAGCAGCAGCATCATGACGGGTTCCCATTTCGCGCCGAACAGCGCCAGGACGAAAGGCTCTCTTACCGCCAGCAGTCCCAGCATCACCGGAAAGGAGACTAGCGCAATGGCACCGACGGCGGAAAAAAACACATTCCTGAATTGCTCATTATTATCCTGAAGTTTCGAGTACAACGGAAACATGACATTTCCGATCAGGGCGGAGGTACCTTGTATCGGATACACCATCAATCGGTAAGCGAGATCATAGTAACCTAGATCTTGCGTGCCCAGGTACCGGCCAATCAGCAAATTGTCGGCATTCCGACTGAAATAGTTGACGACATTGGCGGCAGTCAAATTGAGGCTGTATCCCATGACCGGGCGCACTTCATTCCAGTGGAATTTAAACTTAGGTCGCCAATGACTCGCACCCCAGGTCAACGCCAAGCCCACAATGGAGCCCACTAAGACTTGGGCCACCAAACTCCACACACCGAATCCTTGCATGGCCGTGGTGATTGCCGCTGCGGAAGCAGTCAAGGCGGTGATGACATCGATTTTGGCTATTTTCTCAAAGTTCATTTCCCGCTGTAACAGGCAATTTTGCACGATGCCTACTGAAGAAATGAAAAACGATGCGGACATCACGCGTAAAACGGGTTCGACGAGGGGCTCGTGATAAAATATTCCGGTGGCGTGGGATATGGCATATAAGCAGCCAGTGGCAAACAAACCGAAAATGGCATTGATCCAAAAAATGGTCGACAGAAATTCTTCGGACATCTCTTTTCTCTGGATCACTGCCGATCCCGTGCCCAGATCCTTGAATAGTTCGGTAAAGCCCAGGACGACTGCTCCCATTGCCACCAGCCCAAAATCAGCGGGGGTCAATATCCTCGCCAAAATTATATTTGTCAGCAGGGACAAACCACGCCGCCCGGCAAAGGAAGCCGAGGACCATTTGACACCCGATGCGGCCAATTTTTTTAATGACATTATTATATTGAACCCATTCCATTACACAAGATGACTTAGTGTATCACGGATGATCGCCAAATCCTCTGGCGTTGGTATCACAGGGTATACATATTCAAAAAACTCGCGTAGTGCTTATTCCGAAGTGCTGCCGCTTTATGCGGTATGCAACGCGGAGAAGCATTTTGTTCGATTCTGCAAGCAGATTTCGTTGGATATCGGGTTCTTTCTCCTCGCTGCACGGTCCGATTACGGAAACGATAGTTTTCCGGGATCTGGATTCCTTGCGAGCATTCGGTGTCGGGTGAAATCTGGCTAGCATTCCCAATTTTCCTGCAGCCATTGCAGGGTCCACAATCCCACCTGATTGCGCCAGGTCTGGGAAGAAAAGGTATGGTTGGCCTCGGAGAGAATATGTTTTTCCACTTTGGGGGAGACACAAATTGCCTTCCAATCTTTGTGAGAGCGAGCCAGATCCTGAAATTCCCGGGAAGTGAGATCGTTCCCGCTCAGGATGAGCAGCACCTTGCCGGGAAACCGTTTGAACCCATCCAGCATGCGATCGATATAGCCCGCCGATCCATGGAGTGGGTTGCCGGGAGGGGTGGACGCGTCGGCATCGATCCCTGGCAAGAGGGTCTGGGCCGAGTGAGCGAGATCTCCCATCGATGCGCCTATTTTCACTTTGCCGGAGAATAATTTGGACCAGAAGGATCTCTGCATCAGGCGAGCAAGGTAGTAGTACTTCATGCGCGCGCGCTTGGCTCCCACCTCGCTATGCACCCAGGGATTGAGCAGCACGAGTCCGCTGACCCTGGGGTCGGTATGGGCATAATATAAAGCTGCCGAGGCTGCGTCACACAGCCCCCAGATGACGACGCGGCTAAGGGAAGGGTGAGTGGCAAGGAAAACATCGACGGCGCTACGCAAGTCATCGTCTATATTCTCGAAGTTTCGGCTTTCCCCTTCGCTATCGCCCATCCCGCGATAATCGAAACGTAGGGAGGGAATGTTTTTATCGGCCAGTTGGCGGGCGAGCAGGGTGAACTGACGATGGCTTCCCGATCGATATTGCGGCCCGCCTACCACGATCAGGATGCCGGTCATCGCGGGCATCGCCGGTTGCGTGATGATTCCGACCAGTCGGCATCCATTGCATTCGAAAACCACTGGAATTTCCCCGTACCTCATGTCAGTATCTTCTCCAATGCCAGCGTGGTCTCATCAATCAATGCTGGACATTCGCTAATCTCGGTGCTCGCCCAGAAAGCTTCTCCCGCTATCGCTTGTGTGAAAACCGTTTTCCCGGTTTTTCGCCAAGCTTCGACGATGCCGCTGCTGGCAGGGGATAGCGCGGTACCGGCCGCTGTCAATTCCAGCCAGAGAACCGGTACCGAAATCGGCATATGGCCCAGGCGCAAAGGGTCGATGCCGGCAGCCAAGGCCGGCGCCAGACGATAACCACCGACCTCGATCGCCTCTCCCGAGGCAAGTTGTTGGCGCAGTTCCCGGGTGCCGATTTGTGATTTTCCTTCGGCCAACATTTCGCTGGCTAGCTTGATTCTGAGGAATTGGTTGAGAAAATTTTCCCCGTTCAGCACCGGTTGCCAAAGAATCAGTCCGGCGAGTTCTGGCAGGAGTTTGGACAAGTCGGCGGCAAGCGTTGCACCCAAGCGCAATCCCCATAACAGGATGGGGCCTTCCACTCGGGTTTCGAGCCAGTCGTAGGCGGTTCGAAGGCAAGCCTGCCAGGTTTCCCAACTGGCATCTTCGAAATCGCCCGTACTGTCCCCGCACCCCAAGAGGTCGAATTGCAAAACTGCATAACCCTGTCGTGCGAAATGCCGGGCTTGTAAGGCCGTCATGCGGCGGGATTTGTGCATTTCCTCGGCAAAAGGAGGCACGAATACGATCCCTGCTTGCGCTTTTTGGGAAGTCGGTGCGAGATAAATGCAGAACAGGGATTCCTGGCCGAAAGGAAGGAAGAAGGGTTCGATTTGGAATGCCGTGGCATCCCTACCCATTTAGCTTGCGCTCCACGAAAGCGACCAGATTGCCCAAGGTCTCAAAGCTTTCTGCGCTGATCTCGTCATCATAGACGGTGAAGCCGAAATGCTCTTCCAGGGCGGTAATGATGCCGACCACCGCCATGGAGTCCAATTCGGGTATCGCGCCGAGTAGTGGGCTCGACAGCGTCAACGCGTCGGCCCTTGGGCCTAAATTTAATGTGCTAGCCAGAATTTGCTTGACTTGGGTTTGGGTCATGATGTCTGCGGATGTGGATGTGATTAAGGACTGCCGATGTAGCCCCACGCTTCGAGAGGCGGAGAAATTTCAGCTTGGCTAAGTCAGGTTCATACCATATTAATATCGATCAAGAATACCTTGAGCTTATGTCGGATTCGAAGCGATTCCATGGCCCGGGCGATCGCACGAAGTCTTATTGCCATGCGGTGAGATTATAAAATGCTTTCCGAAGAGAAAGAATGCCGTCATTCCGGCAGGAATCGCCGAAATCCCGATGCCATGGAAGGCATCGGGATGCCTCCTGCGCCCTGGATTCCGTCATTCCCTGGCGAAATGACGAGCTATTTTCCTTCGTGCGATTGCCCTGAATTCCATGGCAAGAAAATGATTTAATTCTCTCATGGAGCTTGGGCATTTGGCAAGCTTTCCTGCTTGAGGGTTTCATGTCATACTTCATCGGTTTCTGTTTGACGGCTCAGTCGTCGGTTTCGAATCAGACATGCGCAAGGGATCGGGAGGATTGCCGTACAAGCTCGCACGGAATCGCTGGAAACACCGTTATTCTGGTTACCCTGCAAGACTTGGCAACACTCGAAGATGCTATTGCTGCGGTTATCAGCGCCGTATTCCTATCGCTCGCCTTGTTAGTGGCCAGTTGGCCGGGCAACTCAATGATTACAATCGTAAGGGGTTTTAAGTGGATCTAGCGCAATACTATAGAAAAAGCGAATCGGAAGTCGAGCGAACTGCAGATTTAATGCGCCTTACCCCAAAGATAGGGAATAAGGCGCTTGATATTGGCGCTAGAGACGGACACTTTTCCTTGCTGCT
>JAQTSI010000332.1 GCA_028711365.1 Methylococcaceae bacterium
CCCTTTTCATCCTCGGAGAGCTTCAGAGTTCCGGCCCGATTCCGGCCCAGAACATAATTCGCGTCATGGTTGAACAACGCCCTAATGTCATCCTCCCCGATTGATTTACGAAATGCGCCCGGCGCCACCTGCTCCCTGAAGTCCCAGATTGTGGCAAAGGTGTTGAATATGGCCGCATGGCCTACGATCCGGGCTTCCTTGCCTTCACCTTCAGCCCTGATCTCAAATGGGAAACTTCTAAATTCATTTGGCATTATTTCACCTCCGGCAAATCCTGGCACCGGTTCGCCAGCATCTCAATCGCCTTAGCAGTGTCTATTTGCCCGCCCGACTCAAGCACCCCCCTATTCGTAGCCGCATAATCACGAGCACACGCCCGCAGATGCCCTAAAATCTCCATAGCACCTATTTCTGGCCTTGCGATAGCCAACGCTTCAACAAGAGCACCCATGCGCCTTTCTATCGTTTCTGGCAGGGTGTTGTAATAGTCTTTGAGCCAAGTACTAAAGTCTGGACGCTTTCTGGCCCTCTCAACGTCCTTCGACTCCCTCTCTGCAATCTCCCGCACTGCCTCACGGAAAATAGGCTTGAGGGATTGACTTACGGCCTCGTTGTTTGACCGTGTAGGGGTTGCCGCTGGCGGACTCTCTTGGAGTTTCACCGGCGGGCGCTCTCCAATAGGAGCCATATTCAGTGCTATCCAGTGTTTATCAGCGTTCTCGTCTTCAACCGGGTTCTCGTTATCGATATCCCTAAGCTCGTTAATCGAATATTTGCCAATGTTGAACATGGCCGTCTGATACGCCGCCCGTGCCGCTGAATCCCCACGCATGAGCCCGTTAAGGTTGAATTCTGCAAAATATAATCTACGTTCTTCAGTCCCCAATAGCTTGAGTGAGTATGTTGTTTCCCAACGCCGATACCACGGGAGAATGTCGCTCACAAAATCAATCCCTTGAGCTTCAACGTTGGCATAGGTTCCCGACTCTGTTTTCGCCCCTACTTTGTGCGCCGGAATCCCGAACCAAGCCGCCATTTCGCGAGCTGTAAAGTTTCTACTTTCAAGAAACTGTGTTGTCTCTGGAGGAAATCCAACCTCTTGAAACGTTATGCCGTCCTCAAGGATTCCAACTCTGTGTTGATTCGATAATCCGCCGTGAATCTCCTCGAATGATTCTTTGAATAGTTTTTTGGTGTCCAGATTCATTGAAACTTTTTCAGGGATATTTAAAATCCCCCCCGGCCTCGCTCCGTTTTTGAATAGTCTAGCCGCGTATTCCTGCTGCGCCATTCCGAGCGCAATTGAGTCACGCGCTAGCGATATCGGGGAGTAACCAGAAACCCCGTTGAACCCCATAAAGGAAATGTGCAGCACCCGATACGCCGGGAGCATTGCGTCTTTCCCGAACTGTCCGGGTAATCGGTATTGATACCAGAGATTGCCGTCGATCCGCTTAATGTCGACCATCCTATCCGGTCGGAGAGGCCAAAGCGCTTCTATGTTCCCATCGGGATTGTATTGGATTTCGGCGTAAGCGTTCCCCCACGTGCAAAGATGACCCTGTAATGTTTCTCTGAATTGGTAGCTGGACATCTCCGGGTTTGCGTTATCGTGGATAATCGCATACAGCGGGTGATCTGTGGCTTTCCGCTTTCCCCTCGGTAGTCTCTCGTAAAACTCAAAGGGGACCTTTGCCACAGTCTCAGACAGTATCCGCACGCAGGTAAATATGGGTGCATAATTGAGCGCCGATGATTCGGAAACATTCACCCCAGCCGCCGTCGGCTGACCGATAATCAGGGAGTCCATATGTTTGTCGAGATCGGGCAGCGAATAGCGCTTCTCAAGATAGCGCTTTCCCATTCGCTCTTGTAAGTCCCCGAATGCCCCGGAGATTCTATCGACTATCGTCAGGCTTTTTTCTTTCGTCATAGAGTTTCAATGCCTCGATGCTGAGTGTCGTAAACGGAAAGCCGTTTTTGGCCCGATCCGAATTGCGCCCGTGCAAATGCCGCTATCAGTGCAACCGCCGCGTCGATCTTATTCTGCGGAAATTCCTTTCGCGGGAATATATTCCCGTATGTGGTTTCTTTTGCCACCACGTTTGAAATCTGCCAGCGTAGCGCCGGGTCGCCGTTGTGGTGTAAGTGTTTTGTCCTAATGGCCGCCTCGACGGCTTTCATTGGCTCGCTGAAGTTCTTGGGAGTCATCCCGTAATCAACCATCGGAAACCCTTCATTGGTTAGCCGTGTTGCCATCTCGGTCATATGGAACGGGTCATACACACACTCGATAATCTGATAATCTCCACGAGTGGCTATCAGATCGTCTTCGATGCACTCATAATCGGTAATATTTCCGGGCGTGGTCTGTATCCAGCCGTCTTTCACCCAGCCCTGATAGTGAGCCTTGTCCGCACCCTCGGTGGCATCCTCAGGGAGCCAATGCTGGCAAAAGATGTAATAATGATCCCCGCGCTTGAACATCCTCAGCACCGGCATTATATCTGACCGACTGGCCGCATCTATCGCTATCCAGCACGGCTCACCCTTGAATTGTTCGATATCGAGCTTCACGTCCCGGCAGGCATCCCACGCCAGCAAGTCCATCCAGGCGACGCGGGCTTGCATCCACTGGTTTAGGTGCTTGCAACGGATGATATTCTGTCGGCTGGACCTCTGAGTCGCCTCTTGTAAACGTGCTCTGAGAAAGTCCTCGGAAACGCTAACCCCAAGATTCGGGTTTGCCTTAATCCACGATTCCCACTTATCCCACGGGTCAGTATCGTCAATCGTGTATATGATGCCGAAAAGCTCATCATTTGTGATGGTCGATTCGAGCATTTTGCAGACCTGATCGCGTTTGTCGTAACAAGGGCCTGCGACGTTGGTTCCCGCCGTCGTGGTCACTATCAACAATGGCTGGCTTCTGGCCCCCATGCCGGTGAGCATCGAGTCATACTGTGCTGCCGTGTCATGCTCGTGATATTCATCGATGATTGCACAGTGCGGGCTTGAGCCGTCCCCCGGCTTTCCAATGATCGGTTCAAATTTCGAGTTATCGTTCAGGATTGCCAAGTTCTTGGCGTTTACCGTGACGTCAAAGTGCTCTTTGTACCCATCGGCCTTGAGAGCCATGATCCGGGCAGGGCCAAACACTTCCCAAGCCTGCTTCTCGGTTGTGGCCCCTGAATATACTTCACTACCGCTCTCGCCGTCCTTAGAGAGCATGAAATGTCCGGCTAACGCATCTTGCGTTGATTTTGAATTTTTTCTTGGTACCTCAAGATAGACTTCCCTGTATCTTCTAAGTCCATCTTTCTTGCGCTTCCACCCGAAAACGCTGCACCAGATAAAGCACATCCACGGCTGCAAGACAATCAGCTCTTTCCGCTTCGCCCATTCGCCCTTGACATGGGGCATCTTCTCGGCGAAGTTGCAAAAGGTTTCCGCCGCTTCTTTGTCGAAATAAAAAGGCCCGGATTTCTCACGGGCCAGATCGTCAATGTGTCGTTGGCAAGCGAGTTTCACCCACTTGCAGGCTGGTATTTTATCTTTGACAACATCACGGGCGTACTTGTTCGCCTTATTGGCATGCGGGTATTTCTCCATCTGATTACCATTGAGATTTCCCGACCTTGTTATTCGATGAAACTCTGCCACGGCTGGCAGGTGATAAGCCGAGCTCGGCCGAACACTTTACGAGGTCACGCGCCGATGTGTTATAAATCCCAACCAGTGGATTCTGGATGAGGTTGCCGTTAGTTGTGATCGCCAGCAATCCCCCCGGATTCTCTTTGGTGGACTGCGCCTCTAATTGCTTCTTGGCTTGAATCATGTTTGACCAGCTAAGACAATAAGCGGCCAACACTCCAACGTCGCAGGCCGTCATCGTGCCGACCTTATACATTTCATCGATGATCCGGTTCCATTCCTTTAGGGCAACAACGTCGAGGAAGTCCGGGGCAGTCGGTTTGCAAACTTCGGGTTCCGGCTCGCTTTTATTGATTCGGCATTTCTGGGCCGTTCCCTTGAGTTGTTTGACTTTAGTGGGGAGCATTTTACGACCCATGATTGACGATCCTCTCAGCCTCGGCGTTCGCATCGCTCTTGAGCACCGCCTTATCGCGGGCCTGCCTCAAAAACTCCTGCATGATCTCTGGCGGCAAAAGAGGCTGAAGCTCATCCTGAAAGTGCATAAACAGGTCAAGGGTTAAGCGCTTGCCGTTGGCTATGAAATAGGCCGGGTTGATATAATATTGCGATTGTCCATCACTTTGCCACCGGCGCATAACTCGGAGTTGCAACATACGCGCCATGAAGCGCCTACCTTGACGATCAGTATATCCTACCAACTCTGCGATCTCAGGGCTGGTGTATGACTCAATGCGCCCTGATTGCCGGTACCCAAGCATATTAGTTGCCGCAATCATATGATACCGAGCAAGCCTAGCCATCTTGCCGATCTCAAGATCACTCATGCCTTTAGGGAAATCAACGTCCGCAAACATCCGCGCACCGAGCTTGTGCGCCGGGAACCTATAACCCTCATCCGTCATTGGATCTGGAAACAAATTATCAGCATCCCCCTTTATCTCGCCCGTTTTGGTGTCAATTATCTGGTAGCGTTTGCTCATTTTTGGTCCCTTATCACCGGACATCCAGTGTCCGCTTTTGCGATTTACCGGACATCCAGTGTCCGCTTTTTGTGCCTAAAACCATGTTTGATATATATACGTACTTATCGCTTACGCTCTAAGGGTTACGGCTGCTACTACTACTGCTACTCTTTTAAGAAACGGGTTCAGGGGCTTTTGCCTACTGGTTTACCGTTTCACCCCCGGCTTTTATTTTGCACGCGTTAGCGCGCCCC
>JAQTSI010000041.1 GCA_028711365.1 Methylococcaceae bacterium
GTGTGGGTCGGGATAGCTGGGGGGGGGGCATGGCGGCTGCCTTTTCAAAGCGGGAATCGTGTCGAGTCGGGATTGACGCCTCCAAGGCGCTCACGATCCATTATAATATTTCGCCTACTTTAGGACCGCTTAAATTTCTGTTTGAAACATGCAACCCGCACACAGGTTTGACCCTTGATGATCTCCCCTTCCGCCAACGCATCCTCCGCTCAACAGCATCTGTACCGGCTGCGCGCCTATGTGCGCAGTCAAGTCATCGGTCAGGAAACCCTGCTCGAACGCATGCTCATCGCCCTCCTTTCGGACGGGCACATTCTGGTGGAAGGCGCGCCGGGACTGGCCAAGACCCGCGCCATTAACGTCCTGAGCAAGACCATCGAAGGAGATTTTCACCGTATCCAGTTCACACCCGATCTGCTGCCCGCCGATCTCACCGGCACCGAAATCTACCGGCCCCAGGAGGGCGTTTTTCACTTTCAGCAGGGGCCTTTGTTTCGCAACCTGGTGTTGGCCGACGAAATCAATCGCTCCCCCGCCAAGGTGCAGTCGGCCCTGCTGGAGGCCATGGCCGAACGGCAAATCACCGTGGGCCGCACCAGTTATCCCTTGCCGGCGCTGTTCATGGTGATGGCGACGCAGAACCCGATCGAGCAGGAGGGGACCTATCCCTTGCCGGAAGCGCAACTCGACCGGTTCCTATTGTATGTGCGCATCAGCTATCCCGACGCCCAACACGAGCGCGAGATCCTGCGCCTGGTGCGGGACGAGGCGCGCGGAGCGAACGGCGGCGAGCCGGTGGTTTTCGATCCCGTTCCCCAACAGGCATTGTTCGAGGCGCGCAGGGAAGTGCTCGACCTGTACATGGCCGAACCGCTGGAGGAATATCTGTTGCAACTGGTGCTGGCCACCCGCAATCCCGACGCTTATGGCGAGGATTTGGGGCGTTGGTTGCAATACGGAGCCAGTCCGCGCGCGACCATCGCGTTGGATCGTTGCTCGCGCGCCAAAGCCTGGCTGGACGGGCGGGATTTCGTGACGCCGGAGGACATTCAAGCCATCGCTTTCGACGTCTTGCGCCATCGTCTGATCCTGTCCTACGAGGCGGAGGCGGAAGGCATTTCGGCGGACCATTTCATCCGTGAGTTGATTCGACGCGTCGCGGTTCCTTAAACAACGAAGAATAAAAACAGGTCATCCATGCAGGAATTCCAACGCGAATTTATCGACTATGCCATCCAGTGTCAGGTGTTGCGCTTCGGCGATTTTACCCTGAAATCCGGACGCCAAAGCCCGTATTTTTTCAACACAGGCCTTTTCGACACCGGCGCACGGCTGGCCCGGTTGGGTGAGTTTTATGCGCAGGCCTATCGGTACGCGGGTATCGAGGCCGATGTGCTGTACGGTCCCGCCTACAAAGGTATCCCGCTGGTCAGCGCGACCGCCATCGCCCTTTCTCGCGCCACTGGCCGGGAGGTGCCGTTCGGCTTCAATCGCAAGGAGGCCAAGGATCATGGCGAAGGCGGCATCTTGGTCGGGGCGCCTTTACAAGGTTCGGTCCTGATTATCGACGATGTGATCACGGCGGGCACCTCGGTGCGCGAATCGGTGGAGATCATCCGCAATGCCGGCGCAAAGCCATGCGGCGTCTTGATCGCGTTGGATCGGCAGGAAAAAGGCAAGGACCAAACCTCGGCCATCGATGAAATCGCCGACTGTTATGGCATGCCGGTTTACTCCATCATTTCGCTCGCCAATATCATTTCCTATCTCGAAGCTCTAGGCCGTCGCTTGGAACTGGATGCCATCCTGGAATATCGGCAACGCCATGGCATTGGTCGCTTTTGAACCTCCGGCGATGGAAGGCGGTTTGGCTGGCGGAACGAACGCTAAGCAACAGGTAAAATATCGACTCGATACTGTATCGAGGCGAAGAAGCTTGCCCAAGGCCACCTTGGCCGTTTTTTTTCTCCTGTCATGGGGTTGGGATTCGGCGCGGGGGGAGGCCTATCACTGGATCGACGAATTTGGAAACGTGCATTACTCCGACCGACTGCCTCCGGAACAAGCCCAATACAAGCGGGAGAAATTGAACAAGGAAGGCCGGACGATCGCGGTCATCGAGGGAGCGAAAACGGCCGAGCAATTGGCGATAGAGAAGCGCTTGAAGCAGCTTCGCCTCGATCAGCAGCGAATCCTCGCCGAACAGAAGGAGCGCGATGCTTCCATGCTGAAGACCTATCACAGCGAGGAAGAAATGCAGATGGCTTTGCAGGGCAAGCTCAACACGATTGAATCGGCGATAAAAGTTTCCGACATCAACCGGCAGAACCAGGAAGAAATCCTGCAATCGCAGATCCAGCGCGCCGCGGAAATCGAACTGAGCGGCCAGCCCGTTTCCAAGAACCTGCGCGATAGCATCGAACTCACTCGCAGGCAAATCGCGGCCTATCAGGAAAAAAGCCGCAGCCTGGAAAATTCCAAGGCGGATACCCTGAAGTCCTTCGGCAAGGAATTGGACCGTTTCAAGAGCCTGCTGGCTCTACGGAGCAGCCCCGTGCAGGGTATCCTGGAATGGCGCGAACCGGCCGTGGATGTCGGCATACTCAGCGCGATCGGCTGTGGACGGAAGGTTTGCGATATTGCCTGGGCGCTGGCCAGAAATTATGTCCAGTTGAAATCGGGCAAGCCCCTGGTCACCGAGACGGACACCCTGTTGCAAACAGTGGCTCCCCATGAAGAAAAGGATATCGCCATGCTCGTGGTGCGCATCGCCGGCAAGACCGAAGATAGCCTGTTTCTGGATACCTCCTGCCAGCCTTCCAGTATCGGGGATGAGGTTTGCAAGGGGGATGAAGTCAGGCAAATCCGTTCAGGCTTCGTGCCGTTCATCGAGGATGGCTTGAAGGCGGGGAGGCGCTGAGGGCGCATCTCCCTGCCCGGTTGCGGTTGAATGTCAACGCCGCAGTAACAGGGTGCCGATGCCGCGGTCGGTGAGCAGTTCCAGCAATACCGCGTGATCCACCCGGCCATCGATGATATGCACGCTGTTCACACCGCCTTTCAGGGCATCCGTGGCGCAATGGGTTTTCGGAATCATGCCCCCGGAAATGGTGCCATCCTCGATCAGCGAGTCCACTTCGGTCAGGGATAGCCCAGTCAATAGCGCTCCCTGTTTGTCCAGGATCCCGGCGGTGTTGGTCAACAGGATCAGCTTTTCCGCTTTCAGTATCTCCGCCATCTTACCGGCTACCAGGTCGGCGTTGATGTTATAGGAGCGCCCATCCCCGCCCACGCCGATGGGCGCGATCACCGGGATGAAATTGCCGTGCACCAGGGTGTTCACCACCGAAGGGTCGATGCTTTCTACCTCGCCCACATGACCTAAGTCGATGATCTCCGGCTCGTCCGTTTCCGGTGATCGCTGCTTCACCATGATCTTGCGCGCCCGCACCAGGTCGCCGTCCTTGCCGGTCAGACCCACCGCCGAGCCGCCGTGACGGTTGATGAGATTGACGATCTCCTTGTTGACCAAACCACCCAGCACCATTTCCACCACGTCCATGGTTTCGCTGTCGGTGACTCGCATACCCTGCACGAATTCGCTGGTTTTGCCCAGCCGTTGCAGTAATTGGCCGATTTGCGGACCGCCGCCATGCACCACCACGGGGTTGATGCCCACCAGCTTGAGCAGCACGATGTCGCGGGCGAAGCTGTTTTTCAGCCGTTCGTCGATCATGGCGTTGCCACCGTATTTCACCACGATGGTCTTGCCGGTGAAACGCTGGATATAGGGCAGGGCTTCGGTGAGGACATGGGCGATTTGTCTGGCCGAGTTGTTTTCCATCGATGCCTGAGTTTTCAAATTCGACTCCATCAAGTTGGGTGGCGAAAACGCCGTGACGAATGTTATAGGTAGCCCGGCTTCTTCATAAACCAGGGTAATATTATGCGGGCTATTTACGCCAGAAAGTCGGGGTGAAGATGATGAGGGCGGTGAAAATCTCGATTCTTCCCAGAAACATGGCCAACGAACAGATCCAGGTCTGAAAATCGTTGAGCGATGAGAAGTTTTTGAAGGGCCCTACGGTTTCCAGCGCTGGGCCGACATTGTTGATGCAGGAGATGATGGCCGATAGGGAGGAAACGAAATCCATGCCGCTGATGATCAGGAGCAAGGTCAATAGGACGACGCTCATGAAATAGACGAAGATGAAGCCCAATACCGACAGCAGGATGCTGGGAGGAATCACGGCTTTGCCCAGCTTGAGCGGATTCATCGTGGTCGGATGGGTGAGCAGGGTCATCTGCGTCTGGCTTTGCTTGACCAGGATGAGGGTGCGCATCATCTTGATGCCGCCCCCGGTGGAACCGGTGCAGGCGGTGATGCAACTGAGGAAAAGCATCCACAGCGGAGCGAAGATCGGCCAATGATTGTAATCCACGCTGGCGAAACCGCAATCGGTGGCGATGGAAACCACGTTGAAGCTGGCGTATCGCAAAGCCTGCCAGAAATCCGGGTAAATGCCCTGATATTGAAGGTAGTAAGCGATCCCTAAGCAACTCCCCAGGGTCAATAGCAAAAAGGGCTTGGCTTCGATGTCGAGGCGATAGGGATGGAGACTTCTGCCGCGCAGGGCCAGGAAATGGGTGGAAAAATTCATCCCGGCGATCAACATGAAAATGATGAGTACGCCCTCGATGGCCGGCGAGTCGTAATAGCCGATGCTGAGATCATGGGTGGAAAAGCCCCCCAATCCCATGGTGGAAAATGCATGACAGATGGCGTCGAACCAGTCCATGCCTGCTAGTTTCAAGGCCAGGATACAGGCAAAGGTGATGCCGGCGTACACCAGCCACAGGTTTTTCGCCGTCTCGGTGATACGTGGCGTGAGTTTGCGGTGCTTGATGGGGCCGGGAGTCTCCGCCATGCACATCTGCCTTCCGCCCACCCCGAGTATGGGCATGATGGCCACCGCCAGGACGATGATGCCCATGCCGCCCAGCCAGTGCAGCTCGTGACGCCACAAGTTGATGGCGGGCGGCAGCTTGTCCAGTTCGGGAAGCACCGTCGCGCCGGTGGTGGACAGCCCGGACATGGTTTCGAAATAGGCATCGGTGAATGAC
Organism: Methylococcaceae bacterium; assembly: GCA_028711365.1. Lineage (GTDB taxonomy): Bacteria > Pseudomonadota > Gammaproteobacteria > Methylococcales > Methylococcaceae > Methylumidiphilus. The sequence goes on from JAQTSI010000041.1 coordinate 5,125, forward strand.
AAGTCCTTGAGGTAACCGAGCAGGGGCAGCGTGGATAAGGCCGCCATCCCGGTCCAGGCCAGCACCACTAGCAAGAATCCTTCCTTGGCTTTCAGTTCGCGTTCGTGGTCTTGGGTGACGATCCACAATCCTCCGCCCAGGCCGAAGGTGACCATCATGTCGGCGATGAATAGCTTGGCCGTCCCATCCCGGAAGATCAGGGCGGTCAGGATGGGCAGCAGGTAGGTCACGCTATAGACCATCAGCATGAGGCCGAAGATGCGGGCGAGTGAAAACAATTTTGTCATATCGACTCGATCCTATCGTGGGCTATGGCAGCGGCGCTGGGAAGCCTGATGGAGCGCTGTAGTTGACGCCTCATTCCGCCGATTTTGTCGATCGAGGCAGCGAATGAGGCGTTTCTGGGGATCAACGGGGAAGTTCGGAGCGACCCATCAGGTATTCGTCCACCGCGCGTGCGGCTTGTCTGCCTTCGCGGATGGCCCATACCACCAGGGATTGGCCGCGACGCATGTCACCGGCGGTGAACACCTTGGCCAGCGAGGTCTGGTAGTGGTCGGTATCGGCCTTGACATTGCCGCGCTCGTCCAGTTCCACGCCGAGATCCTTCAGCAGACCTTCCCGTACCGGATGCATGAAACCCATGGCGAGGAAAACCAGGTCGGCCTTGATGACGAATTCGCTGCCTTCGATTTCGTTCATGACCCAACGTCCGTCTTGATTCTTCCATTCCACGCGGGCACAGCGCGCCTGGGTGAGGTGTCCGTTTTCCCCTTCGAAGGCCTTGGTGGTGACGGCATAGTCGCGCTCGCATCCCTCTTCCTGGGAAGAGGAGGTCCGGAGCTTGTTGGGCCAGTGGGGCCAGGTCAGGGCCTTGTCTTCCTTCTGTGGAGGCTTGGGCAGGATTTCGATCTGGGTGACGTGAACTGCCCCTTGGCGGATGGAGGTGCCGATGCAGTCCGAGCCGGTGTCGCCGCCGCCGATGACGAGGACATGTTTGCCCTTGGCGCTGATGCCGTCGGCGATAGCATCGCCGGCGACGCGCTGGTTTTGCTGGGGCAAAAATTCCATGGCGAAATGGACGCCTTGCAGATCGCGACCGGGAATCGGCAGGTCTCGGGCTTGTTCCGAGCCTCCGGCGAGCACCAAGGCGTCATATTCATCCAGCAGGGATTGGGTCGGGATGTTCTTGCCGATATGGCTGTTGGGGCGGAAGCTCACACCTTCGGCTTGCATCTGGGCGATGCGGCGATCGATGACCCGTTTCTCCATCTTAAAGTCGGGGATGCCATAGCGCAACAGTCCGCCGATCCGATCGTTCTTCTCGTAGACCACCACGCCGTGACCAGCCCTTGCCAGTTGCTGGGCACAGGCGAGTCCCGCCGGGCCGGAACCGACGATGGCAATGCGTTTGCCGGTGCGGCGGGCGGGAATCTGCGGAGTGATCCAACCGTTTTCCCAAGCCTTGTCGATGATCGCGCATTCGATGGACTTGATGGTCACCGGTTCTTCGGTCAGGTTCAAAGTGCAGGCCGCTTCGCAGGGCGCGGGACAGATGCGGCCGGTGAACTCGGGGAAGTTATTGGTGCTGTGCAAAACTTCCAGCGCTTCGCGCCATTTGTTCTGATACACCAGATCGTTCCAATCGGGAATAATGTTGTTGATCGGGCAACCGCTGTGGCAGTAGGGAATACCGCAATCCATGCAACGTGCGCCTTGTTTGCTCGCCTCTTCATCAGTCAGGGCAATGACGAATTCCCTGAAATGGTGGACGCGCTCTTCCACGGGGCGATAGCGTCGGTCCTGTCGGGGGATTTCCATGAATCCTGTGGGTTTACCCATTCTTGATTGCCTCTGTTGTTCTTTAGCGATGAATTTCCGGCGATGTCTGGATTTGACGCATCTTCTCCAAGGCCTTCCGATAATCGACCGGCATGACTTTGACGAAGCGCGGCAGGTAACTCGTCCAGTGATCCAGGATGTGACGGGCGCGTTCGCTGCCGGTGTAACGGGCGTGGCGTTCGATCAGATGCCGCAGCCTCTTAGCGTCGCCATTGGTCATATCGTGCATGATGTCCACCAAGCCGTGACTTTCCAGATCGTCGCCTAACTGATCGAGGTTCTGCGAGGCGGCGTTTTCATCGGGAACCGGTTGCAGTTCGACCATGGCGAGGTTGCAGCGGCGTTCGAAATCGCCGCTTTCGTCCAGCACATAGGCGACGCCGCCCGACATGCCGGCGGCGAAATTGCGGCCGGTCTGACCCAGCACGACCACGCAGCCGCCGGTCATGTATTCGCAGCCGTGATCGCCCACGCCTTCCACCACGGCGACGGCACCGGAGTTACGCACGGCGAAACGCTCGCCGGCCACGCCGTGGAAGTAACATTCGCCGCTGATGGCGCCGTACAACACGGTGTTGCCGACGATGATGTTCTCTTCCGGCGTGATCGGGCAATCCTTGGGCGGATAGATGACGATGCGTCCTCCGGATAGGCCCTTGCCGACATAGTCGTTGCCTTCCCCCTGTAATTCCACGCTGACGCCGGCGGCGAGGAAGGCGCCGAAACTTTGGCCGGCGGTGCCCTTGGCGAGTATGGAGATGCAATCTTCCGGCAATCCCTGATGCCCATACCGTTTGGCGACCTCGCCGGATAGCATGGCGCCGAAGGAGCGATTGAAATTGTGGATTTCGGTCTCGATTCGCACCGGCTTGCGCTCATTCAGCGCCAAGGCAGCCTGTTCGATCAATTTCAAGTCCAACGCCTTGTCCAGCCCATGATCCTGCACCTCGACATTATGGGTGGCGACGCCCGGGATCGTCTCAGGTCTGTACAGAATCTTGCTCAAGTCGATCTTCGCCGCTTTCCAGTGGGCGATGGCGCGATTCATGTCCAGCCTTTCGGAATGGCCGATCATGTCGTCGATGCTGCGGAACCCGAGCTTCGCCATGATCTGGCGCAGTTCCTCGGCGACGAAGAAGAAATAGTTCACGACATGCTCGGGTTGGCCGGTGAAGCGCTTGCGCAGTTCCGGGTCCTGGGTCGCGACGCCGACCGGGCAGGTGTTCAGATGGCATTTGCGCATCATGATGCAACCTTCGACGATCAGCGGCGCGGTGGCGAAACCGACTTCGTCCGCGCCCAACAGGAAGGCGATGGCGACATCGCGACCGGTGCGCATGCCGCCGTCGGCCTGCACGCTGATGCGGCCGCGGAGCTTGTTCAGCACCAGGGTCTGGTGGGTTTCGGCCAGGCCGATTTCCCACGGCAGTCCGGCATGCTTGATCGACGTGACCGGACTGGCGCCGGTGCCGCCGTCATAGCCGGCGATGGTGACATGATCGGCGTGGGCCTTGGCGACGCCGGCGGCGACCGTGCCGACACCCACCTCGGACACCAGCTTCACGCTGATGCGGGCGGCCGGGTTGACGTTTTTCAGGTCGTGGATCAGCTGCGCCAGATCCTCGATCGAATAGATGTCATGATGTGGCGGTGGCGAGATCAGTCCGACGCCGGGGGTCGAATGGCGCACCTTGGCGATGATGTTGTCGACCTTGTGGCCCGGCAACTGGCCGCCCTCGCCGGGCTTGGCGCCCTGGGAGATCTTGATCTGGATGTCGTCGGCATTGACCAGGTATTCGGCGGTCACACCGAAACGACCGGAGGCGACCTGTTTGATCGCCGAGCGCATCGAATCGCCGTTCGGCAGCGGCTTGAAGCGTTCGGCCAATTCGCCGCCCTCGCCGGTGTTGGATTTGCCGCCGATGCGGTTCATCGCGATCGCCAGCGTCGTGTGCGCCTCCCACGAGATCGAACCGAACGACATGGCGCCTGTTGCAAAACGCTTGACGATGTCCTTGGCCGGCTCGACTTCTTCCAGCGCAATGGGATCTGCGTCGAACTTGAAACCCATCAGGCCGCGCAGGGTCAGCAGATGCTCGTTTTGCTCGTTGATCAGCTTCGCGTACTCGGCGTAAGTCTTGGCGTCGTTGGCGCGCGTCGCATGCTGCAGCTTGGAGATCGTTTCCGGTGTCCAGATATGGTCTTCGCCGCGCACCCGGTAGGCAAATTCCCCGCCGACATCCAGCGCATTGCGATAGATCGGGGCGTCGCCGAAGGCCAGCCGGTGCCGGCGCACGGTTTCTTCGGCGATCTCGGCGAGACCGGCTCCGCCGGTGGTGCTGGTGGTGCCGGTGAAATAGCGGTCGAGGAATTCCTCCGCCAGACCGATGGCATTGAAGACCTGCGCGCCGCAATAGGATTGATAGGTCGAGATCCCCATCTTCGACATCACTTTCAGCAGCGCCTTGCCGACGGCCTTGATGTAGCGCTTGTGAATTTCGTCTTCGGCCAGCTTTTCCGGCAGCCGATCGCGCATGTCGGACAGGGTGTGGAATGCCAGGTAAGGATTGACCGCTTCGGCGCCGTAGCCGGCCAGCAGGGCGAAATGATGGACCTCCCGCGCCTCGCCGGTTTCGACCACCAGGCCGACCTTGGTGCGCAGGCCGGCGCGGATCAAATGGTAGTGAACCGCGGCGGTGGCCAGCAGTGCCGGGATCGCGACATGGTCGGCGTCCAGTTTGCGGTCGGACAGCACCAGGATGTTGTTGCCGTCGTGGACGGCCTGCTCGGCCTGCACGCACAACGCGTCCAGCGCTGGCGTCATGCCGGTCGCACCGGTGTCGGCGGCATAGCAGATGCTCAACGTCTGGGTCTTGAACGCGCCGGCGGTGCGGGTTTCGATGCGGCGGATCTTTTCCAGATCCTTGTTGCTCAGGATCGGCTGATGCACTTCCAGGCGCTTATGGCTGCCGCCGTTGTTCAGTCCCAGCAGGTTGGGCCGCGGGCCGATGTGAGAGACCAGCGACATCACCAGCTCCTCGCGGATCGGATCGATGGCGGGGTTGGTGACCTGCGCGAAGCCCTGCTTGAAATAGTCATAGAGCAGGCGCGGACGGTTGGACAGCACCGCCAATGCCGCATCGCTGCCCATCGAGCCGACCGGCTCCTGGCCGCTCAGCGCCATCGGTTGCAGGAAGAATTTGACGTCTTCCTGGGTATAGCCGAAGGCTTGCTGGCGATCCAACAGGGTTTGCGTATCCGGGGCCATCGCGGCGACTTCCGCCGGCAGGTTGTCCAGCAGGATCTGGGACTCGTCGACCCATTGCTGGTAAGGGGCGCGGCCGGCCAGTTCGGCCTTGATCTCGGTGTCGTCGATGATGCAACCCTTTTCCAGGTCGATCAGGAACATCTTGCCGGGCTGCAAGCGCCATTTCTTGACGATCTTGTGTTGTGGGATGTCGAGCACCCCCATTTCCGACGCCATCACCACCTGGTCGTCGTCGGTGATCAGATAACGCGCGGGGCGCAGGCCGTTGCGGTCCAGGGTCGCACCGATCTGGCGTCCGTCGGTGAAAGCGACCGCGGCCGGGCCGTCCCAAGGCTCCATCAGGGCCGAGTGATATTCGTAGAAAGCGCGGCGCTTTTCGTCCATCAGCGGATTGCCGGCCCAGGCCTCCGGGATCAGCAGCATCATTGCGTGGACCAGCGAATAGCCGCCAGTCACCAGCAACTCCAGCGCGTTGTCGAAACAGGCCGAGTCGGATTGGCCCTCGGCGATCAGCGGCCAGATCTTGTCCAGATCCTCGCCGAGCAGTTCCGACGACATGGAATAACGGCGGGCCGCCATCCAGTTGATGTTGCCGCGTACGGTATTGATTTCGCCGTTGTGCGCGATCATCCGAAACGGGTGGGCCAGATCCCAGGTCGGGAAGGTATTGGTGGAGAAGCGTTGATGCACCAAGGCCAGGGCCGACACCATGGTGTCGTTCTTCAGGTCGAGGTAGAAGCTTCCCACCTGGTCGGCCAGCAGCATGCCTTTGTAGACCAAAGTGCGCGAGGAGCAGGAAGGCAGGTAGAACGCTTTGCCGTTGGGAAGCTTGAGCTTGCGCACGGCGTTCTCGATCTGCTTGCGGATGACGAACAGCTTGCGTTCAAAACTCTCCGGGTCCGGGCACTGATGGCCGCGGCCGATGAAGACCTGGCGGATGAAAGGCTCTACCGCCTTGACCGATTCGCCCAAGCCGGCGTTGTCCACCGGCACGTCACGCCAACCCAGAACGACCTGCCCTTCGGATTTGACGAAGTCTTCGACGATCTGCTCGCAAGCCTTGCGTTGATCCGCAATCCTGGGCAGGAAAGTCATGCCCACACCGTATTCGCCGGCGGGTGGCAATTCCAGGCCCTGCTTGGCGCATTCGACGCGCAGGAAAGCATCGGGAATTTGAATGAGGATGCCCGCGCCGTCTCCGGCCAAGGGGTCTGCACCCACCGCGCCGCGATGGGTTAAATTCCGGAGCAGTTCCAGACCCTGCTGGATGATGTCGTGGCTCTTCTTGCCTTTGATATGGGCGATGAAACCCACGCCGCAAGCATCGTGCTCGTTACGCGGATCGTAAAGACCCTGCTTGGCGGGTAAATTGCTGTAGCTCATTTTTTACCTCATTCGGCATTCGGCCAGTGGGTTGACCCACTGAATTAGGTATCGCGTTAGACCGGCAAAGTACGCGTTTGGCGCCCGGCAGAAGGCGATCGTGATGTCGTTGCGGCCGTAAGTCGTTGTTCTGTATGTGTTGTCTGGGATGGCGGCAGCCCCGCCGGGCAAGCAAATGGTGGGTGAATATAGGGAATCCGATCGCAATTTTCAAGTATTTGCGTGAATGAGGGGGCAGGCGCGGTTTATTTGGGCTTAGGATAAACCCATCGTGGCAGGATGGCGACGGTCAATTTGCTCGCGCGCGCTCGAGTCATTTAATTTATTATTTACATTTTTTATGATTCAGTCCGAGATCCCCAAGGGGATTTGGAGAAGCGCTATGAATGAACATTATGATGTCCTGATCGTCGGCGGCGGCATGGTCGGTGCCGCCTTAGGTTGCAGTCTGGGCGGCGGCTCGTTGCGGGTGGCCGTGCTGGAAGACAGTCCTCCGCCCCCTTTCGAGCCGGGACAGGCCCATGACCTGCGCGTCTCCGCCCTCAGCATCGCTTCGGTCAGCATCCTCAAGACGGTGGGGGCATGGAAGGGTATCGCCGTCCGACGTTGCTGTCCGTTTCGGCGCATGAAAGTGTGGGAGGATAGCGGTGAGGTGGAATTTCGCAGCGAGGATATCGACGAGCCCCTGCTCGGCTACATCGTCGAAAATCGCATCATCCAGTTGGCTCTCTTGGATCGGCTGAAGGAATTCTCCAATGTGGAATTTCTCTGCCCGGTGAAAACCCAACTCATCGACTATCAGCCCGACCAATCCAGCATTCAATTGGAAGACGGCCGCCGCCTCAGCGGCCGATTGCTGGTGGCCGCCGACGGTGGCTATTCCCGTGTTCGTCAGGCTGCCGGCATGGGAGTCCACACCCGTGATTACGAACAGCACGCCCTGGTATTGACGGTGGAGACGGCTTACGGCCAGCAGGACATCACCTGGCAGCAATTCACGCCCACGGGACCTTTGGCCTTCCTGCCCCTGGACGGGCCCAATGCCTCTTTGGTCTGGTATCACAGGCCGGAAGAGGTCAAGCGCCTGCAAGCCTTGAATGAAGATGATCTGCTGAAGTCTTTGCAGGCCGCCTTCCCCAAGGTCTTGGGTGAGATCAAACGCATCAATGCGCGCGGCAGTTTTCCGCTCAAGCGCCAACACGCCCTGGGTTACGTCAAGGAAGGGGTGGCTCTGATCGGCGACGCCGCCCACATGATCCATCCTCTGGCGGGGCAGGGCGTCAACATCGGACTGCTGGACGCCGCTGCTTTGGCCCAGGTCCTGGTCGCAGCCCAGCAAGCCGGTCAAGACATCGGTTCTGGCAAGGTTCTGCAAACCTACGAGAAGATGCGACGCCAGAATAATCTGGTGATGATGACTACCATGGATCTGTTCTATCGCGTCTTCGGTAATGCGCTCCTGCCGATGAAGCTGCTGCGCAATATCGGTTTGGGCTTGGCCGAAAGGATTTCCCCGGCCAAACATCTGGCCATGAAATATGCCATGGGTTTGGGAGGCGATTTACCCAAGCTGGCGAGGGGAGAAGCGATCGATCGGTAGCGGAGCCGCATTTCGTGATTTTGCGCCGCCGCTGTTAAAATAAACGGCTTTCAAGTTCTGCTTCGGGTCATCTGGCCTGGGCGCGAAGAAGACTCATCCCCGTATTTTGAAGAGCAAGCATGTCCGACATCGAAATCGCACAACAAGCCAAGATGCAGCCCATCATCGATCTGGCCAGGGAAAGACTGGGGGTGCCGGCGGAGCATCTCGACCCTTACGGTCATTACAAAGCCAAACTGTCACTGGAATACATCGACAGTCTGAAGGATAAGCCCAATGGCAAGCTGATCCTGGTCACCGCCATCAGCCCGACTCCGGCCGGCGAGGGCAAGACCACCACCACGGTGGGATTGGGTGATGCCTTGAACCGCATCGGCAAGAAGGCGGTCCTGTGCCTGCGCGAGCCTTCTTTGGGACCCTGCTTCGGCGTCAAGGGCGGTGCGGCCGGCGGCGGCTATGCTCAGGTGGTGCCGATGGAAGACATCAATCTGCATTTCACCGGCGATTTCCACGCCGTCGGCGCCGCCCACAACCTGTTGTCGGCCATGATCGACAACCATATCAACCATGGCAACGAGCTGGGCATCGACCCGCGCCGCATCCAATGGAAGCGGGTGGTGGACATGAATGACCGGGCCCTGCGCAAGATCACCGTAGGCCAAGGCGGTACCGCGAACGGTTATGTGCGCGAAGACGGTTTCGACATCGTGGTGGCCTCGGAAGTCATGGCCATCCTGTGTCTGGCCACCGACTTGAAGGATCTCAAATCGCGTCTGGGGCGCATCATCATCGGCTACAAGACGGATGGCAAGAGTCCGGTCTATGCCCGCGACCTGAAAGCCCACGGCGCCATGGTGGCGCTGCTCAAGGACGCCATCAAGCCCAATCTGGTGCAAACCCTGGAAAACAACATCGCCATCATCCATGGCGGTCCCTTCGCCAATATCGCCCATGGCTGCAACACCGTCACCGCCACCAAGACAGCCCTCAAGCTGGCGGATTATGTGGTGACCGAGGCCGGTTTCGGCGCCGACCTGGGCGCGGAGAAATTCATCGACATCAAGTGTCGCATGGCTGGGTTGGAACCCGCCGTGGTGGTGCTGGTGGCGACGGTTCGAGCGCTCAAGTTCCACGGTGGTGTGGCCAAACAGGATCTCAACCAGGAAAACTTGATCGCCCTGGAAAAAGGTCTGGCCAACCTGGAAAAGCATGTCGCCAATATTCAACAGCATTACCATCTGCCCTGTGTGGTGTCCATCAATCATTTCACCTTCGACACCGACGCCGAAATCGATCGGGTGGAGAAAAAATGCGAAGAAATGGGTGTGGAGTCGGTAGTGGCCAAGCATTGGGCCCATGGCGGGGCCGGAGCGGAAGAATTGGCGCATGCGGTGAGCGAAATCGCCGAGCGCCGTCCCGGGCAGCACCGCTTCGTCTACGGCGATGCCATGCCCCTGTGGCAGAAGATCGAAACCATTGCCACCAAGATCTATGGGGCCGCCGGGATCAGCGCCGACGCCAAGGTCAAGGCGCAGTTGGAAGCCTGGAACGGCGATTACGGCCACTATCCCATCTGCATGGCCAAGACCCAGATGTCATTCTCCACCGATCCCAATCTCAGGGGAGCCCCCACCAACCACACCGTGGCCATCCGCGAGGTTCGGCTGGCCAATGGCGCCGGTTTCATCGTCGCCATCGCCGGCGACATGATGACCATGCCGGGTTTGCCGAAAACCCCGGCGGCGGAAAACATCGACGTGGACGAGCGGGGCAGGATCACCGGCCTGTTTTGACATGCAGATCCAACTGCTCTGCGTGGGCAATCGGATGCCCGGCTGGGTGAGCGAGGGCTACGAGGAGTATGCCAAACGTCTGCCGCGTGAATGCGAGCTGAGACTGCGTGAAATACCGCCCGGTCAGCGCGGCAAAAACGCCGACATCGCCCGCGCCATCGAGGATGAAGGGCGGAAGATGCTGGCCGCCGTCCCCCCCGCAGATCGCGTGGTTGCCCTGGATTTGAGCGGCAAGGAGTGGTCTACCGAAGAACTTGCCGATTCCCTGGCGCGTTGGTTGGGCGAGGGGCGCAACCTCTGCCTGCTGGTGGGCGGCCCGGATGGTCTGGCTCCCGCCTGCCTGGCGCGGGCCGACGAGCGCTGGAAACTGTCCGCGCTTACCTTGCCTCATCCTCTGGTGCGCGTCGTTCTGGCCGAGCAGATTTATCGCGCCTGGAGCTTGCTGCACAAGCACCCCTATCATCGCTGATGAACCCATCACGTATCCTGCTCGCCTCTGCCTCGCCGCGCCGCCGCGAATTGCTGGCCCAGATCGGCATCGATTTCGAGGTTTTCGCGGTGGCGGCGGATGAAACCCCGCGCCCAAACGAACTTCCGGAACACTATGTGCGCCGAGTCGCCGCCGAAAAATCCCAACTCGCCATGGCCATTCGCGGCGACCGGCTGCCGGTGCTGGGCGCCGATACCGAGGTGAGTCTGGACGGGGAAGTGCTCGGCAAGCCTTCCGATTTCGCTCACGCGCGGGAAATGCTGCTGCGCCTGTCCGGCAGGGAACACCAGGTGCTCAGCGCCGTTTCCCTGCGCTGGGGCGAAGAGCATCGGGAGGCTTTGAACCTAAGTCGGGTGAAATTCCGCAGGCTCACGGAAGCCGAGATCGTCGCTTATTGGGATAGCGGAGAGCCCTGGGATAAAGCCGGGGCTTACGCCATTCAAGGGCGGGGTGCGGTATTCATCGAACACCTATCCGGTAGTTTCTCCGCCGTCATGGGCTTGCCGATCTATGAAACGGCGGGTTTGCTGCAGGGTTTCGGTATCGAGGTATTGCCCGCGTCGCTAAAGCGCTAAACCGTGAAATCTCGCAAACGGACGGGAATGATTCAAAGTGATGCCTGTCGAATCCCGCAGGGAGGGCGATGGGTTTGCGAGACACGCCGTGAATACGTCCCTGTAGGCTCTTACGATGGCTTCCCTGCCATCGACGGTCTCGCAAACCCATCGCCTTCCCTGCGGTTTGCATCACTTCGAATCACACCCCAAACGGACGAAAAAATGGCGATGGCGCCGTTTGTGTTCTACAATGCTGAGTGCCGGTCTCGGACCATAGCGCAGGCTTGGTGATCCGGGGTCAGTTTTCGAATGGTCGATAGCGTTGTTTTTTTAAGTTAAGTTGACGCTGATTGCGGCAGAACTTAAAGATACTATCGAAAGGCGAAACTTAAATCATGCTAAAGGAGATGTTGATGATGAATAAAGTACTCTCGATCTGTTTTTTAGTGTTCATGATGATGTTTGCCGGCTGGGTTTCGGCGGCGGTTAATATCAATACTGCGACCGTTGCGGAACTCGATACCGTCAAAGGGATCGGTCCAGCCAAAGCGAAAGCGATTATCGACTACCGCGAGAAGCATGGTCCCTTTCAGAGCGTGGATGATTTGAAGAAGGTGAAGGGGTTCGGCGCGAAAACCCTGGATAAATTGCGTCCCGACCTGACCGTGGGCGAGAGTATTGCTCCGGCTCCGAAACCTGCAGTTCCTGCGGCTCCTGTTCCCCCGCCTCCGCCGGCCCCCGCTCCGGGTGCAGCCGCTCCGCCTCCCCCGGCCCCGGTTCCCCCACCGGTCGCACCGGCACCGAAGAAATAATCTAGCCATCGCTAGCTTTGATAGGTGAAGTCGAAAGACTTCACCTATTCCGATTGATCGCTCACGCCTAAACTTTCCTTTCGCCCAATAAAGAAGCCCGCTCAAGGCGGGCATTTATTATTGTTATTGTCGGCGTTGGGCCGGCAGCATGAGCTGCGCGACGCAAAACGTGTAGTGTGGTTATTGTTATGTGTTCGCCCTCGCGGACGCTCCTCCTCTTTGACGACGCTACAATCGTAGTTCCGTCCCTGAAACTGATGCCAAGTCTAAAGAAAAAAAAATTGCTGTCCAGTGTTTCCGCTAAAAAATTTTCGACTCACTACGGCCTATGAAAAATTCTCATTAAATTCAATTTTTTAAAGCAAAGCTCAGCAGCGGCAGGACATTAACCAAGCGATTGGCTCTGCTTTTAAGGTGAACAATGCGTTTCGAATTCGACGCACAATTGAGCAGCCAGGGTCGCTACCTACCATCGGACCGACGAGGTGGAACTCAGTGCTCGCCCTAGGCAGGCACTATCGAGTATCCTTTAGCACCGGGCATCGACAGATGCCAAGCTGATGAACCCGCATCGCTTATTTCCATGACTGAAAATGCAGCCAATGAATTTAGCTGGTAAGAGATTTTGGATCGGCCTCTGTCTGCTGACGGCAGTCACCACCGTACAGGCGACACCGAAAAAGGCCGCGGGTAAGCTAGAGAAGCGTGCTACCTCAACGAGGGCGGCAATCTCGACCGACAAATTGCGCATCGGCTACCTGTCCCAGGAAAAGACCAAACCGGCCAACTTGCCATTTTTTCTCTCGCAGCCCGCGGATGAAGGCATTCAAGGCGCGCGCCTCGGCATCGCCGATAACAACACCACCGGACGATTTACCCGTCAAGGTTTCGAACTCAAGGAAATCCTGTTGCCGGCGGAGGCGGATGCCATCTCGGCGTTCAAGCAACTGGTCGCGGAAGGCTACCGTCATATCCTGGTCAGACTGCCGGGGGAATCCATCGCCGCTCTTGCCAAACTGCCGGAAGCGGGCCAGATACTGATCTACAACCTGGGTAGCCGCGATGATCGTCTGCGAGGCGAAACCTGCTCGGCCAATTTGTTGCATCTGCTGCCCAGCCGCGCCATGCAGGCGGATGCGCTGGTTCAGTATTTGAACAAGAAACGCTGGCACAAAGTTTTCCTGGTCACCGGTCCCGATGATGGGGACAGACTCTATGCCGCTGCCGTCAAGCGCGCCGCTACCCATTTCGGGGTGAAGATCGTCGAGGAAAAGCCCTGGCGACATGACTTCGACGAGCGGCGGACGCCGGAAGCGGAAATCCCGGTTTTCACTCAAGGTGTGGACTACGACGTGCTGGTGGTCGCCGACGAGGCGGGGAGTTTTGGCGATTTGTTCGCTTATCGCACCTGGCAGCCGCGTCCCGTCGCCGGTACTTCGGGCTTGGTTCCTTCGGGATGGCATTTCACCCTCGAGCAATGGGGGGCCTTGCAGTTGCAGAACCGCTTTCGCGATCAAGCCCGACGTTGGATGACGGAAGAAGACTATGCCGGCTGGCTGGCGGTACGCGCCGTTGGGGAGGCCGCATCGCGGACCCGATCCACTGATTTTGACAAACTCAAAACCTTCATGCTGGGCGATCAATTTGCTTTGGCCGGCTTCAAGGGCGTGCCATTATCTTTCCGCCCCTGGGATGGCCAGATGCGTCAGCCGATTCTATTGGCGACGGAGCGGTCTTTGGTTGCCGTGGCGCCCATCGAAGGTTTTCTGCATCCGAAAAGCGAGTTGGATACGCTGGGTTACGACCAGTTGGAGACGCCATGTCATGCCAACAAATAAGTGTAAGCAATATGAATAGCGACAAAGCAAACCATCTTAAATTCTTTTTAAATGAAGTCAGCGCGCTTTATTCTGAAATCAGGGAATGGATTTCGGGAACCAATCTTGTATATGACGAAGAGCCTATTTCCATAAACGAAAAAAACTGCGGAAAATACGAGACCAAAAAAGTCCTTCTTTCTAAAAAGGATGGGACTAGGATTGCTGAAATAGTCCCCATAGGTGCCTGGGTGATTGGGGCCAATGGCAGGATTGATTTTAAGGGGCTTCATGATCAAATAATTATTGTGCATCTGAGTCAGGGGGGGCCGGCTGCAAACCTCACTATCCGTGACGCCGAAGGTCATCCAGTAACACAGTCAAAGCCTTTGTTTAGGGGCATCAATGAAGAGGGCTGGTACTGGATAGAGCACAAGTTGAGCAGCAAAGGACACCAACTCACCGCAGAACTGTTTTTTGACATTCTCGCCGATATTTCCAATTATGAGCGCGATTGAAGAAATCGAAAAAATTTGGCGCTCTTACTTGATTACCAAAGACTGCTTGAAGATAGCCAAAAGAAGCCTCGACGAAGAAAGATATAATGATCTTCGAAAGGGAACCGGCTTTTTTGAAGCTTCACAGGATGCCGCATCCCAGGAAATCGAAACCAGTCAAATGAGCGCCGATGAATACCTTGTTTTGTCGCTATGGATCTGTTTCGAACGTAATCTGTTTTCGCAGCTTAAGCAAGACATAGCAAATCCTCACGCCAAGCTTTTCAATGTCAAAATCGAAGAGCATATTGAGCGCTTGAGAATATTTGATGTTTTGGAGGCTTTTAAGATAATCATCGACTCCAACCTGATCGGGAAAGCGAAACAAATCTGTGAATACTGAAATTGGATTGCGCACCGAAACCCTAAGAAACCTAGTCCGTCGAATGTCACGCCGGACATGGCCCATGCTATTTTGTTGGAAATAACGCGACAATTGGATGCCCATAATTCTTTACCCAGCCAATAACCTAGTGAGGACAACCGGAATGAAAACGCTCCCGGCACTTGCGCTAGTCGCGGCTTGCGCCTTGGGCCAACCCGCCCGAGCCGATACCCTCTACGTCACCTTGGAGAAGGATAATGCCCTGGCCGTGGTCGATGGGATGAGCGGGAAGCTCACCAAGACCGTCAAGATCGGCAAGCGGCCGCGCGGTATCGTTCTCGGCAAGGACGGCAAGCAGATTTATGTTGCCGCCAGCGACGACGATACCATCCTGGTCATCGACACGGCCACTTTGAAAGTCACAGCAAAACTGCCTTCCGACAAGGATCCGGAAACCTTTGTCATGGATCCCAAAGGCGAGTTTCTCTATGTCTCCAACGAGGATGACAATCGAGTCACCGTCATCAATATCGCCGAGCGCAAGGCGGTCAAGCAAATTCCCGTGGGCGTGGAACCCGAAGGGGTGGCCGTCAGCCCGGACGGGCAGTGGCTGATCAGTACCAGCGAAACGACCAACATGGTCCACTGGATCAATCGGGCGACGCTGGAAATCGTCGACAATACCCTGGTCGATCCGCGTCCCCGCTCGGTCCAGTTCACCGCCGACGGCAAGCAACTGTGGGTGAGTTCGGAAATCGCCGGCAATCTGTCGGTCTTCGATGTGGAAACCAAACAACTGGTGAAGAAGATAGGCTTCAAGATCCCCGGCATCACCCAGGAGAAGATTCAGCCAGTGGGTATCCGCATCGACCGGGAACGTCGCTATGCCTATGTGGCCTTGGGGCCTTCCAACCGCGTGGCGATAATCGATGCACAAAAACTGGAGACGATCGATTATTATCTGGTGGGGCAGCGGGTGTGGAATCTGGAATTTTCGCCGGACGAAAAAAGGCTCTACACCGCCAATGGCGTCAGCAACGATATTTCCATCATCGATCTTGCCCAGCATGAGGTGGTCAAATCCGTGGCCGTGGGCCATTATCCTTGGGGAATCGCCGTCAAACCATGAGAACGCCCAAAGTGCCCGCCCTATGGGTGAGCAATCTTTACCATATCTACGGCGAAAAAGTTGTCCTGGAAAACGTCACTTTCGGCGTTGCGGCGGGCGAATGTGCGATCCTGCTCGGTCCTAACGGCGCCGGAAAAACCACCCTGTTTTCCCTCATCACCCGATTGTACGAAAGCCGCATGGTCTTCATTGAGATCGTCGGTTATGA
>JAQTSI010000042.1 GCA_028711365.1 Methylococcaceae bacterium
GAAGTTCAACTGTCCGTATCCAAGCGAGGTTTGTTCCGCCGTCTTTTCGACGAGACAACCACCGAAACAACGACCTGTGAATGGGAGGATTGCCTCGACGATACCCTGGGCGATCGCCTGCAAGCCATGGGTATCAGCCGACGGGGCTTCATGCAGTTTTGCGCGGGGATGGCCTCCCTGATGGCACTGCCGCCATCCATGGGGCCGGCCATGGCGGCCACCCTGTTGGCCATGCCGGCAAAGCCTTCGGTGCTGTATATGTCGTTCCAGGAGTGCACCGGCTGCCTCGAATCGCTGGTCAACTCTTTCCCCTCGACCCGCGCCAATTCCACTTCCATCGAAAACCTGATCCTCAACCTGATTTCCCTGGACTACCAGGAAACCCTGATGGCGGCGGCGGGTGAACAGGCCGAATCCTGGCGCAACCAGTTGATTCAGCATCCGGGTTATGTCCTGATCGTGGACGGCTCGATTCCGGTCATCCGGCAAAACGGCGTCTTCCTGCCTTCCCCCTATTTCGTCAGCGGCGGACAAAGCGGGGTGGAGCGCTTGCGCAGTGCGGCGGAGAATGCGGGCCTGGTCATCGCGGTGGGTACCTGCGCCAGTTTCGGTGGCTTGCCCAAGGCCGATCCGAATCCCACCGGCGCGGTCTCCATCGGCGATTTACTGGTCAACCTGGGGCTGGGCAGCAAGCCATTGATCAACGTCTCCGGCTGTCCCCCCATCGCCGAAGTGATTACCGGGGTCATCCTGTATTATTTGACCCAGGGCAAAGCGCCGGAGTTGGACAATCACCATCGCCCGAAGATGTTCTACGGCGAGACCATCCACGACGAATGTTACCGCAAGGAATTTTTCGAACGCGAGCTGTTCGCCGAACGCTTCGATGACGCCAACGCGCGCAAGGGCTATTGCCTGCTCCATTTGGGCTGCAAGGGCCCGGTCAGCCACAATGCCTGCTCCACGGTGAAATGGAACCAGGGCACCAGCTTCCCGATGCAATCCGGCCACGGTTGCCTGGGCTGCGCCGAACCCGATTTTTGGGATCTGAATCTGGGATCGGGAAAGGGCTTCTATGTGCCATTGCCTCCCGGCAGTTTCGAAGGCGATTGATCCCAAGCCGCTTAAAGTCAAGCAGAGCGTATTTTTCGCACGAGAATTTACCGGAGAACGAACATGGCAGCACAGCACAACGTCATCATCGACCCCGTCACGCGCATCGAGGGACATTTGCGCATTCAGGCCGTCGCGGAAGAAGTCAAGGACGCCAGCGGCAATACCCTTTACCACGAGATCAAGACACCCGGCCTCAGCAGCAGCACCATGGTGCGTGGCATCGAGATCATCATGAAGGATCGCGATCCGCGCGATACCTGGGCTTTCGCACAACGCATCTGCGGCGTCTGCACGGTGGTGCATGGGCTGACCTCGGTGCGCGCGGTGGAAGACGCCATCGGCATCCAAGTTCCGGCCAACGCCGATTACATCCGCAACCTGATGATCGGGGCCCAGTATGTCCACGACCATGTGATGCATTTCTATCATCTTCACGCCCTGGATTGGGTGGATGTGGTGAAAGCCCTGAGCGCCTCCCCGTCCGCCACCGCCGCCCTGGCCAAGACCAACAACCCGAACTATTTCCCCAACAACGGGAAGTTGCCGGATGCCACCTATTTTCAGAATGTGCTCAATCAGTTGAACGGGCTCAAGGCCAGGAATCAGCTCGGACTGTTCAGCAATGCTTATTGGGGACATCCGGCGTATCGGTTGACGCCGGAACAAAACCTGCTGCTGGTCTCCCATTACCTGGAAGCGCTGGCCTGGGCCAGGGAAATCGTGAAACTACACGCGATTTTCGGCGGGCGGGACCCTCATCCCAATCTCGTCGTCGGCGGGATGCCCTGTACCCTCAGCAGCAACCGTGGGCCCGTCGGCGAGGACAGTGGCGGCACCTCGTTGAACGATGCCGGTTTCCAGACCGTACAAAATGTCATCAAGAAGATGCAATCCTTCGTGGACAACGTCTATTTCCTGGACACGGTGCTGGTGGCCGGTATTTACAAGGATTGGGCGAATTATGGCGCGACCGCCGGCAATTTCCTCTGCTATGGCGAGTTTCCCGATCCTGCCAAGGGAGGTATCGGCAACCCGGCGAACTTTCTGCTCGCGCAAGGCGTGATCGAAGGCTTCACCAGCGGCACGACGGCTTTGAACCTCGGCCAGTTGCTCAAACCGTTCGATCCGGCGAAGGTGACGGAAAACGTCACCCATGCCTGGTATCAATACACGACAGCGAGCGCGGTGGATTTGCATCCTTACGCGGGGGAAACGACGCTGGCCTACGATGGCCCGCAGCCGGATCAACCTGGTTACATGCTGGACGAGAACAGCAAATATTCCTGGATCAAGTCGCCGCGGTATGCCGGCAAGGCCATGGAAGTGGGGCCTTTGGCGCATGTGCTGATGATGCATGCGCGGGGCAGCCTGACGATGGATAAGACGGTTCGGACGCTGGTTGGTCAATACTGGACCGGGGCGCTGAAGCTCGAATTCGCCCAACTCAATTCCACGCTGGGGCGGATTTTCTCCAGAACCTTGGAAACCAAACTCATCGCCGATGCCATGCAGGGCTGGTACACTGCATTGTTCAATAACAAGAGCGGAGCTTATTTCAACCCGGCTGCCTTCGACATTTTGAAAAACAATGCCGCTTGGGCCGGCGACAGGCGGGGGTTCGGTTTTACCGAGGCGCCCAGGGGCGCACTCGGCCATTGGGTGAATATTTCCAAGGCGACGGGCAAGGTGGCCAATTACCAGTGTATCGTCGCCAGCCAGTGGAACGCAGGGCCGAGGGATGGCAAACTCACCCCAGTGCCTGGGCCCTATGAACAGGCGTTGCAGGGACATAGGCTTTTCGATCCCAAACAGCCGCTGGAGGTTTTGCGCACGATCCACAGCTTCGATCCCTGCATAGGGTGCGCAGTGCATATCGTGGACCCCGAAGGTGAGTCCCTGATTCAAGTCAACCTCAATCATGCTTAAGGTGAGCCATGAAAGCCAAATCTCTTATCGTTTATTTCATCGCCGGCATGGGTTTGTTGTTGGCGCCTGCCGCCTTCGCCCACACCGTCGGCGCCCATGGCGCGGGCTTTGTCGCCGGACTGGCCCATCCCCTGCTCGGGATCGATCATCTGCTGGCGATGCTGGCGGTCGGCTTGTGGGCCGCACAATCGGGCGGTGGCGCATTGTGGCGGGTTCCTGCGGCGTTCGTCGCGGCGATGGCGGGCGGCGCTTTGTTGGCGAATAACACCGTCGAAAGCTCGCTGCTGGAGACCGCCATCGCCGGTTCCGTGCTGGCGCTGGGCCTCATGGTAGGCTTTGCGTTGCGCTTGCCCGGCTTGTCGGGGCTATTGGCGGTATCGCTGTTCGCGCTGTTCCATGGTTACGCTCATGGCTTGGAAATGCCCCAAGCCGCTTCGCCTTGGGGTTATGGACTGGGATTCCTGCTCGCAACGTCTAGCCTGCACTTCGCCGGCGTGTTGCTGGGCTTGTTCCTAGGACGCAGGCAGAATCTGCTGCGCGCAGGCGGGTTGGCGATCGCCACCGCCGGCCTGTGGCTCCTGGCTGCCTGAATTTTCCCCGAGTCATCGACGATGCTCTGATGGACGATGCCCTCAAAGCTTCAGTGGGACGGCGATCTGGATGAAATGAGAACTGGCCGATGATGCCGGGGTATTCCAGCGTCTGCATCGACTATTTCAATGGCCGGAATATACCCCGACTTTCTGACAAGGATTTCCTTCCCTTCGTCGAGCATTTCGGCCTCTGCGCCGTTACAATATGAAGCTTCCTTAAGAGATCATCGAATCATGTGCGACACCTGCGGATGCAACATCACCCCCGGCAATCGCCACCTGCTGACGCCGCCAGTGGCGAGCATGGGCAACTCTCCGGAAAAAATTCTGGGCAGCTTGCTGCAGCACAACGACCGCCAGGCCGAGCTCAACCGCGCCCGTCTCGATCGCCATGGCGTGCTGACCATCAACCTGATGTCCTCGCCCGGGTCGGGCAAGACTGCCCTGCTGGAATCGACCATCCGCAAACTGGCCGGCGGGCTGCGCATCGCCGTCATCGAGGGCGACCTGGAAACGGAGAACGACGCCGACCGTATCCGCGCCCTGGGGGTTCCCGCCCACCAGATCACTACCGGGACCGCCTGTCATCTGGATGCCCATCTGGTGGAAAAAGCCTTGGATCATCTGGCGCTGGAAAATCTGGACCTGCTGTTCATCGAAAACGTCGGCAACCTGGTCTGCCCGGCCAGCTTCGACCTGGGCCATCACCGCAACGTCGCCCTGCTTTCGGTGACCGAGGGCGATGACAAGCCGGCGAAATATCCGGTGATGTTCCGCGCCGCCGATCTGATGTTGATCAGCAAATCCGACCTATTACCCTATCTGCCCGAGTTTTCCCCGCCGCGGGCGGAAAGCTGCCTGCGCGATTTGGCTTCCGACTCCCCGGCCCTGCGCCTGTCAGCCAAGAACGGAGAAGGCATGGAGCAATGGATCGGCTGGCTGGAGGGCGAGTTGCGGCGTTACCGGGAACTGCGGCAAAACCAACAGACGCTGAGCCCGAGAATTCAACCGGAAGGCCGGCAACGGCATGGTGCAAGCCCCGAGATCAAATTCATCCCGGTCCACCGGAACGCCCGAGCTTAACCCAACCGGAAGCGCCCATGACCCAGCTCGCCCAACAAAGGCTCAAGGAAATCCGTGCGCTGGAATTGCCCTGTGAGATCAGAATCATGAACGTCTGCGGGGGCCATGAGCGATCCATCTCCATGGCCGGCTTGCGTTCCCTGCTCCCTGAGCAGATTCGCCTGATTCCGGGCCCCGGTTGTCCGGTGTGCATCTGCCCGGAGGAAGACATTTACCAGGCCATACAACTGGCGATGAAAGAGAAAACCATCGTGGTGAGCTTCGGCGACATGCTGCGGGTGCCGGTCAATGTCCCTCGCGGTGAAATCCGGTCTTTGGAACAAGCCAAGGCCGCCGGGGCGGATGTTCGCCCCATCGCTTCTCCGAGAGACGCCGTGCGCATCGCCCATGCCCATCCCGAAAAAACCGTGGTCTTCCATGCGGTGGGTTTCGAAACCACCCTCGCACCCATCGCCGCCATGATCGAGGAGGGCTTGCCGGAAAATCTGTATCTGCTGATGAGCGGGAGGCTGACCTGGCCCGCCGTCGCCATGCTGTTGGATTCCGGGGCGCCGGGGTTGGATGCGCTGATTGCCCCCGGCCATGTCTCCACGATCATGGGGCCGGAGGAATGGAATTTCGTATCCGAACAACATCGGATTCCCACCGCCATCGCCGGGTTTACGCCGGACAGCCTGCTGGCTGCGGTGCATTCGGTGCTCATGCAATGGTTGAACCGGGCCCCTCAACTGGAAAATTGCTATCCCCAGGCGGTCAAACCCGGTGGTAACACCACCGCTAGGCGATGCCTGGCCGACTGCTTCGAGGTGGTCACGGCCAACTGGCGAGGCATAGGCCAAATTCCCGCTTCGGGTTTCGATTTGAAACCTACATTTGCCGCCCATAATGCTAGATTGCGTTTTCCCGCTCATGCCGAACAGGCTAGACGCCACGCGGGCGAGATGCCTCCCGGATGCGAATGCGCCTCCGTGGTCCTGGGCAAGATCAGCCCCGTGCAATGCCGAATTTATGGCCTGACTTGCACGCCGCGCAACCCGGTCGGCCCCTGCATGGTGTCCGATGAAGGCGCCTGCCGTATCTGGTGGGCGGCGGGAGTGCGCAAGGAATCCGAACCGGCTTGACTTTGGCCTTTTATGGCGCCATTGATCCGAGGAGCGAGTATGAATATCTACTATGTTTTTGCCTACGACAAACTGCAAAGGGGAGGGGATTACAATTGGGGAGACTATCCACCTTTCAGAACCGCCCCCGAGGATGGGGCTCCAAGACAGATCTTCGTCCCGAAGGGGTGCTCTACGGAAACACTGGTCGACTTTCTCAGGAAGGAGGCAGAGAGACACGGGAAGATCAATCTGCTGCGGCTTTGCGCCCATGGCGACAGCGGAGTTCTTTTCCTTGGCGGAGGGAGTAGAGGAATCGATGCCAATGCCGCCTACGACAATTTTCAGCAGTTGAAGGCATCGTTCGATCAACGGCCCGGCGCGCGTAGGGAAATCAAAATTCACGGTTGTGGTGTGGCGAGCGATACCTCGCTACCACAGACCTCGCCAGACAGCAGAGGGGTTTATTATGTGGGTCCCGGGACTTTCCAGAGCAAGGATGTAAACAGTGGCCAAGGGTACTGGTTCCTAAAAGGGCTGGCCAATGCCACTGGAGCTGGTATCCAAGGCGCTGTCAACGCACAACGTCCTTGGCCGGATTTCAGGTTTCGCGGCCCGACCATCTACGCGTACCCCGATTCCTACAATGAAAGTGTGAGAGGCGTTAAATTGGACTATAACCAAGCCGGAGAGATACCACCGCCGATGGTTCCGGACTAGGGACTTTCTCTTGGCAAGCGGGTCTGTGAAATCTGCGCGCATCTGGTTCGTGACACCATGAAGAGTCGGTCCGGTTCGGGTATTCCACATGAATAGTTGTAAAGGCAGCCTCTTATTCCAACTATCATTTCAATAGCGCCATGTAGAGAGGCGAGTTTATCCATCCAAGAGTGAATGAATTCGCCCCTGCAAAGATGTACAATTCCATCCGCATCTTGGTAACCGGCCGCGTGCAGGGTGTCGGATTTCGGCCTTTCGTCAGCCGACTCGCCAACGAGCTGGGGCTTACCGGTTGGGTCCGTAATCGTAGCGGCGAGGTGGAAATCCGGCTGGAAGGAACATCTGCCGCCTTGGCCACTTTTCAAAAAGCCTTGGTCGAACGCGCGCCGCCGCTGGCTCGGCTCGATCCACCCCGCACTCGCGCCATGCCCAGCGCAGGGTTGCAAGGCTTTTCCATCGAACCCAGCGAAGCGGGGGAGGGGGGGAAGGTCCATGTTCCGCCGGATTATTTCGTCTGCGACGACTGTCTGGCCGAGATGCAGACACCAGGAGAACGCCGCTACCGTTATCCCTTCATCAACTGCACCCAATGCGGGCCGCGTTACACCCTCATCGACAGGCTGCCTTACGACCGGCCGAACACGGCCATGAGCGGGTTCGCGCTTTGTCCTTCCTGTCGGTCCGAGTACGAGAATCCTCAAGATCGCCGATACCACGCCCAACCCCTGGCTTGCCCCCTCTGTGGCCCCCGGCTGGCTTTCCACTATCCCGTTCGGCTCGGGATGGTGGAATCAATGATACCTGCAAGCGCCGCCATAGCATCGGCATCCGACCCCCACCCTAACCCCAATACGGTTGAATTGAGCCGTCATACCGGCAGGGATCGCCGGTATCCAGTCGACAGGGACGTTGCTCCGCCAGTCATCCCGAGCGTCTGGGTTCCGGCGATCTCTGCCGAAAAGACGAGCAAAAACCTTAATTCAACAATATTGAACCCTCCCTCCCTCCCTCTTGCAGGGCATGGGTATCTATACAAGTCTGAAAGTGTAAGGGAATCAACTCCTTCCCCCTTGCAGGGGGAAGGGTGGGATGGGGGTAGAGACTCGCTGAACCCCGGAGCGCCGCCGTCTCATCGGCGTTCAACCCCCACCCTAACCCTCCCCCTGCCAGGGGGAGGGGATTTGTGTAGATACCCATGCCTTGCAGGGGGAGGGCAGGGTGGGGGTAGAACGCTCGAGCCTTGCGCAGAGTCTAGCCGTGTTGCTCTTACTTCCAGTGTTTTACCCCCATCCCAAGGCCCCTTTCGCTTCGCTCCTTCCCCCCACCAGGGGGAAGGAGCTGGCGATGAGGCGTCGCTGGCGGCTTGCGTCAAGGCATTGAAGGAAGGCGCCATCGTCGCGGTCAAGGGCGTGGGGGGATATCATCTGCTGTGCGATGCCAATGACGACGAAGTAGTTAAACGGCTGCGGCAGCGCAAGCAGCGTCCCGACAAACCGTTGGCCGTGATGATGCCCTGGCGTGGGCCGGAGGGTCTGGATGGGATAATGACCGCTGCGCAACCGGAGCCGGCGGAACTGGAATTGCTCAAATCGCCCTTGCGGCCCATCGTATTGATGAAAAAACGCACAGGTTATCCGCTCGCCGAGGCCATCGCGCCGAGGTTGAGAGAGGTCGGCCTGATGTTGCCTTACAGCCCTTTGCATCATCTGCTGGCCGATGCCTTCGGCGGGCCGCTGGTGGCCACCTCGGCCAACGTCAGCGGCGAGCCGGTGCTGACCGAGGGCATCGAGGTCGAAAGCCGGTTGGGCGGAATCGCCGACGCCTTTCTCCACCATGATCGGCCCATTCGGCGGCCTGCGGACGATTCGGTATTTCGCCGCATCGACGGCCAGCTAAGGGCTGTTCGCTTGGGACGAGGGCTTGCGCCGGTGGAGCGGGAATTGCCATTCGAACTGCAACAGCCCCTGCTCGCCCTGGGGGCCGATTTGAAAAACACCCTGGCCTTGGGCTTCGGCCAGCGCGTGGTGATTTCCCCGCATATTGGCGATTTGGGTTCGCCGCGCAGCCTGCAGGTTTTCGAACAGGTGATGGCCGATCTGAAAACCCTTTACGGCGTGGAGCCTGCCGCGGTGGTCTGCGATGCCCACCCGAACTACCATTCCGGCCGCTGGGCGCGCTCGCTCCCCATCCCCTGTCACAAGGTTCATCACCACCATGCCCATGCCTCGGCCTTGGCCGGAGAGCATGGGGTTGACACCGAAATGCTGGTGTTTACCTGGGACGGACTCGGCTTCGGTGAGGATGGCACGATCTGGGGCGGCGAGGCCCTGTTGGGCAAGCCCGGCAGTTGGCGCAGGGTCGGTTCGTTGCGCTCCTTTCGGCTGCTGGGGGGCGAGCGGGCCAATCGGGAGCCCTGGCGTTGCGCCTTGGCGCTTTGCCTGGAAACGGGCCGGGATTGGGCCGCTTGCCCGAAAGATTCCAGCCTGTTGCGGCAGGCATTCGAGCGCGGCATCAACAGCCCGATTTCCACTTCGGCAGGCCGCCTGTTCGATGCCGCCGCCGCCTTGACAGGCTTGAGCCAGGAAGCCAGTTTCGAAGGCCAGGCCGCGATGCTATTGGAAGCTTTGAGCGAGCCGGCCGACAAGCCTATCGAATTGCCTCAGAAACGCGATACACTCGGCTTGTGGCGAACTGACTGGGGGCCGCTGGTCACTATGTTGATGGACGATTCGCTCGGCATGGCCGAGCGGGGTTCGCTGTTTCATGCCAGCTTGGCTCAAGCCATCACGGCTCAAGCGGAGAAGATACGCAGCGAAAGCGGTGTAAGCCGGATAGGGCTGGCCGGAGGTGTATTCCAGAACCGGCTGCTGACCGAACAGGCCGTCCAATCATTGACCCGGCGAGGATTCCAGGTTTACCTGCCAAGCGAGATTCCAACCAACGATGCGGGCATCAGTTTCGGCCAGATCATCGAGCTTGCTGCGAGGATCGGACGATCACCAACCAACATGCCGGCGGTTGATTCATGCATAGTCTGAGTCTGCTCGAAAACATCGCGGTGGCGCTGGGGGCGGCTTTCGTCGGGGGGCTGATCTTCCAGCGCATCGGCCTGCCCACCATCGTCGGCTATTTGCTGGCCGGCGTCGCCATCGGACCTTTCACGCCGGGTTACATGGGCGATCCGCAGACCCTCGGCGAGTTGGCCGAGTTGGGAATCATCTTTCTGATGTTCGGCGTCGGCTTGCATTTTTCCTTCGCCGATCTGTGGAAAGTACGCGATATCGCCATCCTCGGCGCCTTGGGCCAGATGATGACCCTGCTGGGGCTGGGGTTCGCCCTGAGCTGGTTCTGGGGTTGGTCTCCGATGGCCGGATTGATGTTGGGATTGGCGGTTTCCATCGCCAGCACCATCGTCATGTTGCGGGGCTTCATGGATTTGGGCCTGCTCAATACTTCCCATGGACAGGTTGCCGTCGGCTGGCGGGTCATGGAAGATCTGGGCACGGTGCTGATCTTGCTGGTGTTGCCCAACCTCGGCGCGAGGGGGACCGCGCCGGATTGGCATGCCGTCGGCATGACCCTGCTGGCCGCCATCGGTTTTTTGGCATTCATGCTGTTCGCGGGCAAACGCTTCATTCCCTGGCTATTGCTGCGGGTGGCGCACACCCGCTCGCGCGAACTTTTCATCCTGGCGATACTGGCGATTTCATTGGGGATAGCCTTGGCGGCTAGCCGATTATTCGGCGTTTCCCTGGCTTTGGGGGCTTTCGTGGCCGGCGCCGTGGTCAGCGAGTCGCCCCTCAGCCACCGCATCGCTTCCGATCTGCTGCCGTTTCGCGAAGCCTTTTCCGTGCTGTTTTTCGTCTCCATCGGCATGTTGCTGGACCCGATCTACCTGCTGAACAACATTCAGCCGGCTTTGATTCTGACCGGGCTGGTGGTGTTCGGCAAGTTTCTCGTTTCCGGCGCCTGGGCTTTGCCGTTTCCGCGCCCGGCCCGCACCGTCCTGGTGGTGGCCGCCGGCTCCAGTCAGATCGGTGAATTTTCCTTCATCCTCGGCCAGACCGGACTGGATCTGGGGTTTTTGGGGAAAGATCAGTATTCCCTGATCCTGGCTGCGGCCTTGCTGTCCATCGTCGTCAATCCGTTGATGTTGAAGCTGATCTCGCCGCTGGAATCGGGCCTGCGCAAGATCAGGCCGGTGTGGCGGTGGCTGAACCGCTATGGTCAGGCGCAGGCCCCGGTGGAGGATACGGTGGCCGATCACGTAGTGGTGGTGGGCTATGGGCGGGTGGGCTCGCACATCGTGGACATATTGGGGGAACTGCATATCCCCTATCTGGTCATCGATTTTCGCATCGAACGGATAGAACGGCTGTCCAAAAAAGGCGTGCCCACCTTGCTGGGCGATACCGCCAATTCCGATATTCTCGGCCATGCCGCTTTGGATCGGGCCCGTCTGCTGGTGGTGACCTTACCGGAGGAGGCCGCCACCGAATTGACCGTGGCGGCGGCGAAGGACATCGCCCCGGATCTTGCCATCATCGCCCGGGCTGCCACTCGGGCCGGCGTGAAACGGCTTGCCGCCCTGGGCGCGAAGCTGGTGATCCATCCGGAACTGGAGGGCGGCTTGCAGGTGATACGCCATACCCTGCTGCATCTGGGGTTTCCCTTGCAGGAGGTGCGCCGTTATGCCGATACGGTGCGCAGGGAAAATTACGATGCTTTGGTGAAATCCCAGGGCGAGCATGATTTGTTGCGGGAGTTGCTGGATGCCTCCGATCTGCTCGACATTTCCTGGCGGAAAATTCCACCGCACAGTCTCCTGGTCGGCAAAACCATGGCGGAAACCCGCCCACGCAGCCAGACCGGCGTGACCGTGGTGGCGATCATGCGCGAAGGCAAACTGATGCTGAACCCTTCCATGGACATCATCTTCATGGTGGATGACCGCCTCGGCCTGCTGGGAAATCCGGATCAGATCGAAGCGGCGGATCGTTTGTTCTTTACTTGAACGGCGTGTAGTTTAATCACCGTCAGGCTGTTGCCCCCGTATAGAGTTCGACCTTGGGATACTGCCTGATTCGTCGATCAATCCACCGGTAAGGTCAGACCGAACATGTTTCGATGGGCAATCGTGTTTTTCGCTTTCGCATCCCTGTTGCTTTCGAGCCCCACCGGCCTGCTCGCCAAGGAGATTCGCGCCTCCCCGGATAACTACAGACGATTGATCCCGGGCCTCGAGCCGGGCGATACTTTACTCTTCGGCCCCGGAATCTATCGACAAGGACTGTGGCTCGATGGACTCAACGGCAGGCCGGGAAAACCGATCACATTGGAGGGTGCCGGGGGACGTCCGGTGTTTCTGGCCAGGCCCGACAACGACACCATCATGCTTCGCGATTCCAGTTACCTCACGCTACGCAATCTCGAAATCGACGGCCTCGGCTTGATGGTCCACGGAGTGCGATCCTCGGGAAATTTTGCCCATCACATCACCCTGGAAGACTTGTATATCCATAATCTAGGGCGGCACCAGCAGATCGTCGGGATTTCCTCCAAATGTCCGGCCTGGGATTGGCGGGTTCGCGGCAATATCATCATCGAGGCGGGAACCGGCATGTATTTCGGCAACTCGGATGGCAGCCATCCTTTTTGGGGCGGCATCATCGAAAACAATCTGATCGCCAACACCATCGGCTACAACCTGCAAATCAAGCATCAAAACCCCAGGCCGCAACTTCCCGCCATGCCGTTGGAGCCCAAAGCGACCCTCATTCGCCACAATGTGTTCAGCAAGGAGGCAGGCAGCTCGGTCGGAGCGGAAGCGCGCCCGAATGTATTGGTCGGCCATTGGCCCTTGCAGGGACCTGGAAAGGATGACATCTATCTGATTTACGGAAACTTCTTTCACGAAAATCCGAATGAAGCCTTGTTCCAGGGCGAAGGGCGGCTTGCCTTGTATAGCAACCTGTTTTACAACTCGCACCCAAACGAATTCCCCGCCGTGGCCATACAGCCTCATAACGATATTCCTAGAAAGGCCGTGATTTTCTTCAATACCGTGTTGCATCCCGGGAAGGGGATTCGTGTCCTGATCGATGCAGAGGCGGCCGAGCGGGATCAAGCCATCGTCGGGAACGCGGTCTTTGCACAAATCCCGATTCAGGGAGGAAAACAGGCCGAAAACCTGACGGCCGAGGCTTCGGATGCGCCAGATTATTTGCAAAACCCCGCCGCTCCCCTAGGATGGCTGAGTCTTTTCCCCAAGCCGGGCATGTTGGAGCGTGGCAGGATCAACCTAAAGCCGTTTTCCGAATTTCCGGACTTCGACCGAGACTTCAACGGCCAGACAAGGCAGGGCCGGTTTCGCGGCGCCTATTCCGGCGCGGGACACAATCCGGGCTGGAGCCTGTCCTTGGAGCGGAAGATTTTCAAGTAACTTCGACTACCGGTCGTCGGCAAGGAATCGAACGCATCCAATCGCTCGAGACCGAAGTCCGCGAACTCCAGGCCAAGTTGCCGAGAATCGCAGGCTGAAACTGGCCGCTTTCTGGGACGCTTCGATATAGTCCGTCGTCAGTTCGCTGAGTCGACAGCATCGAGGCTAAGAGGGGCTTGTAGGCAGGGAGCTTAGGGTCGATTGAGTCCTGAAATCGACTTAAAAGCCCGGAGTCTGATGAAATTTCCTGCATTCATCATGTTTCATTGCCCAAGCTCGAAACCGCTCCACACCCACTTCAACCCTGGAATATAGGCTCGTGTAAGATATCCCTGCCGGTTGGTGAATCGATCGGCAGGGCAAAAAACCTGCGAAATAATCGAATCGACATCTCCATGAGTCTCGACACCCTGATTCATTTGCTGCAAGTGGCGATCAGTCCGGTTATCCTGATTTCGGCGGTGGGCTTGCTGTTGCTGACGATGAACAATCGCCTGGCCCATGCCATCGACCGGGCGCGCAACCTGGTGAAGGAAGGCGAAAAAGCCTCCGACAGCCACAAGGCGCATCTGCGCGAAGAGATCGAGGTCATCTGGTTCAGGACCCGCAATATCCGTTACAGCATCGCGCTGGCTTCGGTCAGCGCGCTATGTGCGGCCCTGCTGATCATCGTGCTGTTTTTGACCGAATTGATCGGTCTCCACCATGGCTGGATCATCAGTTCGTTGTTCATCGCCTCGCTGTCGGCGCTCATCATCTCGTTGGTGTTTTTGATCGTCGACGTCAACAAATCGCTGATCGCCCTCAAACTGGAGTTGGAGTGGAATGACTCACAGAACGGCCGATGAACCGACTAGCGAATCGATGGACGAGCCGATGACATCCCATCCCTTTTCCAGGCTCCCCTCGGTTGACAGCCTGCTCGGCCATGCCATCATCGCCGGCCTGGTGGCGCGCTTCGGGCATACCGCCACGGTCGCCGCCTTGCGCGAAACCCTGGCGCAATGGCGCAGCCGCCTTGCGGCCGAGCCCGATACGCCGTGGAGCCGCGACGACCTGGCTCAAGCCTGTCTAACTCGGCTGGAAGCTTCCCATCGTCCGCGGTTGCGGCCGGTATTCAATCTCACCGGTTCGGTATTGCATACCAACCTGGGCCGCGCCTTGCTGGCCGAGGAAGCCGTGGCGGCGGTATTGGCGGTGCTGAATCATCCCTGCAATCTGGAATACGAGCTTTCCGGCGGCAAACGCGGCGACCGGGACGAACACATCGACGGATTGATCCGCGAATTGACCGGAGCCGAAGCGGCCACCGTGGTCAACAACAATGCGGCGGCGGTGTTCCTGCTGTTGAACAGTTTGGCGCAACGCAAGGAAGTGATCGTCTCGCGCGGCGAACTGATCGAAATCGGCGGCGCATTCCGCATTCCCGACATCATGTCCCGCGCCGGGGCCAAGTTGCGCGAGGTGGGCACGACCAACCGCACTCACGGCAAGGACTATGCCGAGGCCATCGGTCCGCGCACCGGCTTGATCATGAAAGTGCATCGCAGCAATTACGCCATCACCGGCTTCACCGCCTCGGTTTCGGCGAAGGAACTGGCCCGGCTGGCCCACGACCACGGTCTGCCCTTCGTCGAGGATCTGGGCAGCGGCACCCTGGTGGATCTCACCCGCTACGGATTGCCCAGGGAACCGACGGCCGGTGGGGCCATCGCTCAGGGCGCCGATCTGGTCAGCTTCAGCGGCGACAAATTGCTGGGGGGGCCGCAAGCCGGCATCCTGGTCGGTAACCAGGATCTGATCGTCAAGATCAAACGCAATCCCCTGAAGCGGGCTTTGCGAGTGGACAAGATGACCCTGGCGGCGCTGGAAGCCACCCTCAAACTTTATCGTTCCCCCGAACGGCTCGCTAGTCAATTGCCCACCCTGCGCACCCTCACCCGGCCGGCGGCGGAGATTGCCGCGCTGGCGCAGCGCCTGTTGCCTTCGGTGCAACAAGCCTTGGGCGAGCAGGCCGGGGTCACGGTGGAAAGTTGCTCCAGCCAGATCGGCAGCGGCTCCCTGCCGGTGGACCTGTTGCCTAGCGCCTGTCTGACGATCCGGCCTGGGGTTTCAGGGCGCGGGCAGGGCAGGGCGCTAATTCGTCTGGCCGAGGCCTTTCGCAACCTGCCCATTCCCGTCATCGGCAGGATCGAGGACGGTGCCTTGAAATTCGATTTGAGAGGTTTGGAAGACGAGGCGGGGTTTGCCGGCCAACTGACGGATTGGAGTCGGTAACACCATGCTCATCGGCACCGCCGGCCATATCGATCATGGCAAGACCGCCTTGGTGAAAGCCCTCACCGGGGTGGACACCGACCGGTTGTCCGAGGAAAAATCGCGCGGCATCAGCATCGACTTGGGGTTCGCTTACGCGCCCCTGTCCCAGGGCGATTGCCTGGGCTTCGTCGATGTGCCGGGCCATGAGAAATTCATTCCCAACATGCTGGCCGGCGCCACCGGTATCGACTATGTGCTGCTGATCGTCGCCGCCGACGATGGCCCCATGCCGCAAACCGTCGAGCACCTGCAAATCCTCGATCTATTGGGGTTGAACCGCGGCGCGGTGGCATTGACCAAGATCGATCGGGTAGGGCCTGAGAGGATCGAAACCGTCAAGCGCGAGATCGAAACCCTGTTGGCCGCGACGAAGCTGGCGGACAGCAAGATCTTCGCCGTTTCCGCCATCACCGGAATGGGGGTGGAAGTATTGCGAACCTACCTGGAAAAAGCTGCCGTCAGTCGGGGACCCGCTCCGGATCAAGGCGGCTTTCGCCTCGCCGTGGATCGCAGCTTCAGCTTGACCGGCGTGGGCACGGTGGTCACCGGCACGGTGTTTTCGGGCAGGGTCAGGACCGGCGATCGGCTGCTGCTTTCGCCCTCCGGTTTGCCGGTGCGGGTGCGCGGCATACACGCCCAGAATCGTCCGGCCGAGCAGGGCAGGGTGGGGCAGCGTTGTGCCCTGAACCTGGCCGGGGTGGAAAAACAGCAAGTGCAAAGGGGGGACTGGGTATTGTCGCCGCCACTCCATGCCCCCACTCTGCGGCTGGATCTGCGCCTCGATCTACTCGCGGAACTCGCCAAGCCGCTGGCGCACTGGACGCCGGTGCATGTCCACCTGGGGACGGCCCATGCCAGCGCTCATGTGGCCCTGTTGCAGGAAGAAGCATTGCAACCCGGCGCGCGAGCCTTGGCGCAACTGGTGCTGGACCGGCCGGTCTGCACCGTTCGTGGCGATCGCTGCCTCCTGCGCGACGCCAGCGGCCAAAGCAATCTGGCCGGCGGGATGATCCTGGATAGCCGGCCGCCTTCACGCGGTCGGCGCAAGCCGCAACGGCTGGCGGTGTTGGGGGCCTGGCAAGGGGAGTCGCCGCGGGCCATCCTGCAAGCCTTGCTGGAATGCTCGCCCCATGGCGTGGATCTGACCGAATTCGCCCGCAACATCAACCGGTCTCTGGCCGACTTGGAAATCCTGATGCCGCCTGCGCGCCGGGTCGAAGGCATCAAGCCGAGGGTGTTTTCCACAGAACGCTGGGAGGCATTGCGCCTTGGCGTGCTGGAAGCCCTGCGCGAGGAACACGAGAGCATGCCGGATTCGCTAGGTCTCAATGCCGAGCAATTACGCCTGCGCACCGCGGCGCAGATCGACCGATCGGTTTTCGCCCAATTGCTGTCCGAACTCGAGGCCGAAGGTTTGCTGGTCAAGGAGGCTTCCTGGTTTCACCTGCCGGGCCACCGCATCGTCCTGGTCGAGGCGGAGGAAAGACTATGGGCCGAGATAGCGCCTCTGCTCACGGCCCAAGCCTATCAGCCGCCAAGGGTGCGCGACATCGCCCATAGCCTTGGTAAGGACGAGGCCGAAGTGCGCAAACTCCTTGCGCGCGCCGCCCGTCTCGGCCGCGTCTACCGCATCGCCCACGATCATTATTTCGACCGCAAGACCACCGCCGAGCTGGCCGAAATCGCCCGTCAACTCGCAGCAGAAAGCCCGGATGGCCTCATCCTCGCCGCCGAATACCGCAATCGCATCGGCACCGGCCGCAAGCTCGCCATCCACATCCTGGAGTTTTTCGACAGGGTCGGCTTCACCCGCCGCCTCAAGGACGCGCATCGCCTGCGCCACGATGGACTCGCCTTTTAGCCGGGATCGGCTAGAATCTCGCCCAAACAGGAAGAGCATCGTCCCCGGTGGGGCGGCCGGTCTTCAAAACCGGTTGGGGTCGTGAGACGGCCCCGGGAGGGTTCGACTCCCTTTCTCTTCCGCCAATCGGTAACCCGTCGATGAGGCTCGATGCCAGTCCAGACGGCCCCCGATTTTAAGCTTGAATTTATCTTCATGTGCGAGAATCGGGCGCGCCTCTATCGATAACTCCCCAAAAAACCAGGAGACCTGATGAAATCCCTATTGAATCTTCTATTGGCCGTGGTAGCGCTCATGGTGGCGCTTCCGGCATCGGCGGCGACATACGCCGCCTCGCCAGGCACGCCCATTGTCCTCACGGCGAAGGCGGGCGCTTTTAGCGATACGATCAATATCACCGTCACGGCCGCGGGCAACTATGACTTCACCGCTCTAGGCCAGGTGCACTATGGTTGCAACGCCATGACCTGCGTCAGCCCGGCCCTGCGGCAAACCTTCATTACCGTGGTGAGCGCCGGGGAGGTGCGGGATGCTATGGGAGCGCTCGTGGCCACGCTGGTCAGCGGAATCTACCAGGCGCCTTCGCCCGGTTATGCCGGCATGACACCACCGCCTCCGGTCAGCCTGTTGTCGGCGAATGGCATCTATCTGCAACCTGGCGTTTATGTGGCGACGGTTTATGCCAATGCCGTCATGATGTCCTCTTACTCGTTGAACCAATATTCGTTCAAGGTCACGCCTTCCGCCGCGACGGGCGCCTTGCCGCCGACCCTTTCGACCGCCTCGCTGCCCAATGGGGCGATCGGCAGCCTCTATAGCACGCCGGTGTCCGCCTCCGCCCCCAACGGCGATCCCATCACTGTCACCGTGACCGGACTGCCGGCCGGTCTGACTTTCGATGGCGTGAACATTTCCGGGACACCGACTTCGGTGGGCACGTCGAGCGTGACCATTACGGTGAAGGATACCGCCACTTTGCTTTCGACTTCCGCCACGCTACCGCTCACGATCAATGATGCCGCCATCAGCTTTACGCCGACCCTGCCGGATGGTGTGACGAATTCCGCCTATTCCGCGCCCCTATCGGCGGCAACCGGCGGCAGCGGCGGATTTACCTACACGGCGACCGGACTTCCGACCGGCATCACCCTGACGGGCAATGTCATCTGGGGCACCACCCCGAGCGTTGCGGGCGCTTACCCCATCACGCTGACGGCGACGGACAGCGCAGGATTTGCGCAATCGGCAACCGTGACGCTGAATGTCGTGGCTCCGGTTCCAGTCGCCTGCTCCGGCACCAACGCCGTCGAAACGGCCTGGGTAGCCCGTTCGGCGGGTAGTTTCATCGTGGTCAACGGTGGCCTGAATCTGCTCGACCATCTCTGGACCATCAACCTGAACCCGACCAACACCCAGTTCCTGGGCGGATTGCTGAACTGGTATAAGGCTGGCCTGATCCTGGACTATACCGGCACGGTCGACCCGTACGGCTGCATCCTGACCCATCTGACCGTGAAGCCCGGCGTCACCCTCGACACGGCATCCCTGCCGAACGGCACCGCCGGTCTCGCCTACACCGCACCGATCAGCGTCTCCTGGGGTATCGCGCCGTATAAAGTCACCGTCTCCGGGCTCCCCGCCGGGCTGGTTTTCGACGGTATCAACATCACCGGCATCCCCACGGTAACCGGCCCTCATAGTGTCATCGTAACGGCAGTCGACTCCGCAGGCGTGAGCGCTTCGAAAACTCTGGTCCTGCAGATCGATGCCCAAGCCACCACCTTCAGCCCGACGCTGCCTGGCGGCACGGTGGGAGCCGGCTATTCGGCCAACCTGACGGCGACCGGCTTCGGTCCCTTTACCTTCGCCGCCACCGGCTTGCCGGCCGGCTTGACGCTGACCGGCAGCACCGTCGGAGGCACGCCGACGGCGGCGGGCACTTTTACCGTGAGCCTGACGGCGACCGATGCCGCGGGCATCACGGCTACGGTGAGCACGACACTAATCGTCAACCCCGCTCCTGCCCCCTCGAATTTCACGGTGAAAGACGAGTCCACGGGCAAAATCACGGCGATAGGGGCGGACTACCTGATGGTGGGCGCCAAGAAGCTGATTTGGGGCATCAACACGAAACTGATCGTGAATACGCCCGACGGTGCTTTGAGCGTGGTTGGCGGCTTCGTTCAGGTCGGCATGAATGCGCAGTGGAAAGGATTGCGTGACCAATCGACCAACACGGTACTGA
Organism: Methylococcaceae bacterium; assembly: GCA_028711365.1. Lineage (GTDB taxonomy): Bacteria > Pseudomonadota > Gammaproteobacteria > Methylococcales > Methylococcaceae > Methylumidiphilus. The sequence continues at coordinate 19,406 of JAQTSI010000042.1, forward strand.
CCAGCAAGCTCGAAATCAACTGAGCCCTGTTCCACCCTCGAGCAGCCCGGATGGCGATTCATCCGGGCTGCTTTACACGCATTCCATTTTCCAGGCCGGGCGCTGACCCTACGTCAACCGCCCTGCTTTGATCTCTCTGTTGGCCCCTGTGGTCTCGAAACCTTTAGCCGCACGCCTGTTTCCCATGAATTCTCGTCGCCTTCCAGGCGACAAACCTTGCCCACCCGCCATAGACGAACGGCTCTTCTGCCGTTGAAAGCTCAATTCGGGGCGTAGCCTCAGGCCGAGGCGAGGCGTTTTCGGGCTGGCCGGCGTGGAAATTGGCCTGGATCTTCGTCATAATCTCGGCGAATTTCGCCACTGGGACCGGTATGGGGTCAGTGAGGGCGTTCCAGTCACTGAACCTGAAATCCGCAGAGGCTCAAGCCAATATGTCGACTCCCATGAATTCGCAACTTGCAGCCCCCATGACTGACATCAAGCTTACCCAATATTCCCACGGCGGCGGTTGCGGCTGCAAAATCGCCCCCGCCTTGCTGGCGGAAATGCTGTCCCAATTGCCTTTGGCGGGATGCCATCCGGACTTGCTGGTGGGCATCCACAGCAGCGATGACGCGGCGGTTTACCGGTTCAACGACCAGCAGGCCCTCGTCGCGACCACCGATTTCTTCATGCCCATCGTCGATGACGCTTTCGACTTCGGCCGCATCGCCGCCACCAATGCCCTGTCGGACGTGTACGCCATGGGCGGCAAGCCGATCCTGGCGCTGGCGGTGGTGGGCATGCCGGTGGACAAGCTGCCGCTGCAGACGATGCAGCAAATCCTGGCCGGCGGGGCCACGGTGTGCGAGGCGGCGGGCATTCCCATCGCCGGCGGGCATTCCATCGATTCGCCCGAGCCGATTTATGGCCTGGTGGCTTTGGGGCTGGTCCATCCCGAACGGGTGAAGCGCAATGATAGGGCTCAAGCCGGCGACTTGCTGATACTCGGCAAGCCCTTAGGGGTAGGCGTGCTCGGCGCTGCGCTGAAAAAAGGCCGGTTGAATACCGAGGGTTACCGGCAGATGATGGCGACTGCCACCCGCTTGAACGACGTGGGAACGACACTGGGAGAACGGGAAGGCGTACATGCCATGACCGACGTGACCGGTTTCGGCCTGCTCGGGCATCTGCTGGAGATCTGCCGGGGGTCCTCGTTGAAGGCGGAAATCCGTTTTAGCAGCCTGCCGGTTCTGCCCATGGCCCTGGAATTGGCCGAGCAGGGTTACGCTACCGGCGCGGCGGAACGATTGTGGGCGAGTTACGGCCGGGAGGTCGAACTGGGCGCAGGCATTGAAGAATGGCGGCGGAAGTTTCTCTGCGATCCGCAGACCAGCGGCGGGTTATTGGTTTCCTGCGCGAGCGATTGTGCGGGTGA
>JAQTSI010000333.1 GCA_028711365.1 Methylococcaceae bacterium
CGTCGGCGCAACCGCTTCGCCGCTATCGTTGGCGGATCTTCCTCTGAATCCTGGGGGGTGTCATCGGCCATGGTCTTGCTCTTTGCCGGCGATAAGGCCGGGTTCGGACAAATTTTCCCTGCAGCGTTCCCGTTCCGTGGTCGCTATGGCATAGACTTCGCCGACTTCATTCACCAAAGCGGTGGCGGAGAGCCATATCGGCACCAGGCTTCCATCCTTGGCGATCCTTTGCGTGGCATAAGGCGACAATAGCTCGGTTCTGCTCAGGCGGCGCATGGCCTCGTTCGCTTCCGCGCGCAAGCCCTCGGGGATCATCTCGGCGATGTTTTTCGTCAAGGCTTCGTCCTCGCTCCAACCATACAGGCGCTCGGCCGCCGGATTCCAGGCCAGTATGCAGCCGGATAGATCCAGCATCAAGATCCCATCGCGCGAATCGCGCACCACAGCGGCCAGATGGCGCTGAGCCTGATTTTCCCGTGCAATCGCCTGGGCCCGCTTCAGTTCGCTGATATCGACGAAGGTGATCACCGCCCCTTCGATCACATTCTCCACCGTGCGATAGGGCCGAATGCGCAGCAAAAACCAGGCCCCTGCCTGGGTCTGCACCTCGATTTCCTTCGAAACCAGGCGGTCCAGCACGGTTTTCACATCTTCCACCAGGCTATCATAGCCCACCAGGTTGGAAACGATATGGCCCACCGGGCGTCCCACGTCGGTGAGGATCAGGTTGATGATCTGGGTCACGGCCGGCGTGTATCGCTGAATCAACAGTTGATGATCGACGAAGATGGTGCCGATGTCCGTGCTGGCCAGCAGGTTGCTCATATCGTTGTTGGCCCTGGCCAGATCCGCCATCTTGGATTGCAGCTCGTTGTTGACCGTGGCCAATTCCTCGTTGACCGATTGCAATTCCTCCTTGGAAGTTTCCAGTTCCTCGTTGGTGGACTGCAATTCCTCATTGACCGATTGCATTTCCTCGTTGGCGGATTTCAACTCCTCATTGGAGGTTTCCAGTTCCTCGACGCTGCTTTGGAGATATTCGTCCTTGGCCCGCAATTCCTGTTGCAAGGCCGTGATGCGGGCATCGATAGTCGCGGCGTGCTCGCCATCGATCGGGGTCGGATGGGCGGCGTTTTCGGAACCTTCTTCGCAAGGTATCGACGCTTCTTCCAGAATGACCAGGAACAGATGGGGTTCGTCGGCCATTGCTGCGCTTGCCGCCACCGATTTGACCGTGAGATCGACGGCGCTGAAACCGCCGTTGGTCTTGACCTGCAAGCCCGACTGCAAAACCGGCTGCAGTTGTGCGGTGGCCTTGTGCAGGGCGGCGGTCAAGGCGGGCCGCAGACCTTCGCGCGCCATCTTCAGGATATTCATGCCGGCCTCACCCGGCGCCGGCTCCAGATAATGGCCGGTGCGTCCCTGCAGATAGAGGATGTCGCCACGCTCGTTGACCAACACTCCGACCGCCTTGAAATGCTGCAGCAAGGCCCGCTCCGTCAGCTCGCGCAACGGGATCTTGATCTCGCTGGCAACCTTTCTTTCAGGATGCTGGTGGGTAAGCGGATGGGGCGCGATGAACTTCCCCGTCACCGAACGGTAGGCGCCGCGAACCTCTTCCTTGCGTTGATATAGTTTGGCCTTGCGATCCAGGGTCGCAAAGAGGTCGGCGAACTCGCCCACCGTCTCGGAAGTGCCCAGGAATAGGAATCCCCCCGGGTTCAAGGCATAATGAAACAGGGGAATGAGCTTCTTGTGCAGATCGCTGCCCAGATAGATCAGCAGGTTGCGGCAACTGATCAGATCGAGTTTGGAAAACGGCGGGTCCTTGATGACGTCCTGGTCGGAAAAGACCAGGAGATCGCGGATGCCTTTATGAATGCGATAGCTGCTACCGTCCGCTTCTCTGGAAAAAAAACGCGCCAGCCGTTCGGGCGTCAGATCGGCGGCGATGCTGGCCGGGTAAAGGCCGCTACGCGCCGTTTCGATGGCATTGCTATCGATGTCGGTGGCGAAGATCTGCACTTTGGCACTTTTCTTCGACACTTCCAATTGCTCCTGCAGCAAAATGGCCAGTGAATAGGCTTCTTCACCGGTGGAGCAGCCGGGTACCCAGATTCGAATCAAGGTTCCGGCCGGCTTGCCGGCAAACAGGCGCGGAACGACCTGCTCCGACAGCGCCTTGAACTCGTTAGGGTCGCGAAAGAATTGGGTGACCCCGATCAACAGATCGCGAAACAGCGCATGGATCTCCGCCGGGATTTGCTGACAGTAGCGGACGTATTCGTCGAGTCGCGCGATCTGGTGGACGGCCATGCGCCGCTCGACACGACGGATGATGGTGTTGCGCTTGTATTGGGAAAAGTCATGGGAGGTCTGAGCGCGCAGCAACACGAAGATCTTCTTTAACGCATCGTCGGCATTGGACGCGGGAAGGGAGGCGGGGTGCTGTGCTTTGCCGAAAGCCTGCTGGGCAAAATTGATGAGCTGAGTCATCATGTCGGCAGGCGACAGGACGAAATCCACCAGACCGGTGGCGATGGCGCTGCGCGGCATGCCGTCATACTCGGTGGTTTCGGGTGCCTGGGCCATCACCATTCCGCCCTCACCCTTGATCGATCTTACCCCTAAGGTGCCGTCGCTGCCGGTGCCGGACAAGACGATGCAGATGGCGCGTTCTTTTTGATCCTGGGCTAGGGAGCGAAAGAAAAAGTCGATGGGTAAGCGTTGGCCACGCGGCGCGCTGGGCTCCAGCAATTGCAGCGAGCCGTTCAGCAAGGCCATATCCCGGTTGGGAGGAATGATATAGGTGCAGTTGGGTTGAACCGCCATTCCATCTTCGACCTCGAAGACCTGCATCCGGGTGTAGCGTTTGAGCAGGTCCGAGAGGATGCTCTTATGGTCCGGAGCGAGGTGTTGCACCAGCACGAAGGCCATGCCGGGATCGGTGTTGGCGGGCATGCCGGAAAAGAAGGCTTCGAACGCAGCCAATCCCCCCGCCGAGGCGCCGATGCCGACAATGGGAAAATCGCCAACGGGCAACGCCAATTTGGGTACGGCAGGCTGAGTTTTCTTTTGAGTGGTCAAGATGTCCTCCAATCTTCCTGGTTGGAATGCAGGGCAAACCCTCAAGTCAAGTTTCGAATTTTCCCTGGCAATGCCTGGATTCCATCGGCGCGCCCTTATGCGTGTTTCAACCCGAATGAATACTGGGCACTGCGGCTATGCTAAGCGATGGGGAATCCTGTTAGTGAAGCAATTGCCGATCGTTGTTCAACTCATTACTGGCAATAGATACCGTCACGACGAACTGGCCCGGGCGCAAGTGATAGCACGCTGGTTGGAACGCTGAATCCCATGGTCAAACCATTGGGCCAAGACGGCGCGATCGGTACCTGACTGATTTACAGCCTGGCACATTGAGATCGATCAGTCGAAGGGATGGCGCAGGATGATGGTCTCTTTGCGGTCCGGGCCGGTGGAAAGAATGTCCACAGGAACCCCCAGCAACTCCTCGATGCGCTTGATATAGGCCCTTGCGTTGGCGGGCAGGGCGGCATAATCGGTGATGCCGGCGGTGGATTCGCTCCAACCCGGCATTTCCTCGATGACGGGGGTGCATAGGGCGTATTTCTCGGCGCTCATGGGAACCGTCTTGATCATTTTCCCATCCAGGTCATAAGCCGTGCAGATGCCGATTTTCTCCAGACCATCCAAAACATCCAGCTTGGTCAGGCAGACCCCCGACAGGCTATTGAGACGCGCCGATTTCTTCATCAATACCGCATCGAACCAACCGCAGCGCCTTGCTCGCCCCGTGGTTGCGCCGAATTCCACCCCCTTGCTGGATAAATGCTGGCCGACTTCCTCCTGCAATTCGGTGGGAAAAGGTCCGTTGCCCACGCGGGTGGAATAGGCCTTGGTGATGCCGAGGACGTAATCGAAATCCAGCAAACCCAGTCCGCTGCCGCAGGCAGCCCCGCCCGCCGTGGTATTGGAAGAGGTGACAAAAGGATAGGTGCCGTGGTCGATATCCAGCATGGCCCCTTGCGCGCCTTCGAACAGCAGGTTCTTGCCTTCGTCCTGGCCGGCGTAAAGCAGTTCGGAGACATCGCCCAGCATCGGCTTGATCTGTTCGCCCAATGCCAGCATCTGCTCCAGGGTTCGTCCATAATCTACCGGCTGCTCCTGATAGTATTGGGTGAGGGCGAAATTGTGATATTCCAGCAATTCCTTGAGTCGTTCGGCGAACCCGAGTGGACTCAAAAGATCGCCGGCGCGCAGGCCACGGCGGGCGACCTTGTCTTCGTAGGCAGGGCCGATGCCGCGTCCGGTGGTGCCGATGGACTTGCTGCCGCGCGCTTTTTCCCGCGCCAGGTCCAGGGCGACATGGACCGGGAGAATCAATGCGCAGGCCTCGCTGATGAGCAGGCGGTCGCGCACCGGTACCCCCGCTTTCTCCAATACTTCGATTTCTTCCATCAACGCCTGGGGCGAGAGCACCACGCCATTGCCGATGGCGCAACGGACGCCTTCGTGCAAGATGCCGGAAGGCACCAGGTGCAGCACGGTCTTCTTGCCGTTGATGACCAGGGTATGGCCGGCGTTGTGGCCGCCCTGGAAACGGACCACGGCATCCGCGCGTTCGGTCAAAAGATCGACCAGCTTGCCCTTGCCTTCATCCCCCCATTGGGTGCCGATGACGATTACGTTTTTGCCCATTTTTATTCCGTACCCACAGTGAGTGTGATGGCCGAGTCTGTCGCGCTCGCCGGCGCGATTTCCCAGCCGTTGTTTTCTTTCAGCAATTGGTATCTGCAACCCATCGCGGCGGCATCTGCCTGCTGCC
>JAQTSI010000043.1 GCA_028711365.1 Methylococcaceae bacterium
TGAACGACCACTTCCTGCGAATCCTCATGATTCCTAGCTCCATCTATTTGCCGACATGAGCCAAAAGCTTTTGGCCTAGTCAGCGCCACATCGGCCTGATCCGGCGCGATCATCGCGACCACGCGGCCTTCACAAGCCAGATAGATCGTAACCCAGCATCTCGCACACCGCCCGCACCGGCTCCCTGACCGGCACGCAGGCATCCCGAAGGCGGACCGGGGCGGGACGCCGCTCGCCAAGGTTTTCCTCGCCCTCCATCTAAAATCCCGCCTCTATTAAGACAAGATTAAGTTTGGCTGGCTAAGGTTTTGTCGGACCGATAGGAACATCGCCTGGCCGGCTGAACCCATGGCGTCCAAGGACCCGGGGTCGTTGCCTGGAAAACTCTAATATCAACGACGGGAGAGAAAGCCATGAAAAACATCATTGGGAAGGTTTGTCTGGTTCTGGCCGCCTCGGGCGCCTGGCCGGCCTGGTGTAATGTCGATGGAATCTGGAATGCCACCGGATTGACGCGTATCGCGGTTCGCGTGCTGAATGGCAAGGGCATGAAATCCGAGACGACCTAATAGTCGGGGAATCAGAGAGGGCATGCAAGATGCTTGCCCTACCTAAGTTTAAATGGTGCGGTTCGTGACATTCATAAGCCAACGAACCGCGTCGCATCACTTTGAATCGCGCCCGCATCCGGTTCAACGCCATGAGGCCTGATTCGCGCGGCGCTTTCCAGGCAAACTGCCTCTCCCGCAACATACCCGCAACAGTCTCGCTGCCAAGCCAGCAAAAAAACCGCCTCAATTCGATGAATCACCAGCCCATGAGCCTGGCTTGAATCCTGCTCTTTCAAATTGTCCGCAGTCAGTTCGACTTCGGCGGTGCGAAAACCCCGGACCCATTCAACTTTAGCTCCCAGCCTCATGGAAAAACTCACTACCTGGCCCGAACGCCTGAGCTTTCTACTATATGCCCTGGCTTTCTTCCTGCTCAGCTTTTCCCTCATGGCACATGCCGATGCCAATCCGGATCAATTTCCCAGGCAATTGCGTGTCGGCTACCAGAAATCCGGCACGCTGATCTTCCTGAAATCTCGCGGCGATCTGGAAAAACGCCTGGAACCTTTGGGGGTCAAGGTCCAATGGGCGGAATTCCCGTTCGGCCCGCCCATGCTGGAGGCGCTCAATGCCGGCAGCCTGGATTTCGCCACCACCGGCGAAACCCCGCCGGTGTTCGCCCAGGCGGCAAAAGGTTCACAACTGGTTTATGTCGGCCAGGAACCGCCATCGCCCGAGAGCGAGGCCATCGTCGTCCCGGCGGATTCGAAGATCGCCACCCTGGCCGAACTCAAAGGCAGGAAAGTCGCCGTCGCCAAGGGATCGAACGCCCACTTCCTGCTCATCGCCGCCCTGGCGAAAGCGGGTTTGAGCCTGAAGGATATCCAGCCGGTCTATCTTCCCCCCGCCGAAGCCCGCGCCGCTTTCGAGCGCGGCGCGGTGGAAGCCTGGGCCATCTGGGATTTCTACCGCGCCGCGGCGCAGGTCAAACTGAAGGCCCGCCTCCTTACCGATGGCCAGGGTCTGGTCAGCAATTTCGAGAATTACAGCTCGCGCCGTCCGTTTGCCGAACGATACCCGCAGTTGCTCACAATCGTGCTGGAGGAAATCGCCAAGGTCGATGCCTGGGCCGGGACCCATCCCGAAACCGCCGCCGCGATTCTTTCCAAGCAGATCGGGCTGGAAACCGAGATCCTGCTTCCCGCCATCCAGCGCCGCCGCTACGGCGCCAGCCCCATCACCCCGCAGTTTCTGGCAAGCCAGCAAAAAATCGCCGATACGCTCCATTCCATCGGCTTGATTCCGCAGGCGGTGAAGGTCGAACAAGCCCTCTTGAAAACCCAATGAAAGGAGATAGCGCGATGAATCTATTCTGGTTCTTACCCACCCATGGTGATGGCCATTATCTGGGCACGGCGAAGGGCGGCCGCGCGGTCGATTACGACTATTTGCGCCAGGTCGCCCAGGCCGCCGATCGACTGGGTTTCGGCGGGGTATTGATACCCACCGGCAAGACCTGCGAGGATGCCTGGGTGGTGGCGGCTTCCCTCATCCCGGTCACCGAGCGGCTGAAGTTTCTGGTCGCCGTGCGACCCGGCGTCGTCTCGCCGACCCAGGCGGCGCGCCAGACCGCCACGCTGGATCGCTTGTCGCAGGGCCGCTTGCTCATCAATGTGGTGGCTGGCGGGGATTCGGTGGAACTGGCCGGGGACGGGCTGTTCCTCTCCCATGACGAGCGTTATCAACTGGCCGGCGAATTCCTGACCATCTGGCGCCGCTTGTTGGCCGGTGAGACGGTGAACTACGCCGGCAGGCATCTCAAGGTTGCAGGCGCCAAGCTGCTGTTTCCTCCGGTTCAGCAACCGCATCCGCCCTTGTATTTTGGCGGATCATCCACCGCCGCCCATGAACTCGCCGCCGAACAGCTCGACCTTTACCTCAGTTGGGGCGAGCCGCCTGAAGAAGTGGCGAAAAAGATCGCCGATGTCCGCCAGAAAGCCGAGGCGTTGGGACGACAGATCCGCTTCGGCATCCGCCTGCATGTGATCGTGCGGGAAACCCACGAAGAAGCCTGGGAAGCGGCCGACAAGCTCATCAGCCATCTGGACGAGGTCACCATCGAGGCGGCGCAGAAGGCTTTTGCCCGCTCCGATTCGGTAGGCCAGCGCCGCATGGCGCAGTTGCACGGCGGTTCGCGCGACGCCCTGGAAATCAGCCCCAATCTCTGGGCCGGTATCGGCCTGGTGCGCGGCGGGGCAGGCACGGCCCTGGTGGGCGATCCCGAAACCGTGGCCGCCCGCTTCAAGGAATACGCGGAGCTGGGCATCGATACCTTCGTCCTCTCCGGCTACCCACACCTGGAGGAAGCCTACCGGGTCGCCGAATTGCTGTTCCCCTTGCTGCCGCTGGAGACTCCTGTCCATAAGGTCAAGCCGGTGATCCACCACAGCCCGGTGGGTGATACCGGAACTTTGGAACATGCGCCCCTGAAAGAGGCCGCCTCGTGACTCGCGCCCACGGTTTCGCCCATCGACTGGCGCCCTGGTTGTTGCCGGCGATCCTGCTCGGCGCCTGGTTCTTTGCGGCGAAATCGGGGTGGATTTCCCCCCAGGTTTTCCCCGCGCCCTGGGAAATAGGCGATGCAGCGATTCGCCTGGGCGATTCGGGAGAATTGCTGGAACACCTGCGCATCAGCACCGCTCGCGCCGGCCTGGGTTTCGTCATCGGCGGCGGCATCGGTTTCCTGCTCGGCCTGCTCAATGGCTTGTCCCCGCTGGCCGAGCGCCTGTTGGACGGCTCGGTGCAGATGATCCGCAACATCCCCCATCTGGCGCTCATCCCCCTGGTCGTCCTCTGGTTCGGCATCGGCGAAGAGGCCAAGGTGTTCCTGGTGACTCTGGGCGTTTTCTTCCCCCTCTACATCAACACCTTTCACGGCGTGCGCACGGTGGACCGGCATCTGCTGGAGATGGGCCGGATGTACGGATTGGGCGACTTCGACCTGTTCCGCGAGGTGATCTTCCCCGGCGCCCTGCCCTCGATCCTGGTCGGCGTCCGTTACGCCTTTGGCCTCATGTGGCTGACCCTGATCGTCGCCGAGACCATCGCCAGCACCTCCGGCATCGGCTATCTGGCCATGAGCGCCCGCGAATTCATGCAGACCGACGTCGTCTTGCTGGCGATCCTGCTGTATTCATTGCTGGGCAAGCTCGCCGATTCTCTCGCCCGCTGGCTGGAGCGCAGGCTGCTGAACTGGCATCCGGCCTACCGCTGAAACCACTCCCACCATGCCTTCCAAGATCATCGACTTCAAGCCAAGACAAGAGCCGCACTTTCCCCGCCCAGGCCTGCACCTGGAAATCCGCGGAATATCCCAATCCTATGGCGCCCTCAAGGTCTTGCAAGAACTCGACCTGGACATCCAGGCGGGGGAGTTCGTCGCCATCGTCGGCCGCAGCGGCTGCGGCAAGAGCACCCTGCTGCGGCTGATCGCCGGCCTGGAGCCAGCGGATGCCGGCGAGGTACGCCACGATGGCGCGAGTCGGCGCAAGCTCGATGGCCAGATCCGTTTCATGTTTCAGGATTCCCGCCTATTGCCCTGGCGCAAAGTCATCGCCAATGTCGGCGTGGGCCTGAAAGGGAACTGGCGCGAACCCGCCCGACTCGCCCTGGCCCAGGTGGGTTTGGAAGATCGGGAAAAGGAATGGCCCTCGGTGCTGTCCGGCGGCCAGAAACAGCGCGTCGCCCTGGCTCGCGCCCTGGTGAGTCAACCGAAATTGCTGCTGCTCGACGAGCCCTTGGGCGCTTTGGACGCGCTAACCCGCATCGAAATGCAAAACCTGATCGAAAGCCTCTGGCTGGAGCAGGGTTTCACCGCCTTGCTGGTCACCCATGACGTCTCGGAAGCCGTCGCCCTGGCCGATCGCATCATCCTGCTGGAACAGGGCGCGGTCGGGCTGGACCTCAAAGTTCCCTTGCCCCGTTCGCGAGAACGGGGAACAGCCGAATTTGCGGAACTGGAAAGAGCAGTGCTGGGGAGGGTATTGGAAAGAAATCCCCCGGGAGATTCTTTGGCGGCCAAGAGAAGGGCCGATACCGTCGCCAATTCCTGATCCTTGTCAAAACAAAGCGGTACATGAAAAGCGGTACATGAAAAGCGGTACATGACTCGCCCGGTTTCATTCACGTTCTTACCGATACCGACAGAAATACCCGACAAAGTCCCTGAAATCCCCATGGGTTTGGTAAATATTCACCCAAATAACTGCTTGACTTCCCGATCGAATAGGACTTGAATCTTCACCAAAAGCAAAGGAGGTTTTGAAGTTTCTGACGAACGCAAGACCCTCCCTGAATTCGGTAAAGAGAGTCGGTCCTCTTTGAATTACCGGTCCTTTTGCGACGGTATACAAAATCAGTCTGCCGGCTCTTTTTGAGAAATATGTCTCTTCCGTAAAGCCTATTTGGATGCGCCGGATGGCTGTCATGAATGGCCTTTTCGAGCGTAGCGTCGTATTCGTGTACGTGCAGGAGGGGGAATGAAAAAAAACACCGAAGGATACACGCGCCAAAGCGCCGAATCGTCGTCGGGCATCTACCCGGACTATGGCGCGATTTGCCTGCCTTCCATCACCCGCAAGACCGGCAAGGGCTTACATCCATACCCCGTCGCCAACGGCAACGGTCGTGATGATACGCGACGCCGCCTTACCGCCACCCGCACAAAAAGGCCCATCGCCCATAGCGGCGCATACTTCTCCCTCAGCGGCGCGGAGAGTATGGCAATCCACGCCTATACCGGCCAGCATTTCTTCCTGCCTCATCATCCCATCCGTCCCACACCAACACGGTCAAAACCTTTCAACAACAGGCGATTAGCAGTCCAGTACGAGCCTAATGCAATAACGGAGGTACCCATGAGTACGATCAATGTTTTAGCGAATGGTCCAATCAATTTCACGGCAAAGGATGGCTCACAAAAATCCCTTCCCATCAGCGATATTAGCTATGCCGGGGGAAAATTCCACATCGCTCCAGAATGGCTTTCAGCAAACAAAATCGGGGGTAAGGATTTTGATGAAAACGACATCACCCCCTTATTGGGCCAATTAAATAAGGAAGGCGTTCTGCAGACGGTCGAGACCCCGTCCACCAGCAAGGCCATGGTCGTCACCGCAGCCGATGTGGGTGCGTTAGGTAATACGATCGAGGTAAGTTTTTCTAAATTTCAAAGACCGGCAGGGGGCACGGTGAGCTTCGATGTCACGGTGACGGAAACGATCATTTATAAAAATGTTACCCCCACCACGGTCAAAACGATTCTTGGCGCTACGGCGGACGAGAAGCCAGGAATGATTTTTGTGTCAAGTGCAGGAACGCCCAAGATACCGGGGAAGGCGGATAATCCTTACCCATTGGCTGGAGACCCGGCGAAGGCACAGATACTTGATGCGACCGCAGCCACGGCATTTGAAGTGACGGCCAAAAAGGGCGGTCCCGATAGTGCGCTGATTACGGTGGCAATATCGGAGTTGACCTCTACTGATTTTACCCTAACCGCCGTTTGGAGCAAAACTGCGACGGGTATGACTGCGGCCACACTTAAAGCCAATCCCTTCTCCTACAAGATCAAAATCGATCCTCCGATTACCGGGGGGGATTTAGGCATCCCGTCCGAAGGGATTGTCAAACTCTTCGGGGGTGTCGATGCCCAGTCCGCAACCTCAGCGTCCGCTGTCGTAATAGCCGGGTAATCACCTGTTTTCTTCAAATTCAAAGATAGAGAGACACCATCATGCCTGTCAAACCTAGCTATCCCGGTATTTACATCGAAGAGTTGCCAAGCAATAGCCATACGATTGTGGCTGCACCCACCTCCATCGCCGTTTTTATCGGTTATGCGCATCCATTCAAATCAGGATTCACGGATACGGGTGTCATTACCGATAAGGTTCGTTTGGATGAGGTTTTCAGTTTCACGGATTATGAGCGTAAATTTGGCGGCTACTTTTCCAGCGGCTGGATTTCACCCCATCTGCCGATAGCCGTCAACCAATTCTTCCTCAACGGGGGGACCGATGCTTATATCGTAGGTTTACGGCCTTTTTACCAGCCCGGATCTGTACCTGGAGCGGTTGCGGTCACGCCGGCATCTGCCACCGGGGCTAATCTGATAACGTTCACCGCGCGCGAACTGGTGGATCAAACTCCGATCAACGTTACCATCTCCCCAAATAGCGATGGCACCGCCGCTGACATGACAATCTCATATGCCCAGAGCGCTGAAACTTTCCGGAGTGTGAGCCTTGTCAAGTTTCTGCCTTCAGGCGAGAGCAATTCCAGATATATTGAGAATGTCATTGGAACCCCTGACAATCCTGTCTCATCACTCGTCACGGTACCTACCGGTGGGGCTTATCCAGCCAAGTTTAAACCTAATCCAGATAAGTTCGTCATTTCAGGCGGCGTCCCGTCTGGCAAAACATCCGCGTATAACCCTGGTGACTTTATCGCCGCTTTCCAGGAGGAGGGTCCGCTTGACAAGGTGCCGATCTTTAACCTGATGATAATGCCAGGGGTTGTCGAAAACGGTGTGTTGAGTGAAGCACTGGCCTTTTGCGAAAAGAAACGGGCTTTTCTGGTGATGGACCCCCCCTTCAACGCCTCCACCGACAGTGGTTCGGATTTGCCGATCTACGATGTGAAGACGGCAACCGGGAAGGTAAGCTCACAGATCATACCCTTGAGCACGAATGGCGCCCTCTATTTCCCCTATCTAAAATCGACGGACCCGGTCTCAAATAATTTGATGGAAATTCCACCCTCCGGATTCGTGGCCGGAATCTATTCCAGGACGGACCAGAATCGGGGTGTATGGAAAGCCCCGGCTGGCTTGGAGACAAACATTTTGAACGCCACCGGCGTGACGGACCGCGGCCAAATGAATGACCAGCAACAAGGCAAGCTCAATCAAGTGGCCGTGAATTGCATCCGCTCATTCCCGGGTAATGGAACCGTGGTGTTTGGCGCCAGGACGCTGGTCGGCAACGATGACAATCCCACTTTCCAGCAATGGCGCTATGTGCCGGTTCGGCGCATGGCTTTGTTCATCGAACAAACGCTATTTAACAATCTGAAATGGGTCATCTTCGAACCGAATGACGAGCCTCTGTGGATAGCCATACGGACCAGTATCGAACGTTTCATGTTGTCCCTATATCGCCAAGGGGCCTTCCAGGGTTCCTCACCTAGCCAGGCTTTCCAGGTCAAGTGCGACAACACCACAACCACCCAGGATGATATCGACAATGGCATCGTCAATATCATCGTGGCGTTTGCGCCCTTGAAGCCCGCTGAATTCGTAATCGTCAAAATCGCGCAACTGGCCGGACAATCACAAGCCTGAAACTTAGGAGCAGCCTCCCATGAGCAAACCCTTTTCTGTCAATATCGACCGTCACGATCCTTATAAAACATTCCGTTTTCAGGTTTATTTTGGCACGTCTACGACACCGGTGGCGGGAGTGAGCAAGGTGGGCGGATTGAAGCGCTCCTCCGATGTGATCGACTACAAGGAAGGCGGCAATATGATCATCCGGAAGGGCTTGGGGCGCACCAAATACGAACCGGTGACCCTGGAGCGGGGTGTCACGCACGACAGCGATTTCGAGGAATGGGCCAATGCCGCGCAGAAACTCGACAAGGGCGATCCCGGCACCTCGCTTAAGAACCTTAGAAAGGATGTGCGGATTGACTTGTTGAACGAGGCGGGCCAACCGGTCCATCGTTACATTCTGCACCGTTGCTGGGTATCCGAGTTTCAAGCCCTGCCCGACCTCGACGCCGGAGGTAATGCCGTGGCCATAGAGCACATCAAACTGGAAAACGAGGGTTGGGAGCATGATCTTTCCTTGCCGGAACCCACAGAAATATAGTCATGGAAATACACTTCCTGCCGGGTGATTAGCCATGTATTGCCGACTGCCGGTCAGCGGAAATGAAGTCAGCCTGCGCCTTCCCTGCGGCAAGGAAGACCTACTGCTTTGCGAGTGGAAAGGCGGGGAAACCGCTCTGGCACAGGCGCTGCTCAACGCGATTACCGATCAAACTGCCGGGCAGGATGCTTTCGAGTGGGGAGAACTGTCGGTTACGGACTTCGAGTGGACCCTGTTGCTGTTGCGCCGTTCCCTATTCGGCGACTGGGTGAGGACCAGTTCCATCTGCAAACAAGCAGATTGTGCGGCGAAAGTCGATATTTCGTTCCGTATTGGAGACTATCTGGAGCAATTCCAGATCAACAGGCCCGCTTCTGTGGAGCCCTCACCGGAACCCGGCTGGTTTTCGCTGGCGGGAAAAGACATCAAGTTCCGCTTTCCGACCGGAAACGATCAACAAGCAGTCGCCCAGTTTCCCCAGCCCGAACTCGAACTCCAAAGGCGATGCGTGGTTCCCGACATGCTGCCGGAAGATTTGCTACAACAGGTGCAAGACTCCCTGGAATCGATGGCGCCGACGATTTCCGGCTTGTTGCGTGGCGAATGTCCCGAATGCGGTGGCATGGGAGATTTTTACCTCGACGTGCAAAGCTATGTTCTCAGTGAACTGCTCGATCAGGCGAAATTCGTTTTCGAGGATGTGCATTTGCTTGCAGGGCATTATCACTGGTCGGAGGAAGCCATTTTGAATCTGCCCAGACAGCGGCGTCACCGCTACGTCGAAGCGATAATCCGAGACAGGGGTGTGGCCTGAATGAGCAAAAACACCTATTTCCAACGCATGGCTCGTCAAATCGACGGATCGGTGCCGGTATTGAAACCGCCTCGATATTTAGCGATGCGCACGGAAACCACTCAATTTGATACGTTCGCCCGGACCGGGGCGAATCAGCCATCGCCCCGAGTCAACCACCCGGTCACGCCGCTGATTGCCTCCGATCATGCACTTGAGGGCGAGGAGGTGGAGGATTTTTCGATGGCCGGGCACTTGTCCAAAGAGGTTCGGATTTTACCCGCAGCAGCCATCGGTTCGCTTACCTATGAAGGTCTTGCCGGCATTGGACTCGAACCGAACAGGGAGTCGATGCTTCCCCCCCCTTCAGTGCCGCCATTGCCTTCGGGTGAAAACGGCCATCCCGGCGCTTTGGAGCGGACTGCATTCTCGCCTACGGCGGCAGGGAATTTTTCCGTCGACGGGTTGAAAAGCGAGCCATCCTCTTCCCTAGGGGAGAATCTACCCACCCAGCCTTCGAAACCGGTTCCTTTCCCGTCTTTCCGGGAGATGACGGATCCACTGGTTGCGGAGAGTGCGCAACCGGCAGCGCATCCTTTCTCGGGCATGAATTCGGAGGATGTGATACGACGGCCATCAGCGGTTTCCGCAAAGGGAACCGGCGCCATTTCAGATCCCGCCCATGCGATGGAAACGGACCCGCTTGGCTCGGGGTATCCCCATCGCGGCGTTGAAACGGCGAAGATACCGCCGAAAACGGCGGTCAACGAGAATGTCTCCGAACCTAATGATGGCAAAACACCTTCCCTGATGGAATCGCCACAAGGCGCGAAACAGCAATCCAGGCCGGATGGTGACGCTGAGGCCGTACGCATCGGTGTTTTGGAAATCACCATCGTCTCGCCCCCACAAGCAACCCGGCAGGCAGAGACAAGCTCCGCTCCCAACAAGCTAAGCTGGGCACGAGGTATCTCCCGCGCCCATGGGATTAGACAAGGATAAAGGGGAATATCATGGCGCTGAATCCATTGGGTGTCTTGGACCTGTCGAATATCACCGATTTGTTGAAGTTCAATCTTGAGGATTACTGGAAAGGCAATCCGACCAAACAACCGCCTATTCCTGTCAACCCCTTGTGGGAAAGCCTGGGCAAGAAAATACCCAGCGAAACTTTCAATTTTTATATAGGCGGTGAAATGCCGCTGGAACTGCGGAGCGGGAAAGAGGAAAGCTGTCAAGTGAGCATTTACCTTTTCCATGTAGAACAGGATAAGTATCAGCGCAATTCTCCGGTGACCGGTCCTTACTCGTCTTCGGGGGCCAGCCGCGTGCCTGCCATTCCCTACCAGCCGCTAAGCCTAGATCTGTATTATCTGGTCACGGCCCATTCAAAAAATTATCGTGAAGAGCAACGTGCGATGAGTATCGCGCTGCGCTACTTCCATGAGCACCCGATCCAACGCGGCTCCATCCAGTTGCCGGGGATTCCAGGGGGGGTGAACATAGAGTTTAGCATCACCATGGAATCCGAAGCCGATGATACCATGAGCCGCCTTTGGCAATCATTCACGGCCCCCTTTCGGATGGGGGTGGTTTACAAGGTCAGCGTGGTATTCATTACCCCGCCCGCAAAGGACAAGCCGATCGCGCCCAATCCCCAATTCATCGAACTCACCGCCAACCCCGCTGCGCTGCCTTTCGTACAGGATGCGCGGCTGGCGGGAACCACCCGCGTCGTCACCTATGCCTCTTTGAACGATCCGCCACTTGGGCAACTTCGGCAAATATTTCGTTTCCAACAAGATCCCGCGACGATCGTTCCGGCGGATCCATTGCCGGCTGGGAGTCCGCTCAGTCCGCCATCACGGCTTTATCTGCAAGGCTTCGGGTTAAACCCCGCGTTGCACCATTCCTTTCCCGTGAAGCCCTACAGGCTCTATTTGATCCTTCCGGATAACAGCGAAATCGAAGTCACCCAGTGGAAGACGGTGGAGCCTCCACCCGCCAAACCCGGTGACCCTCCCAAATTTCAAACGGATTCGCAAATGGTCCTGGACCTGCCGAATACCGTGAACGCCATACCCGATGCCACCCATGCGCCATTGCCCAATATTTATCGCCTTAGAGTCGGATGGGATCTTGTGCAAGACCAGGTATTCTTCCGCAGCAATGCGGTTCCTTTCAGTGTGGCAGCATGGATCAGCGCACCGGCCTACCCCGCATCGCCAATATTGGCTCCTCACCCCGACGGCTCATATACCCTCACCGGGCGCGGTTTCATCCCTGGCAATACCGAAGTGCTATTGGAAACGGTGGCGCTACGCCCTGCTGCTGGCGCTACTCTGCTTAAGGGAGAATTTCTGGTCCAGGATTCCAACACGATTATTTTCATTCCGTCGGATGCCATGCCTAAAGGCCGTTTCGCCGTGAGGGTTCGGGTCAACCACGTGGAATCCGATCCATCCTTGTGGATTGAGTCATTATGAGCCAGATCACCCTCCAGGCCGTCGATCATCGTCGCGAATATCTGCCGATCGTGCGGCGGATCAGGCTGCGGGCGCTTCGGCGGGCACAATGGTTGCGCCATCTGTGGGAAAAAAATGCCTGGGCGGGTGAGCAGGGAATGGCGATATCGCACGCGGAGATAGACCACATTCTGGGAGACCCCGGCGTCGCGGCAAGCGAAGAGAAGGTTTTTTACGAAGCCCTGAAAAAGGAAAACAAGCAGATTCATGAGGCCGATTGCGAGGTTGCGCAGGATCCGCGTTGGGCCCACTTGTGTGGCCAATTCGGCCTGTCGGAATATGAAAGCGACCTTTTGTCACTGGCTCTGGCGGCAGAAATATTGCCGAACCTGCGCAGGGTATATGGATATCTCAACGATGACACTGCCGCCTGCCATCCCAATGTGCATCTGGCTTCCTGTCTATTCGACTGGTTGCCCGGACATGGCATACGCGCGGATTCCCTGCTCATCAAATGGCGATTGGCTGCTCCGACAGGCGATGAATCACCGTGGTCTCCACTATCTCCCTGGAAAGGGGACTCCATCATTGCCCATTGGCTGTTGACGGGAAATCCCTTGGACCATGTCCAGAGCTTGCCCATCGAGTACTGCTACCGTAATCGAGTCCAAGCCAAACCCTGCCTGTATCCCGAACTCAGGGACGAGATTTTGCAGTTCCTTGACAGAGTCGGTAAGACGAACAAGCTGCCTGCCCTGATCGAATTCTCCGGACTGCCTGGCAGCGGCAAACGGACGCTGGCTTCCCAAATCTGTGCGGATTTGGAGCGTGATCTTTTGGTAGTCGATTGTTGGGAATTGGCGGGGTTCGAAGCCGGGGCGGCCATCGATGCCATCATTCGCGCCATCAGAGCCAGCATGCTAACCGGTGCTGCGGTTTATTGGCATGGCGCCGAGGCGCTGGACGAAAAAATTTGGCGAAAAATCAAACCTCACGCAGCTTTGTCTTTTGCCACCTCGGCTAACCCCATCCAGTCTGGAGTCGAGCAGGGAAACGCCATTCACCGGGCTTACGGGGTGCCTTTCCTGTCCAGGTCCAAACGAGTCGAGGCGTGGCGGCATCTGACGAAACGGGAAGAGATTCCGGAAGCCGTCAACGAATGGACGTTGACGCCCGTTGAAATCAAACGCATCGTGCCGCTCGCCTTCCTAGGCGGCGCAACGGTCAACGAAGCCTGTCGGAATTTGCTGCATCGGGAGTCGAGCGAATTGTTCGCCTCCCTCCCCTGCCCCTATACCTGGTCCGACATCGTGCTGCAAGCGGCTGTGAAAAGGCAACTCGAAGAATTGGAAGCTCAGGCCAAATTGCGCTGTAGCGTCTATGAAGACTGGGGATTCGGGAAATTGTGTCCCTTGGGGAAGGGCATCTCGGCGCTTTTCGCCGGTCCTAGCGGCACCGGCAAAACCATGGCAGCTCAGGTACTCACCCGTTCCCTCGAACGCGAGCTTTACCGGGTCGATTTGTCCGCTGTGGTCAATAAATATATCGGCGAGACGGAAAAGCGGCTGAAAAAGGTGTTTGATGACTGCGAACGTAGCGGGGTGGTCTTGTTCTTCGATGAAGCCGACGCGCTATTCGGCAATCGCACCCAGGTCAAGGATGCCCATGACCGTTTTGCCAACATCGAAGTCGACTATCTGCTGCAGCGGATGGAACAGTTCAACGGGGTGGCGATATTGGCGACCAACCGCAAGAACGATGTAGACACCGCTTTTTTGCGGCGATTGCGCTTCATCGTGGATTTCGTACCCCCCGGCTTCGAGGAAAGGCTGGCTTTATGGAAAAAAGCCCTGCCGGAAACCGCACCCGACGGCGAAATCATATTGGATGCCATCGACTGGAGTTTGCTGGCCGACAAATTACCCATGACCGGCGCCGACATCAAAAATGCCGCCATTGGCGCTGCATTCCTGGCCAAATCGGCGGGAATCCGCATCCGGATGGGCCATGTGATCTATGCCGCCCGCAGGGAAATGGCGAAACAGGGCATCACCTTGCGCTCCTCGGACTGGCAAGAATTGGAGGCTTTCGATGCCAAGCCTTAGGGCTGGTGAACATCAATGATGGGGCAATTTGCGTATTTCTTACAGTGAGGCAGGCCGTGGCTCTAATCGAGATAGACAGGTTGGCTTTGAAATTATCCGGAATGAGCGAACATGAAAGCAGTGTCTTGACCTGGAAAATTCGCCAAGCCCTCGCGTTGGCGCCTATCGCGGGAGGCCAACGATCCCGGATCGACGGCTTGAAGATCAGCATCGAACGGATGCAGGGGGAGAGCATGGATTTCTTGAGCAAACGCATCGTCGCCGATCTGCTATCGCAGATCGAGCGCTCCAGCTAAGGGGAGCCGGCCATGGCCGCTAAATTCATGCGCGGTGCATTAGTGGAGTTCATGCCCACTTTTCTGATCCCCCTGCCCAATGTCATTATTTTCCAGTTCAATCCGGAAACCATGACGCACGCGTGGACGCAGGCCGACACATCGACCGGAAGCGGGCCTGGACAAACCAACCCGGTGGCGGTGAAGGGAAGACCGGGAGAATCCTTTTCCTTCACCATCGCCGTGGACTCCAATGACATGATCGCCGATGGCAGCCCGATAGCCGAGGGAATCGCCAAAGTAAGCGGCGTGTATTCGCGGCTGGCCGCCCTGGAAATGCTGCTGTATCCCGTCGGATCATTTGACACCGGGCTGCTGGGAACGGTATCGGCTTCGGTGAGCATAGGGGCGGGCGGCATTTCGGTCGGCGGCTCCGCAGGGGGCAGCGCCGCCAAGGCGAGCATCCCGGCAGCGAAATTGCCGGTGGTTTTATTCGTTTGGGGTCCGGGGCGGATCGTGCCGGTGCGGGTGACGGGTTTGAGCATCACCGAGAAACTCTACGATGGATTACTCAACCCTATCCATGCCGAGGCGCAATTGAGCTTGCGGGTGTTGACGCCGGACGAATTGGAGGCGCTGGATAACAAAGATCCGCTCAAGGACGTTGCAAAAGTTGCCTACTCCTATTCCCAAGGGCTGCGCCAAGCATTGGCGGTTGCCAATTTGGCCAATTCAGTGGAATCCATCATCGGCCTATTGCCGGTATAAGTTGCCAGGAGCGAAGTCATGTTTTTCCCCGGAAGCCGCTATGAAAAGACCGGAACCTACACCCTCGCCAAGGCCGATGGTTCGAAAATAAAAATCGCCAAGCTGCCCCTGCCTGCCAAGCCTGCCGTGCTTGGGTTTCATCAACGGCTGGATGGCCAGCGCCTGGATTTGATAGCCAATTTCTATTTCAAGGACGCCACCCTATACTGGCGTCTTTGCGATGCCAATAACAGCCCCTGTCCGGATGCGCTGGCTGCGCATGGCCTGATCGGCATCCCTCCCCAGGCTTGACGGGCCATGTCTTCCAGCTACCAGCTTTGGGTGGACGGCCAACCGGCGGATGCCGACCTGATCGCCAACCTTGCCTCCTTGGAAGTCGAGGAAAATTTCGACCTGCCCGGTGCCGTCCAATTGCACTTTCCGGTGACGCGCACGGAAAAGTCGGACTTGAGCTTCGTCAGCGACGGACGCCTGAAGCCCTTCGTCAACTTGGCCGTGGTGGCTACCGTGGTGGGAAAAGCGGATGAATGTATCTTCGACGGGTATGTACTCGCCCATAAGTTGCATCTGCAACGCGGTGTGACTGACTCCAAATTGGAAGTCTGGGGAAAAGATGCGAGTTGGTTGATGAACCTGGAGGAGAAAACCCGCGAATGGGTCGACGTCACCGATACTTCGGTGGCCAGCACGGTGTTCGGCGAGTATGGCATGGACCCCGCCCCGGACAACACCCAGGATGATTCCCCCACCCATGCCGAGAGCGGCCATAGCCTGATGCAACGCGGCTCCGACAGCCAATTTCTCAAACGGCTCGCCACAGCCAACGGCAAAATCTTCCGCATCGCCTGCGCGGACAAGCCAGGCAAGCGCAGTGGCTATTTCGCCCGCCCCAAGCTGGACGGCGAGGCGGTGCTGACCCTCAGCCTCAACGACCCCGACCACTGGATGGTGGATGCGCTGGATTTCGACTGGGATGTGATGGGGCCTAGCGCGGTCAAGGCGAGTCAGGCCCTGTTCACCGACAGTGACCCCAATGGCGCGTCGGCGGATGCCGCCGATTCCGGGCTGGCCACGCTGGCCGACCGCAACTTGGCCGCCTTTGCCGGCAAATCCATGAGCGCCATGCTGACCGCCCCGGTGGATGATGCCGGCGAGTTGAAACTCCGCGCCCAGGCCCTGCTAAGGGATGCCGGCTGGTTCGTGCGCTGCGAGGGCGAGGCGGACCTTGCGCGCATGCAACAGGTGCTGCGGGTCGGGACCCTCGTGCAGATCGAAGGGGTAGGCGCGCTCAACACTGGGAAATATCTGGTCTGGAGCGTCCGCCATACCATCCAGGCCGATTCCCACAAGATGAAATTCGTTTTTGTGCGCAATGCCGTGGGGCCAGAACCTTCGGGCGGTGGTGGCGGATTGCTGGGGGGCCTGTTGTGAGCGGCATCAACGAACAACTCCTGCAAGACCTGCTGGAACGGGTCCGCGACCGTTATTACGGCAAGTATCGTGGCACCGTCACCTCCGTGGACGACGCCACCCTGCGCATCAAGGCCAAGGTGCCTGCCGTGCTGGGCGGGCAGGAAAGCGGTTGGTGCAGGCCTTGTGTGCCTTATGCCGGCAAGGATGTGGGCATCGCCTTCCTGCCGGAAACGGGGAGCGGGGTGTGGATAGAATTCGAAGGCGGCGATGTGTCCTATCCGATCTGGAGCGGCTGTTATTGGCGCGATGGCGAACAGCCCTCCGATGCCAAACCTGCCGTGAAGGCCATCGTGACCAAGTCGGGCCATAAAATCCTATTGGACGACGACGCGGGCACCATCACCCTGACCGATGCGCACAACAACAAGATCACGCTAAGTTCGGACGGCATCACGCTGGAGCGGGGCGCAAGCAAGGTCGCCCTGTCCGACAGCGTGGTCAATGTCAACGACGGCGCGTTGGAAATCACCTGACGAGAGGACAAGACAATGTTTAAGGTTGCAAATGGCGAAAAACAGACGGACAACAAACGGAATGGGCAGGAAACTTCCATGCACCGGGATCGGGAACATTTGGCCGAGCCGAAACAGCCATCATACGGCAACCAAGCCCTGCTGCGGATGGGTCGGGCCGGGGCAATGCCACCTGTAGCGCCTTTGCGTCCAAGCCAAACCGCTAGGTTGCAGCGAAAAATCGCTTGCGACTCGTCGATATCATCGCTGACCGGCGAAAGCGAGGAATTCAAGGGAAACAAACGTTTGCAGGCCAAGCTCACCATAGGCGCGAGCAATGACCCATTGGAGTATGAGGCGGACAAAGTTGCCGAGCAGGTGATGCGGATGCCCGATCCTACCCTCATCGCCGACCCTTTGACGCCGATGCGCCCCAGCCAGGGTGGGCTGTTGCATCGCCGTTCCTCGAATCAGACAACCACCGAGACTGTACCGCCCATTGTGGTCGAGGTGCTACGTTCGTCGGGCCAGCCGCTTGATGCGGAAACACGCACCTTTATGGAGCCGCGTTTCGAGCATGACTTAGGTGAAGTCAAAGTCCATGCCGATTCAAAAGCGGCAGATTCTGCCCAAGTAGTCAATGCCTTGGCCTATACCGTCGGCTCGCATATCGTTTTTGGAAGAAACAAATACACACCGCACACGGAAAAAGGAAAAAACCTATTGGCCCATGAATTGGCACACACGATACAGCAGGGCTTTTCAAAACCTTTCATTGACAGTGTTTCTGCAAAGGTGGGCGGAGGCCAGATTCTTCAAAAAGCGGAGCCCCCCGAAGAAGGGGAAGATGCAAGTCTTGTTCAAACGCCAGCCAGCCCAAGTGGTGGGGCAATTCCGATGAGCGGCTCGGCACCCTATCCACCGGTGCATTTTTCCTTTCAATTCGTGGGCGATCCTCGCACAAAAAGTAGCGTTTTTACTTCACCATCGAGCGGCAGTTTTTCGATAACCGCTAGTGCTGTAATGTCTGCGACTCCAAGTAGAAACATATCGTATTGGATACAACCTATTACAACAGGCCGTTTCCATTTTAATGGAGACGAAAAAGAATATACCACTGGAGTGGGAAATCAAACGAATTCATGGAGCGATCTTGATGGAGACAATGTCATATCTTTGAAGTTTTCATCAGGCAATACCAACCCAAATAATGCTATCGTAGGGCAAGGAGATGTTGCTTAAGGTTAAGCCCTGTGGGTCGGGCGCATTGCGCCCGACATTTCAGCCTGATTGTCGGGCAACGATGAAGCCGTTGCCCGACCTACCCGGTGAGGCATCAATTAGAGGTTCTGGAATTTCAATCAACGGGGTAGGCATTATGTTTCAATCGGCAGTCGGTGAAAAACAAAAGGAGGCTCGTAAGATTCAACGGCAATCTAGTCATAAACAGGCTAGGGAAGCTGAACCTTTTTCGAGTCATGCTTATGGCAACCAGGCCCTGTTGCGGATGGGCCGTGCTGGCGGAATGTCGTCCGTAACGCCTTTGCGCCCCAGCCAGACCATTATGTTGCAACGCAAATGCGCGGCGTGCGAAGAAGAGGACAAAAAGCTGCGACGCAAGGAAAGCGAAATAGTGGCTGGAACCTCGACCTCCGTTTCACCGGTCGTGCATGAAGTGCTAGGCTCACCGGGCCAACCGCTTGATCCTGCCACGAAGGATTTCTTTGAGCCACGTTTTGGTCACGATTTCAGTCAGGTAAGGGTGCATACAGATGAGAAGGCGGCGGAGTCGGCGCGTGCAGTAAACGCCCTGGCTTATACAGTGGGTAATAATGTGGTGTTTGGTAGCGGACGCTATGTGCCGGATACACCGCAAGGGCGAAATTTAGTGGCACACGAACTTACGCATGTCATACAACAACATCGCGGACCGGATGCCACGCTGCAAAGGGCGGCTGAGGATGCCGGAGCGGAGGACGCATCGGAAGAAGAGGCCAAGACAACCGCAATCGAAACGACAGGAAGCGGAAATGCCGACCAACTCAAAGCAGAGCCAACAAAGGCACCAAAATGTACCCGTAACATTTTTGCTGAAGGAACCTGTGCGGATTTAGTGGCTGGCTCCAGGTTTATTTGTTGTGATCCCGACAATGGAATCGAAAGAAAAGGCAAGAAAACCGATATTGAAGGAAATCCGTGCCCCAGCGAGAAGTTCACACCCATTTTCACCTGTGACAACAAGTGTGAAAAAGCACTCGCGAATGGTTGCAGTGACAGCGATAACTGGATGGCGGTGCCAAACAATCAGTTTAAAAAATCGCAATGCGGCGACACGTGGACCATTTGCGCCAACGGAAAACAAACTACGGGCTACGTTCGGGATCACTCGGTTACTCAGACACGTTTTGAGGTAAGCCCTAAGATCCAAACAGACCTTGGAGTCACGGTAGGCAGTTCCTTCAAAGGCTCGATCTACCGTCCTGGTGCGAACCAGGGCATTATCGACAAGGATTCCTGCTGCAAAGTTTAGACATGAAGAGCGGGAATTCGGCGGTACGAAATGAACGGAAGAATCATCATGAATGAATTGACGCGACAAGTTGAGCACGATTTTGCCAGGCAAGGGGAGGGGATGATCTATACCGACCAAACCGCTATGGAATTGGCGAGGAGGTTAAATGCCCAAGCATATACTGTTGGAAAAGATGGAATAACCCCATGCCAAACCTGCTGACAACATCCAGCATCATGATGTGCCCCCACGGCGGGCAGGTGATGGCCACCAGCACCAATGCGAGAGTGAAGGCGGGGGGGGATTTTGTGGTGCGTTCGTCCGATGTGTTCACCATCGTCGGTTGCCCTTTTATTCTTGGCCTGGTCCCACATCCTTGTGTCCAGGTGCAATGGGTCGCGCCCAACATGAGGAGCAAGGTCATCAGTGATTTTACCTTGAGCGAATCCAGCGTGGGGCTATGCCTAGCCCCGGACATGGCCCCGCAGGGGACGGTGTTGATCAACTTCACCCAGCCGCGAGTCGGCGGACTTTAGGAGCAAAACCATGATCCGGCGCGATTACGCTTTTCCTTTCCGCCTAGACCCGGCCTCGGGACAGGCGATGCAGACCGGCTACGCCTCGCATGTGGAGCAGATGATCCGTCAGGTATTGCTGACCTCGCCCGGCGAGCGCGCGGACCTGCCGGAGTTCGGCTGCGGTCTGCGCCGGTTGATTTTCGCCCCGCATTCGCAGGCGCTGGACGCCACCACCCAAATCCTGGTCATGCAAGCGCTGGACAAATGGCTGGCCGGGCAGATACAGGTGCAATCCGTTTCGGTGCTGTCGCCGGAGGACACCGGCTACGACCCGGCGCAATTATCGATACGGATCGAGTATCAGCTGATCGAAACCCGCACCAACCATCAACTGCAAGTGAAGGTGAACTGACATGGCCACGCAGTCGAGAGATCGCCTGGCAAAACTGAAAGCATCGACCGTTCGCAACGGCATCGATTTCGTCGAGGTTGCCAGCAATGACCAGAAAACGCTCATCGTCCATTTTATCAATGACGTGGAGGTGAAAAGCGGCATTGGCGACATTCTCCAGGCGGTGTCCATCACGGGCGGCGAAAGGATACCCGTTGTACCGGTCAACCCAATCCATGATATGGATTGGAAAACAGTGGCTGGCAATCTCCAACTGACATTAACGGTCGATGAGCCGGGCGATTTCTCCTATTACACACTGACGCTCAATAGCGCCGTGCTGGACGATTACTTTAAACGGGCGGTGTTTTCATTCAAGATTCGCTGCCCGTCCACCCTGGATTGTGCCGACCAGCCGCCTCCCTGCCCGGAAGAGAAAGCCGACCTGCCGCCCATCGACTATCTGGCCAAGGATTTTTTGAGTTTCCGCAAGGCCCTGTCGGAT
>JAQTSI010000334.1 GCA_028711365.1 Methylococcaceae bacterium
CCCGGGTGCCCGGAGTTCGCTTTCTGGACCGCGTCCATGCTCAGAGCGCGTACCGCGTTGGCAAGTTCTCGGCGTGAGGGCATGTTCTTTCTCCTTAAGCGTTAGGGTTGAAAAAGAATTAATCTGGACAATGAATAAAGCCGAACTCATCAAACCATCAAGGCGCCGATCATGAATATTACGCTCAGACAATTGCAGGTTTTCGAACGCGTCGCCAGGCGTTTGAGTTTTACCCGCGCCGCCGAAGAACTCTATCTGACTCAGCCGGCAGTTTCCATGCAAATCAAGCAGTTCGAGGAGGCTATCGGCCTTCCCCTGTTCGAGCGGCTGGGTAAGAAAATCTACCTGACCCGCGCCGGCGAGGAACTGTACCGGCTCAGCAAGACCATTTCCAGGCAGTTGGATGAGGCCGAGCAACTCATCGAAGAGTTGAAAGGCGCGGATGGAGGCCGCCTGATCGTCGCCGTGGCGAGCACGGTGCATTATTTTGCCATCCGTTTGCTGGCCGACTTCTGTCGGCGCTACCCGAAAGTCAAAGTCAACTTTAAAGTGACTAATCGTAAGGGACTGTTGCAACAATTGGAAGACAATGAAGCCGATATCTTTCTGATGGGGCAGCCTCCCGAAGAAATCGATGTGATCGCCGAGGCGTTCATGGACAATCCGCTGGTGATCATCGCGCCGGTAGGGCATCCTTTGGCGGAAAAACGCGGCATCAGTCTAGTAGATCTGTGTAGCGAGACTTTTCTGATGCGTGAGCAGGGATCCGGCACACGCACCTCGGTCGAGCGCTTTCTGACGGAACGCGGGATCGGCTTTCACTCCAGCATGGAAATGAACACCAATGGCGCCATCAAACAAGGCGTGGAGGTGGGCTTGGGCTTGGGGATCGTTTCGATCCACACGGTGGAGCAGGAATTGGAAAACCACCGCCTGATCGTTCTGGATGTGGAGTCTTTCCCGATCATGCGCCAATGGTACATCGTCCATCGTGCGGGCAAGAGAATATCCGGGATCAGTCTCGCCTTCGAGGATTTCGTGCGCACCGAGGGCAGACGTTTCGTCAAGTTCGGCTGAATGGGCGAATAGGCCCAAGGTAGCGTGCGGTAGGGAGGAGAAATCAGCGGCGGCAACGGTTTGCGCCATATTCCATTTGACGATGTGAGCCCTTATACTAGCAGGCGGCCATCCTGCCCATCCCGCTAGGGGTGGTCTTCATCCGCTTCTTTACGACTCATAGGGGAACGACGTGAACAAGAATAATTTGCCGAAAAGTTTATTTGCGGCGTTGCTGATAGCCAGCCCCTTGGCGGGGGCAGAACCACAGTATCCAGCAAACGTCGAACCAGTCATCCTTTACCAGGATACGGATTACATCGCCAAGAACAAACAGTCTGCGACGCCGTCTGCGCCGAGCCAAGCGGCCAGCCAGGCTAAAAAGCCAACCGCATCGGCCGAACCGGCCAAACGGGAGGCCGTGGCAACCAAACCCGAACCTACCCCTGCTCAACAAGAGAAATCATCGATGGAGAATTACCCGATCGTTTTAGTCATTCTCGCTCTGGCCGGAATCGTGTTCTGGACCACCAGGCGTTCGAAGGCCAAGGCTCAACCAGCCCCGGCCGAAGCTGCCGTATTCTCCAGCGGATCGGCTGGCGCATCCGGCGAAACCGGTGTCGCCCGCTACTTGAAGAGCCTGCCTGCGAAACTGGCTTCGTCCGAAACCGGGGTTGCCCGCTACCTGAAGAGCCTGCCTGAAAAAGTCACGGCAGCCGAAACCGGCGTTGCCAAGTATTTGAAGAGCCTGCCTGCGAAAGTATCGTCCGCAGAGACCGGTGTTGCCAGGTACCTGAAAAACCAGGATTTGTCGGCAAAATAAAGAGTAGCGGCAATCGCGCCATTCCGTTGCCGCCAGTGGCAGTCACTGTGTCAGTATGTTGATTGTCGCAGCGCTTGTGACTGGCGGGTTGTCGGCGGCTATATCCACTCGTAATGTGGTGTTGACAGCCGTCCCTCTTGTACTTTAGAGTTTAGAAACAATGCATTTTCTGAATGCATCATGCGCTTGTAACCAACTATAAACAATCGGAGCACGTTTCATGGCAAGACCATTAATTCAATTGGCATTAGATTCTTTAGACGTCAACCAAACCCTAAAGCTTGCTACCCTTGCTGCCCCTTACATTGATATTTTTGAAATCGGAACCCCGTGCATCAAGCACAATGGTGTTGCCCTGGTTAAAGAGCTGAAGAAAAAATTCCCCAACAAGCTGCTGCTGGTCGATCTCAAGACCATGGACGCAGGCGAGTACGAAGCAACGCCTTTCTACGCAGCGGGCGCCGATATTTGTACGGTTCTCGGCGTGTCTGGCCTGCCGACCATCGCCGGCGTCGTCAAAGCGGCGAATGCACATGGCGCCGAAGCACAGGTCGATCTGATCAACGTTCCCGATAAGATTGCTTGCGCGAGAGAATCCGCCAAGCTGGGCGCCCAGATCATCGGTGTTCATACCGGTCTCGACGCACAGGCGGCCGGTCAGACTCCCTATGCTGACCTGCAGGCCATTACCAAGCTGGGTTTGAACGTCAGAGTCTCCGTCGCCGGCGGAATCAAACAATCGACGGTTCAGTCAGTCGTCCGCGCCGGTGCCAACATCATCGTCGTCGGCGCCGCGATCTACGGTGCTGCTTCGCCTGCCGACGCCGCACGTGAGATCCGCGAGCTGGTCGAGGCTGCATAATATGCATCAGCAAGTCATCATAGAGAAGATTTCAAGCATTCTTGCCGCCACCGATGATAGCTATGATGAACAATTGACTCAACTGCTTGATAACGCCTCGCGGATATTCGTCGCGGGTGCGGGACGTTCGGGCTTGATCGCAAAGTTTTTTGCGATGAGACTGATGCATGGTGGCTACGAAGTTTTTGTTGTTGGTGAGATCGTCACCCCGAGCATCCGCAAGGGGGACTTGTTCATCGTCATCTCGGGTTCCGGCGAGACCGAGACGATGATCGCATTCACCAAGCGTGCCAAAGAATTGGGCGCCAGCATCGCTTTGTTGACCACGAAGAGCAGCTCGACCATTGGCGATTTGTCCGACAAGGTGTTCCAAGTTGGAACGCCGGAACTGTATGGGAAAGTCGTAGGCATGCCGATGGGCACTACGTTCGAATTGTCCACGTTGTTTTTCCTGGAAGCCACGATCTCGCATATCATCCACGAGAAAGGAATTCCCGAGGAAGAGATGAGGACCCGGCACGCTAACCTAGAGTAGCGTCGAAGGAGCGAGTGGACTCTATTCACTCGCTCCAACCTTCATCAGGCGTCACTTTCGAAAGAAAATATCGACATTTTCTTTTGCTTTCCTTAGCAATCCATCCCATCCAGCCATCTGTCTCCTTCGGTGCGCTTGAGAGTTGAATCCGCCGCATGTATGCTTACGCCGCGAATCCCGTAGTGGGGCGAAAAGCACGCTAATGGTGCGGTTTCGGCAGAACTTTAACCAACTGCAACAATCGAAGCCCGGATGTTCCCGGCGCTTGCCAGACACCTTCAATACTTAGAACATTTGGAGTCATTTATGTCAAAGAATCTACTCGATCAACTCCGTGAAGTAACCGTGGTTGTGGCCGATACCGGGGATATCGAGGCTATCGAAAAGTTCAAGCCCCGCGATGCGACGACCAACCCCTCGCTCATTACCGCCGCTGCCCAGATGCCACAATATCAGGGCATCGTCGATGATACCCTGAAAGGCGCCCGCCAAACCTTGGGTGCGAATGCTTCGGCCGCTCAAGTTGCGAATCTGGCTTTCGACCGTCTGGCCGTCTCCTTCGGCCTGAAGATCCTCGAAATCATCGAAGGCCGCGTTTCCACCGAGGTGGATGCCCGTCTTTCCTACGACACCGAAGGCACCATCGATAAGGCGCGCGATGTCATCAAGCAGTATGAAGCCGCCGGCATTTCCAAGAAGCGCATCCTGATCAAGATCGCCGCCACTTGGGAGGGCATTCAGGCTGCCGCCGTGCTGGAGAAGGAAGGCATTCATTGCAATCTGACCCTGCTGTTCGGCATCCATCAGGCCATCGCCTGCGCCGAAAACGGTATCACCCTGATCTCGCCTTTCGTCGGCCGCATCCTCGACTGGTACAAGAAGGATACCGGCCGCGATTCCTATGCCCCGCACGAAGATCCGGGCGTCCTGTCGGTGACCCAGATTTACAATTACTATAAAAAATTTGGCTACCAGACCGAAGTGATGGGCGCGAGCTTCCGCAATATCGGCGAGATCACCGAATTGGCCGGTTGCGATCTGCTGACCATTGCTCCTTCCTTGTTGACCGAACTGCAATCCACCCAGGCCGAATTGCCGCGCAAGCTGGACCCTGCCAAGGCCGCCGACTTCCCGATCGAGAAGATCCATGTGAACAAGTATGTCTTCGACCAGATGCATACCGAAAACCGCATGGCCAACGACAAGCTGGCCGAAGGCATCGAAGGCTTCACCAAGGCGCTGGAGCAGCTGGAAAAACTGCTGGCCGACCGCCTGGTCCATCTGGAAGCCGCATGAGGTGATGGGCGGGGCCGTCGTATCAGCCGAGCGACGGCCTCGTTTCCTGCCGAATCATTCCAATACCGCGACGCCGTGATTGCCCCCGGTTCGGTGTCGGTCATCTAAAACATTGTTTTCAAAAATATAAAGCTAAGGAGAAAGAACATGCCCTCACGCCGAGAACTTGCCAACGCGGTACGCGCTCTGAGCATGGACGCGGTCCAGAAAGCGAACTCCGGGCACCCGGG
>JAQTSI010000044.1 GCA_028711365.1 Methylococcaceae bacterium
TGGACGCGCCGGCCAATCTGCCGCAACCGGGCGATCCGCTTGCCTTGCGAGTGGATCTGCGCTGGCATCCGATCCTGGAAGAATCCAGCCTGGAGACGCCGCTGCCCCGGTTCAAAGCCACACTGCGCCTGCGCCTGGTCGACTACCACGGCGTCGAGGTCGCGGCGCGGGAAGTGGCGGGACTGTTCCCGGGCGAAATCGAAGTCGACTTCGGCAAAGCCCCGCAGTCCGGCTATTACGCGGTCTACGCCTCTCTGCTCACTCCCGAAGGCAAACCGATCATGAACTACCCCGCCGACGGTTTCTCCGTGGCGCGGGGAAACTTGGAGCAAAAAAGCCGGCTGGACCAGAAGAAGCTCTGGAACAACGACTACTATGCCCTTGCCGACGGTGACAAGAGTTTCCGCCAGGAAGGCGGATACTTCTCCTGGTTGCAACGGATCGGTATCTATAAGAGCTATGGTTCCTATCCGGGCTTCGATCCGCAGTACCGCTCGAAATGGGAGCGCGCGAAACAACTCGGTTTGATCCTGTTCGCCGACTCCTCGGGTGACAGCACTTGGCTCAATGACGATCCGGAACAGGGCCGGAATTTCATCGAGGCAGCCGCCCCGTTCACCCGCTTCTTCAAATCGACCAATGAAATCGACATCCGCCGGGAAGCCGAATGGCAAAAGCTGCGCGATCCCGCTCACTGGGTGCAACGGGCCCAGTGGGAATACCAGCAGATACACCGCTCGCGCGCCGATGCCCATTATGTCGGCGGCAGCCTGGTCCGGCCGGGCGATCCGGAAGCAGGCGGTTCGGGGCAGTGGTTTGTCGAGGTATTGAAGCTCGGTCTGGATCATTACCAGGATGCCTGGGATGTCCATGCCTATCCGCAACATCCTCCCCGTTTCGCAGAACCCATCGGCAACGGCCCCGGCGAGGACGAACGAGGCGTACTGGCGGCTTATTCGAAGCTGGGGCGAAAGAATGTGTTGCCTTTCTGGCTGGGTGAGGCCGGGGCCAAAGCGATGCACGGTTTCACCGGACGCCGCTGGCAAGCGGAGCAGGCCGCGAAAATGATCGCCTGGGTCAACAGCCGCAGCGACTACCTGGGGCTGGCTTTCTGCCTGGGCCACGAATACGATTGGGCCTATGGCAGGATCTGGGACTACTCGATGGGGCACAAGCCCGCCGAAGCCGCCCTGTACACCGCCTCCGCCCTGATCGACGGCTTGCCCTACAAGGCGTTCGACGCCAAAGACGCCAACCTCCAGGCGGCCTGGTTCGGCGAAACGTTCATGATCTGGCGGACGGATGAGGCGATCGGTGACTGGCGGCTGCATCTAGCCCCGGCCGAAACCTGGCTGGCCGTGGATGTGGTGGGGCAGACCTCGATCATCTCGGTGGATGCCGGCGGTAATGCGGTCATCCCGATTTCCTCCAGCCCGACCTATGTCCTGACCCAGGCAAACTATGAACGGCTGACCCGGAATTGAACCTTACGCCATCATACCCACTCCTGGGCAAGACCGCTATGATATCGTCATTTGGAAAGAGGTCAGTATGCGAAAACAAACGATTGAATATTCATCCCCCTTGGATGCACTGATCGCATTGACGAAACGGCTCAGCTTCCATGAAATGCAACAGCACATGAACTCCGAAGAGTTTTTTTACCAATACTGTCAGGGGCGACTATCGGATGACGCGGAACTGGTTGAATGGGCGAACGATTACCGTCATTATCTCAGTCTGCGCCAAGACCTGGAAGATAAGTTGAAGCATGCTGCATGACGCGTTGAGAACCTATCTGGATGGCGTTGAGCAAGCCATTCTCAGTTATGGTCATGCTTATGTGGAACGCTATACCGAAGAAATCCTGACACCTAAGCGAGTCAACTTGCGGATTCGCCTTCGCACCGAGCAAGGGTATTTGCTGGAAATCCATGAGGCCGTGATCATTACAGACGGCACCTGGGCCCATCTAGATTATCGCTATCACTGCCAAGATGAGCAGAACCGGTTGATATTCCGCTATGACAGTACCCCGCACTTTCCGGAACTGGCGAATTTTCCTCACCACAAGCACTTACCGGATGGCGAGGTGATTTCCTCTCGAAGGCCGGACATTGAAACGATCATTCGAGAAGCCCTGAAAATCCCGGAATGAGGCTCGACTCACAGCATTCCGCATCTTTGGGAATTCTACCGTGGAACTGTCTTAACTCACCGGTCAAGAACGAAAACCACGGCCTGGGACGCAACCCACTACCCTCCCATGACCTGGGGGCGAAGAGACGCCCCCGGCGGATTCAACTCACTCTTTTTCCTTGCTCACCTTGCCGAATCGCTCGATCTTGGCGCTTTTACGCAGTTCCTCGATGTGATCCTGGAGCTTTTTGGTCCTCAACACGGAGCGTATCTGCTCCTTGACCTCATCGAACGACGGCGGCGGCGAGATACGGGAATCCTCACGCTGAACCACATGCCAACCGAACTGGGTGTGCAAAGGTTCGTGGGCGACCTCGCCGTTTTTCAGGCTGGAAACGGCCTGGGCGAATTCGGCCACCATTTGTTGGGGATTGAACCAACCCAGTTCCCCTCCCTTGTCCTTGCTGGCGGAATCTTTCGAATATTTCTTGGCCAATTCCTCGAATTTCGCTCCCTTGCCCAATTTGACCAGCAGTTCCTTGGCGGTTTCCTGGTCATCCACCAGGATGTGCCGCGCCTTCAACTCGGTGAGCTTCATATCACCGATCCGGGCATCGTATTCCTTCTTCAGATCGGCATCGGAGAAGTTGAGGGTCTTGACATAAGACTCCACCGCCAGGTGGGAAAGCACCATCCGCTGGGCGTTCTCGAGGCGGGCGGCGGCGGCCGGTTCCTTGCCCAAACGCAAGCGTTCGGCTTCCTGGCTCAGCAGTTCATGGGAAATCATTTCGTCCATGACCTTCTCTTCCGGCATGGCCTGCCCCTTTTTCTGATGGCCCATTTCGGCAATCAGCATCTGTATTCCCGCCTTGCTGATGGGTTTGCCGTTGACGGTTGCCGCCGTATTTTCCGCCGTGACGACATAAGCGGCATCGGGACCGGCTTTGCCGGTCGTGCCGCACGCGTTCAACAAAAACGCGCCGGTGACCGCCAAACCGATGAGATAGGTTTTATTCATTGATCGATCCTGGTTGTGATTTAAAAGTTTTCGGGTTTCCACTGCGTTCATCGAAACAGGGGATGCGGAAGGGATGGGTAACACTCGGCGTAACGCCTCCTTGCGCAGGCGCCACAAAAACGCGTTCCCTTCGCCAGTGCCTGGCGCCAGGGAACGCGACTATGTCACGAATGAAGGAGGCTTATTTTGCCGGAGCAGGAGGAGTCGGGGCTACCGGGGCAGGGGCTGCTGGAGCCGGCTGCTCGGACGGTTCGGCCTGCGGCGCCTGGGACTTATCCTCTTCCGGAGCGGGTGGGGCTTTGGGCTCTCCGCCTTCCGCCGGAGCTCCCGCGGGTGCTTCCTCAGCCTTGGGCGGAGCCGGCGGTGTCAGATGCTCGATTTTGGCGCTGGCCTTCAGATCCTCCACATGCTTCTGCAGTTTCTGTCCCACCAGCATGTTGCGAAGCTGCTCCTTGACGGAGTCGAAAGGTGGCGGCTCTTGCTCACGGGAATCCTGACGCTGGATGACATGCCAGCCGAATTGGCTCTTCACCGGCGCCTGGGTGGTTTCTCCATTTTTCAGGCCGGCCAGGGCTTGGGAGAATTCGGGAACCATCTGCTGAGGATTGAACCAGCCCAAATCGCCTGCATTCTGTTTGGCGCTGGGATCTTTCGAGAGTTTCTTCGCCAGGTCCTCGAACTTTTGCCCCTTTTGCAGCTTGGCCAAGACATCCTTGGCGGCCTGCTCGGTTTCGAGCAGGATATGGCGGGCCTTGAATTCGGTCTGCTTCGCCGCCACGATGCGCTTGTCGTATTCGGCCTTGAGTTCTTCGTCGGGAACGACGATGGTCTTGCGCAAGTTTTCCACCTCCGCCTGAACCAAAGCGTCCCGAGTAGCATTTTCGATCTTGGCGGCGACCTCGGGATCGCTGGCCAGGTTCTGTTTCTCCGCTTCCTGTTTCAGCAATTCCCGGGCAATCAAGCCGTCGACGATTTTCTCTTCCGGAACGCCGCCATGGCCGCCGCTGCGCTGGGTCAACTCGGCCATCACCGCCTGCACCGTACTCCGGCTGATCGGCTTGCCGTTGACGATGGCGACGGTGTTCTCCGGCGTCGGCTTGACTGCGGGAGTGGCAGGAGGTGCCGATGCCGCGGGGGGAGCCGCAGGCGAATTAGCCGACAAGGGTGGGGTGCCGGAAGTGGGTTTGATCGGGGTTTCATTGTTGGCTTTTTTGTCACAGCCTCCAAACAACAGAAGGCTGGCGACGGCCGCGGCGGTTAATGACTTTTTATTCATTCCTATTCCTGGTGTGTCGATAGTTGATATTCGGCGGGTGTGAAGGCCTTGATGCTGAGTGCATGGATATCCGCCCGCATCATCTCTCCCAACGCCTCGTAGACCGATTGATGGCGTCGGACCAGCGTCTTGCCTTCAAAAGCGCTAGCGACAATTGTCGCATAAAAATGGCCGCCCCCGCTTTCGGCGGCACCGGCATGGCCGGCATGGCTCTGGCTATCGTCCTGGATGTCCAGCACGGTCGGCTCAAAAGCTTCTGCTAGACGACGGCGAATTTCTTCAACCCGTGGATTCATTGTGGAAATACCTTCTTGAATGGCTTGACGACGGCCCGGGCATAGACCCCGGCATGATGGTAAGGGTCGGCTTCGGCCCATGCCTGAGCGGTTTGCAGATCGGGGAACTCGGCCACGATCAGGCTGCCGGTGAATCCGGCGGCTCCCGGATCTTCGGCGTCCACCGCAGGATGGGGACCGGCAATCAACAAACGGCCTTCGTTTTGCAAGGCCGCAAGCCGGTCCAGGTGGGCCGGGCGGGCCTGCTTGCGCAACTCCAGGCTCTCGGGATGATCTTCACAGATGATGGCGTAAAGCACATTTCACTCCTCGGTGGGGGCAGGCAGGTAGCGCGACAGATAGAACGATTGCAGGATCACGAACAGGAAGGTCAAGCCTAACATGCCGAACAGCTTGAAGTTAACCCAGGTCGCCGTGTCGAAACTGTACATGACGAACAAGTTTGCCCCACCCAGGACGAAGAAAAACAGGGTCCAACTCAGATTCAACCTGCGCCAGATCTCGGTCGGCAGCGTCAGGTTGGCGCTCATCATGCGTTCGATCATGGTCTTCTCGCCCCACCACTGACTCGCCAGGAACACCACGCCGAACAACCAGTTGATGACCGTGGGCTTCCACTTGATGAACAGCTCATCCTGCAAATACAGGGTCAAACCGCCGAACACTCCGATGATCGCCAGGGTCACCAGGTGCATGGGCTCCAGTTTGCGGTTCTTGAACCAGGAATAGCCGACCTGGAGGACACTGGCGGCGATGGCCACCGCCGTGGCTGCATAGATGTCGTAAAACTTATAGGCAAGGAAAAACAGCAGTATGGGGAAAAAATCGAAAAGCAGTTTCATGAGATTGGCGATGAAATAGGTTTGAAATCGTGGCGAAGCGTGGGAACCGGGGTAGTCCCAAAGCCCGCGTTGTCACGTCATGAGCTATGATACAAAATATTTTACCCCTCCCCATGTGAATATTCACCTGATGGGCGTGATTCAAAGTGATGCAGCCGCGGGGAGAGCAAGGGGATTGCGAGACCGTCGATGGCAGGAAGCCATCGCCGAGCCTACAGGACCGTATTCACGGCGTGTCTCGCAAACCCCTTGCCCTCCCCGCGAGATTCGACAGGCATCAGTTTTGAATCGCACCCTCACCTGACGGAAAACGCAAACCGATCATATCACCGAGAATTCCATGAATGAATCAACCCACATAGAACTGGAAGCGGCGGTTTTTCGCCGCCTACTGAACCATTTGCAAGAACACACCGAGGTGCAGAACATCGACTTGATGATCCTGGCGAGTTTCTGCCGCAACTGTCTGGCCAAGTGGTATGCCGAAGCAGCCAAGGAGCGGGGTTTGGAACTCGATTATGCCGGCGCCCAGGAAATCGTCTACGGCATGCCTTATGTCCAGTGGAAGGAACGCTATCAGGGCGAAGCCACCCCAAAGCAGCTCGAAGCCATGGAAGCCATCCAACGCCGCCGGCAGGAAAGTGGACAGCCATGAAACTCGGTTTTCTCGCTTCCCATAATGGGAGCAATATGCAAGCCATCATCGACGCCTGCAAATCCGGCGCCTTACAGGCCACGCCCGCCGTGGTCATCAGCAACAATGGCGACTGCGGCGCTTTGATCAGGGCCGAGCAGGAATCCATCCCCCATTATCACCTGAGCGCCAAGACCCACCCTGATCCCGAAGCGCTGGACCGCGCCATACTCGACGCCCTGCTCCGCCATGGCGTGGACATCGTCGTCCTGGCCGGCTACATGAAGAAGCTCGGGCCGCAAGCCCTGTCCCGCTATGCCGGGGCGATCCTGAACGTCCACCCCGCCCTACTGCCCAAATTCGGTGGCCAGGGCATGTACGGGAGGCATGTCCACGAGGCCGTGTTGGCCGCCGGCGAGAAGGAAAGCGGGGCCTCCGTACACTGGGTGAGCGAGGAATATGATGCTGGCCCCGTCATCGCCCAGGCCAGGGTCCCGGTCCTGCCCGACGATACCCCGCAAACCCTCGCCGCCCGCGTCCTGACCAAAGAGCATGAAATCTTCCCCTTGGTCCTGCAAAAAATCGCAAGCGGCGAGATCGCCATTCCAGGGAATATGGAGAGATCATGAAACTTTGGGCCGAATCCGCTTTCGACTCCCTGGCTTTAATCTCGTATCAGCGTGATATTGACCAACCCCTGATGGGCATCATCGGTGTCCCCACGATCGGTTGTGCGGGCTAAGGCGACAGCGGTGGCGGGCCCTTCCTGTTCGTTCCCCTATGATGGTAACGATGGATGCTAATGAAAGCAGCCCGTGAGTGCGCCTATCAGAGACCGATGAGGAGAACCGGATGGCCATCCGGTTCCCCCACCCTTCCAGCGATCCCTGCGCCGTCTTAGTGTCGGCTTCCGGCGGGTTTGTAGAAGAAATAGTCGGCCGTATAAGACACCAACACTTTCTTGCCGACATCCGCCGACTCGGCACAGCCAGTCTGGGGCGCGGATCCTCCCGCGGTATTCAGCCGCTGGATGAAGGTGGTCGGTGTCAGCGTGTTGCCGCCGGTTGGCCCGTCTTGAGTTCCCACCGCCTGGACCAGGAGCCAGGGAACCGCACCCGGCGCCACGAAGGCCGGGTCGGAGGAAGAGGCAGTCACCTTGGCCCAGACGG
Organism: Methylococcaceae bacterium; assembly: GCA_028711365.1. Taxonomy (GTDB): domain Bacteria; phylum Pseudomonadota; class Gammaproteobacteria; order Methylococcales; family Methylococcaceae; genus Methylumidiphilus. The sequence continues at coordinate 7,375 of JAQTSI010000044.1, forward strand.
TGCTCGTGTCCCGCGAATGCTGCCAAGTGACGCGAGGCGTATTGCTTTCAAACGGGTTGGGGCTGAGGAAATGGGTGATGACCTGTTGGTCATGGCGGTTGAACAAAGTGGCCTGCGGCCCGAAGAAGGTCCAGGCAAAGCCGGTTCCCGACGGCAGGCAGACATAGTCCTGGGTGCCGAAAGCATGAGCTTTGAGGAAAGCCTTATTGCCTGCAGGCACTTGAATACTGGCGGGCACGGGTGGGGGGGTGACATGATCGGCGCGGGCCGACAGCGAGAGCGAACCGGCCAGAGCGGCGGTGCAGACGATGGACAGGATGCGACGCGAGGTTTGATTTTGTCGTGTATTGCGGTTTTTCATGATGTTCTCCTTTCACGCGGGATGCGCGGGTTATCGGGCTGTCATGGCGAGAGCTTTCAGCCCTTTGAATCGAATCAGGAATCGGTATCAGCGGATCCGCGTATCACAGTCGATGTGGATCATGGAAAAAGTCCGTGCACCGACGCTGACAAGCTGTTCCGGGCAGCGGGGGAAATCGATCACTTGAACGCGCACCCGGTAGTCACCCTGCGGGACGCTGACGATAAAATTCCCCGATTTATTGCTGTTCGCTTCACCAACGACCTCGTCAGTCGTGGGATCGAGAAATAGCAAGCGCGCGCCCGAAAAGGGTTGTGTGCAAGGTAGTTCAGGGGTACAGACCGGAGCGATCGGCCCCTCGCTGATACGACCGGCGATCCCCGGACCGAAGCCCGGCACGGATTTGATAGGAACCGTGGACTGCGCGAATGCGGAGCCGGCCAGCGCAAAGTGCAGAGCGGAAACGCCTAATAGGCGGATAATCCAGGCCGTTGAACGATGGGTATTCATGGTAACTTCCTCACGAGTTGATGGTCGAACGGAGAGACTCGATTTTCACGATGCCATCTCCTGACACAGTGGTTTCGGATGTAGGGAGCTTTTCTACCGCTCCCTGCCCCGTTATTCCGCTCATGCAGCGAATTTGTTCAAACTGTTTTTCAAAAAAACCTGCCCCCGAATCTATATGTCTCAAAGCGCAGAACACTCCTTCCCCCTTCCATGCATCTGGGGGAGCGACGAGGATGGAATAGGAACACTTGCGTGAAATAGGGGTTAGCGATTGATTTTGTTGAAAAATATTCGATTAGATGAGGCACTTTCCAGAGGGAAAGACGACGAGGCTATTCGAGCGTAGGCAGCGATTGTTGAACCGTCGAAAGGAACTCTCCAAGAGTCGGCTGCGGCTTTCCGAAGACCGCTGGCCGCTCGATATGCCTGGATAGGCCAAATCCGCATTCGTCGAACCCGATGGATTTCTCACCCGTCATGGCCAGTTCCTGAAACCGTTCACCACACGATGCCTTATCACCCCCTACAGAAAAAAATCATCCGCCGTCCCACCCAGACCCAGGAGGGGCATTTCCCTGATCTGCCTCCCCTGCTGCGCCGTATCTATCTGGCGCGAAATCTGACCGAAGCTGGGGAGTTGGACCGCACCCTGGCCAAGCTGCCCTCGCCCTGGTTGCTGTCGGGAATGGAAAACCTGGTCGATCATCTGCTCCAGGCCATCCAGAGCCAAAGCCACATTCTCATCGTCGCCGATTTCGACGCCGACGGGGCCACCAGTTGCGCCGTGGGCATGCTGGGCTTGAAAGCGATGGGGGCGGAGAAGGTCTCCTATATCGTCCCCAACCGTTTCGAATATGGCTATGGCCTGACCCCCGAGATCGTCGCAGTCGCCGCCCGGCAAAAGCCCGATGTGCTGATCACCGTGGACAACGGCATCTCCAGCATCGAAGGCGTCATGGTTGCCAAGAACCTGGGAATCAAGGTGCTAGTCACCGATCACCATCTGCCTGGCGCCCAATTGCCGCAGGCCGACGCCATCGTCAATCCCAATCTGCCGGGTGATGAATTTCCCAGCAAGTTTCTGGCGGGGGTGGGCGTCATGTTCTACGTACTGATGGCGTTGAGAATGCGATTGCGCGAAAAGGACTGGTTCACCCGATCCGGCATCGCCGAGCCCAATCTGGGACAGTGGCTGGATCTGGTGGCGCTGGGCACGGTGGCCGACGTGGTGACACTGGATCGGGTCAATCGCATCCTGGTGCACCAGGGGTTGCAGCGCATCCGTCAAGGCCAGGGTCGACCGGGCATCGTCGCCTTGATCGAAGTGGCCGGACGCAAATCCGCGGCCATTGCCGCCACCGATCTGGGTTTCGTCGCCGCTCCCAGGCTCAATGCCGCCGGCAGGCTGGAGGACATGGGCCTGGGTATCCAGTGCTTGCTCAGCGAAAGCGCCGAACAAGCCCGTGGCCTGGCGGCCAGGCTGGATCAACTGAACCGCGAGCGCAGGACGATCGAGGAACAGATGAAGCAGGACGCCTATGCTTTCCTCGACCATTGGGATACCGGGCCGCGAACGCAGGATCGGGCCGGTTTCTGCCTATTCGATCCTTCCTGGCATCAGGGAGTCATCGGCATCCTCGCTTCCCGCATCAAGGATCGCACGCACCGCCCCGTGATCGCTTTTGCTCCTGCCGGCGACGGCGAGATCAAAGGCTCAGCCCGCTCCATCCCCGGCGTCCATATCCGTGACCTGCTCAGCGACATCGCAGCCGGTCATCCTTCGCTGCTGAGCCGATTCGGAGGCCATGCCATGGCCGCTGGCCTCAGTTTGGAGCAGGACGATTTTCCCGCTTTCGCCGAAATCTTCGACGCCGAGGTGCGCAAACATCTGGTGGGTTTGGATTTGGATCATGCCGTTCATAGCGACGGCGAGCTGAGCCCTGAGGAAATGCGGCTGGAAAGCGCCGAATTGTTGCAGCAGGCGGGTCCCTGGGGCCAAGGGTTTCCTGAACCGCTGTTCGACGGCGAGTTCGAGGTGGTGCAAACCCGCATCGTCGGCGAGAAGCATCTCAAGCTGGTGCTGAAAACCCGGGATCAACAACGCATGATCGACGGCATCGCTTTCTTCGTCGATGACCCGGATCGCTGGCTGGGCTGCCGCCGCCTGAAGCTGGCTTACAAGCTGGATGTGAACGAATTTCGCGATAACCGTAGCGTACAGTTACGAATCGAATATATGGAAACCTGTTGAGGTCTTTTGAACACCGTGACGGAATGGATCAACCCTGGTATGAATGAAGGATGTGATTCAAAATGATGCACCCTATGGGATTCAATAGGCCTCACTAGAATCACACCCATGGGTAAATAAATCACAATAGTCAGGAGAGGAATCGGTTTATAATTTTGCGCATTTTCGCTTTCACTCACGAGTCGTTGCGGCCTAAAACGGGATCGCGAGATCACCATCAGCACACAACAGGGTATCAATAACGAGATGAAAACCTTGAAGAAAATCAGCTTGGCTTTGGCGGCGACCGCTTTGGTGGGATGTGTCGGGCCGGGCCCCTATCCCCGTCATCCCGATGGCCCGGGCTATAGCCCAGGGCCGGGCGATCGTTACGAAGGCCCAGACAGGTCGCAGCGGCCTCCCCCACCCGATCGTTACAACCGTGACGACCGGCAAAGGCCACCACGACCGGATTATTACAACCGCGACGATCGCCGCTCCCCGCCTCCACCCAATGCTCAGCGCTGGGAGCGCGAAGATGACCCACGTCGCGGGCCTGGACCCGGACGGCCTCCCGAAGACGATTGATGAGCGAAGCTTCCCGGCATTCCGCCTTCGTCCGCTGGTTCAGGGATTCCTCGCCTTATATCCACGCGCATCGCGGGCGTACTTTCGTCGTGTCCTTTGGCGGCGAGGCGTTGGCGGATGGCCTGTTCTCGTCGCTGGTGCATGATTTTGCCCTGCTCAACGGCGTGGGAATCAGGTTGGTGCTGGTCCATGGGGCCCGTCCCCAGGTGGAGCAGCGTCTGCAGGCGCGAGGTTCGCAACTGCGCTATGTCAACGGCTTGCGCGTCACCGATGCCACCGCGCTGGAATGCGTGAAGGAAGCGGTCGGCACGGTGCGGGTGGAGATCGAAGCGCTGTTATCCATGGGCCTGGCCAATTCGCCCATGGCCGGCGCGAGGATTCGCGTCGCCACCGGCAATTTCGTCATCGCCAAGCCTTTGGGGGTCCACGACGGGGTGGATTTCGGCCATACCGGCAAGGTGCGCCGGGTCGACGAAGAAGGCATCCGCAGCAAGCTCGATCAGGGTGACGTGGTGCTGCTTTCTCCCATCGGCTATTCTCCCACCGGGGAAGTCTTCAACCTGAGCGCCGAGGAAGTGGCCACCGCCGCAGCCATCGCCTTACATGCCGACAAACTGCTGTTGCTGACCGAGCAGGATTGCGTCAACCTCCTCGACTCGAATCCGTTACGCCAACTCACCACCCGTGAAGCGGATGGGTTGCTGGAAACGGAGAATGCCCTGGCCGACGAGGTGATACCCCATCTCAAGGCCGCCGTGGTCGCTTGCCGGCGCGGGGTCCAACGGGCGCATCTGCTCAACCGGCGAATCGACGGAACCCTGTTGCTAGAGCTTTTTACCCGTGACGGCGTGGGGACCCTGGTCAGCCTGTCGCCCTTCGAGGAAATGCGCCAGGCCGACATTGGGGACGTGGGCGGAATACTGGAACTGATCAAACCCCTGGAGGAGATGGGGGTGCTGACGAAGCGCTCCCGCGAATTCCTGGAGATGGAAATCGACGATTTCAGCGTGATCGAACGGGACGGCGCCATCCTCGGTTGTGCCGCCCTGCATGTTTTTCCGCAAGAAGCCATGGGGGAGTTGGCCTGCCTGGCCCTGCACCCGGATTATCGCGGTGATCGGCGTGGCGAGAGGCTGATGGAGTATTTGGAGGCGAAGGCCTTGAACTTGGGGTTGAAGAAACTGTTCGTGCTCACCACTCAAACCACTCACTGGTTTCGCGAACATGGCTACGAACCGGCAGGCATCGCCGATCTGCCGCTTTCACGCCAAGCCCAATACAACCATCAGCGCAATTCCAAAATCCTGGTCAAGACAATAGCCGATTCCTGATTGATCGGCTATTGATCATCCACCCAGATCAACAAAGGACTGAAATCAGCATGAACGAGCCCGGCCCAGTCGACAAGCCCATCCGCATCATCCAGATCACCGATTTCCATCTGCTTGCCGATCCCCTGCAGACCATGATGGGAATCAGCACGGAGCAGAGCCTGCTCCAGGTCATCGACCTTGCCTGGCGCAATCACCCCCAGACTGACCTGATCCTGATGACCGGCGATCTGGTCCAGGAACCCGGCGTCGCTACCTATACCCGCTTGAAGAAGCGCCTGGAAATGCTGCCCGTCCCCTGTTATTGCCTGCCGGGAAATCACGACCAATCCGATTTGATCCGGACAGCATTGGCCGGAGACAACATCGCCTACCCGGCGCAAATCCTGCTGGACGGCTGGCAGATCGTCTGTCTCGACAGCACGCTCCCCGACGACCCCGGCGGTTTCCTGGCCGAAGCCCAACTGGCGATCCTCGAGGCCAAACTGTTGGAACAGCCCGAGCGCCATGCCCTGGTCTGTCTCCATCATTCACCCTTGCCTACCGGCACCGAATGGCTGGATACCATGACCTTGAGCAACGCCGAGGCGTTCTTCGCCCTCATCGAGCGCTTTCCCCGCGTCAAGGCGGTGGTCTACGGCCATATCCACCAAGCCATGGAGGTGACGCACAACGAGCTGCTCCTGCTCGGTTGTCCTTCCACCTGTTTCCAGTTCAAGCAGGGCAGCGCGGATTTCGCTTTGGATGCGGTGCCGCAGGGCTACCGCTGGATCGATCTGTATCCCGATGGCTCGATCCGGACCGGGGTGGTGCGAATGGATGCCCTTCCGGAGGGGCTGGACCTGTCTTCGAGCGGATATCAGGAATGGTGACAGTGGGTGGGGTGGTGGAAATCACCGAAAGCGGTTTTCTGGTGAAGGCTTCCGACTGGAATGAAGCCGTGGCCGAGGAATTGGCGGCCCGTTCGAATATCGCCCTGACCGAACAGCATTGGGAAATCCTGTATTTCCTCCGCGATTACTACTTCCGCTTCAATCATCTGCCCAATGCCCGCCTGTTCGTCAAGGCGGTGCAGAAGCGATTCGGCGAGGAGAAGGGCAATTCCCGTTACCTGCACGGCTTGTTCCCGGACAGCCCGGTGCGCTATGCCTGCCTCATCGCCGGGCTCCCCAAGCCGCCGGGCTGCCTTTGAGCTTCCTTACAAACGCTAATCGGATTCTGCCAACCAGTGACGGAGGGTGGCCACGATTTCATCCCAGACTTCCTCCTCGCTTCTCCCCATGGCTTTGGGAAGCTTGAAGGAATGATCCCCTCCCGGAATCTCGTGCAGCTCGACCCGAACGCTCAGGCGGACGAGTTCGGCTTTCAGTAGTTCCGGATCGCACAAGGCGTCGCGCGAACCCTGGATGAACAGTAACGGGCATGGGATCTTGGGCCAATGTTCGACCCTCAGCTTGGCCTGTTTACCGGCAGGATGCAGGGGATAACCGAGCATGACCAGGCCCCGGCAGGTTTCGCCGTGAGCCGCCGCCAGCGTGGCGATCCGCCCGCCCATGCTCTTGCCGCCGAGATAGAGATGTCCGGGGGCCAACTCCGGGTCGGAGCGCACCGCTTCAATTACCGAGCGGAAGGTTTTCTCGAGTAGCGGCGCCCGATCGGGAGCCTTGCGGCCCGACTCCATGTACGGGAAATTGAATTTCACCGTCAGCAAACCGGCTTCGGCCAGGGCGAGATGGACATGGCTGAGGAAGGGATGATCCATGCCGTTACCGGCCCCGTGGGCCAGGATCAGTGCGCCGTCCTTGCCCGGACGGTAGCTTTCGGGGCGCGCCCAGACCGAGCTGATCGTGCAATTCGTTTCGATGGCGATGGCGCGTTGGATGATTTGCACGGTTCAGCTTCGGGTTTTGTCCAGGTCGATTTTAGGTTTTCCCGGAACGATGGGGTGGAGTTTCACGAACATGTCGAAAGCAAACCAGAGAAACAGCCATCCCGGCACGCTTTCGATCATCAGCCCCCGCCTGCCTATCGACCAAAGCCCTGCGCCGACGAAGCTGAGGGGGAGAATCAGCTTCAGATTCAGCGGGATGCCCGTGGCCGATTGGATGCGCCGGTTCAGATCCTCCACCGCCGCCAGGAATCCGATCGATTCCTGGCGACTATCACCGTTTGGCTCGTGTTCATCCACGCTTGGCAGATGCCCGATCGATTCCACCAGCACATCGACATCCTCCAGCAGTTTCATGATCCCGGCGGCGCTGTGGTGCCCACGATCATATTTCATGGTCACGCTTCCGTTCGCCGGGTTGATGCGAACATCGTGCACGCCTTCACGGGTTTCCAGATTCCTTTGAATCCCCTTCATGGTTTGTTCATTCCGGCTATGCGGGTGAAGCTTGAAACGGATGCGCCCCGGTGTCAGGCTGGCGATGTGAGCGCGATGACGCGGTAGGGGGCTTGCCTGGCTCATGGCGTATTACCTCGACAGCTTCGGTCAGCGGGTGTTGTACAGTTCCCAGGTGCTGTTGTACGAGGTTTCCCGCTCGAAGTTCTCCCACACGAAATGGGGATTGATCATGGGCTTGGAGGGGATGGGGAAAGTCACGATATCCATCACGCCGTTGAGGCTTCTGCCCAGGGTATGGACGACGCCCTTGAAGAAGCCCAGCGTCAGTCCCAGGGCCGGGCCGTCTTGATTGGAAGCGGCGTACAGGGTGTGAGGAATTTCCACCCAGCCGGTTGCGGCGTTGACCACACCACCGCCCAGTTTTTCGGCGATCGCGCTCGGGTAGCCCTGGCTGGGGCGTTCGGCATGATGATTGGCATATGTGGCGGTGGAAAGACCGGTGAGGAGGGTGGCGGCGAAAATTGCGAATTTCATGGGGCTAATCGTTTTCAAAGGTGAATCGGCTTCGAGACTACCAGAGTCGGCACCCTCCTTCAACCGAAGCCTAGCCCTGGCATCAGCCGAGCTCCAGGGTCGTCACCCCGTAGATTCGCTCGACCGGCAAAGCCGGCGCCTCGCCCTTGTACATGCGGGCGGTCTCGAAAACCATTGCCATCCCGTATTTTTGGGCTAACCGTAGCGCAGCCGGGTTGATTTCCGGAGCATCCAGGAATATTTGCGCGCCGGTCTCGACGCTGTTGTGCAGGGCCAGGAACAATTGCCCGGCGCCTTCCTCGTCATCGGCAAACAAAGGGCCGATCCGATAGCCGGCAAGAGCGGGGCGGATGACGCCATAACCGATCAAACGGCCGTCCCGGACCCGGCCCAAGGCCGAGGTTTGGGGCCGGTCGATCCAGGTTTCCAGTAAAGCTCGCCTCGGCGCCGGGACAAGGTTCTTGTCATAGCGCAGTACCTCGGTGAAAGGGAGTTGCGCCAAGGGGATGATCCCGCTGGGACTAGGGACGCCTTCTTGCGTCAAGCCGGCGAAGCGCAGGTGGCGATAAACGGCCCGAAAACCGGAGCGGGCATAGTCTGCCTGGCGCGCCACCACACCATCCAGTCCGATGACCCTATCGCCCAGACGACCCAGCGCCGCCTTGAAAAGGCGGATGCCATAGCCCTGGCCACGGTAATCCGGTTTGACGATATACAATCCGATGAAACCGTAGGATTCGCCATAAGCCACGGCGGACACCGAACCGATCAGTTCACCCTGCAGAAATCCCCCCAGAAAACCAGCAGGATCCGCCGCATGAAAACTGTCGCCATCCTGCAGGCCAGGGTTCCAACCCTCCAAGGCAGACCATTGAAACACGGTGTCGAGTTCGTCTCGGCTCAAGGGCCGAATGAGGAAGTCCGGATTTGACATGGGGTTATTCCTGATGACTTGCGAAAAAGCATACTGTCAACGATGCCAGGATGGCAAACCTTTCTTGCACCCATTGGCATAAGCCCTCCTTTGCGAATAAAGTAGATAGACACCTAACCCATAAGGAGCAAACATGACCACCATACACCACGCCCTTATCTTGAACCTGCATCAACCGCCGGGCAACCTGGAGCATTTGTTGGCCGAGCATGATTGGGAAGCGAAGGAGATCCTCTTCGCTTACGATCGCATAGCCAGGTCCCTGTGGGGTTACGAGGACGTGGGGAGGGTGCATCTGTCACTTTCCGGGACGTTATTGGAAACCTTGTCCGATCCGGAATTTCAGGAGCGGGTCTATGGATCGGTGGATTGCGGCTCGATGCTGTGGCATTGGCAGAACCGCGACATCATCAAGATCCTGGGCACCGGTTATTACCATCCGGTGTTTCCGCTGATTCCCGAAGCCGATTGGGAGGAACATCTGGCGCGCTGGCGCAGCATCGGGCGGCATCTGTTTTGGCGGGAGAATTTCGACGGCTTCTGGCCGCCGGAGATGGGATTTTGCATGGAGATGATCCCGTACCTCGCGCGGATGGGGTATCGCTATGTCATCGTCGACTGCGAGCATGTCGAGCCGGTGTCGTCCATGCGTTGGGAAGAACTGCGTTACCGCCCGCACATCGCGCGCCACGGGGAGGCGGAAATCATCGTCATCGTGCGCGACCGCGATCTTTCCGACGCTCAGGAAGCCGGCATGGAATTCGGTTGGTTCCAGCACGAAGTGGCGGAGAGAACGAAATGGTGCAATTTCGAGCCCTTGGTGACGACGGCCACCGATGGCGAGAATGGGGGTTGGTTCCGTAACGTCAACGAGGGCAGCAATTTCTGGAACTGCTTCTATCGCACCTTGATGGATCAGGCAAGGGAAGGCGGCTCGATCCGGCCGACTTTCATCGGCGATTATCTGGACCAGTACGGCGCTCACGGCGAGGTGGTGGTGAATGCCGGCGCTTGGAACACCGGCTGGCATCATGGCAAAGGGTTCATCCAGTGGACCGGCTCCCAGGCGCAAAAACAAGCCCTGGCGCGGGTGAGCGAGGTCAGCGCGGTGGTGAATGCGGCGCGCGGCAAGGCCATCGCCATCGAACAGCACGACCCTGACGAGTGGCATGCGATATTGGAAGCCCAATGGCGCTTGTTGCGCGCGGAGACCAGCTGCAATTTCTTCTGGGGCGAGGAATGGGTGCATCGCTGCCACGAGGACCTGGACGCGGCCTCTTCCGCGCTGCAAAAACCCTCGTTTTGACGGATTCGCCTGCGGCCCGCCGAGCGGATTTCCCGTTTGGCGCAAGCCACCCGAATGTTCCATAAACCCCTTGAGATGCCCTGGATGTTGGGATAACACGCCAGATGCTCCCTTCCGGGAGGGGGGATCGGGTGGAGAATGGGCAACGCATTTTTCATGTCTTTGGCCGCGCTTCGGGGCAGACATGGGGCCCATGCTCACTGATGAGGCAAAGGCCCTCCTGCCTGGAGTCAGAATCCAGGCAATCGCATCGATGGTACGAACCCGGATGGCCGCAACCCAAGTTCAGGCGGAAAAACCGTTTGACCGCTTCGTGCGGGATTTCGGCGCCAAATATCTCAAGGCGGTGGCTTGCCTGGTGAAAGACCGCGCCGTGCTCCTGATCTTTTACGATTTTCTGCTTGAATTCAGGTTGGCCATACTCCAGATTTGACTGCAATTCCTCTAGCCAATTTGATAGATTGCCGGCCATGAATGAGCCTGACAAACCGCTTTACTTTGACACGGCAGCGACTACCGCTGTCGCCCCCGAAGTGTTGGCACGCATGATCGACCTACTCGATAGCAAACATGCCTTTGCCAACCCCTCTTCATCTATTCACCGTTATGGACAAGCCGCCGCAGCCGTAGTCGCGTCGGCGCGAGCGGAGATTGCCGCCGAATTAGGCTGCGAGGCCGACGAAGTGGTTTTCACGTCCGGCGCGACTGAAGCGAACAATTTGGCGCTACGCGGTGTTGCACTGGCCCATGCCGCGCAGGGCCGTCATGTGGTGACATCGGCCATCGAGCACAAATCGGTGTTGGAGTGCTGCGCCGCGCTGCAACGCGAAGGCTATGCCGTCACTTACCTAAAGCCGAATAGCGCCGGATGGGTCGAGCCTGATGCTGTAGCGCGAGCGCTGAGGCCCGATACTTTGCTGGTTTCTTTGCAGCATACCAATAACGAAACTGGCGTCATGCAGCCTATCGCCGAAGTGGCCGATCTCGCCGTGCAGGCAGGGGTACTGCTTCATGTCGATGCCGCCCAGGCGGTTGGCAAATTCAAAATCGACCTGCAACAAATCCCTATCGACCTGCTCGCTCTGTCGGCGCATAAGTTTCATGGTCCCAAGGGAATTGGTTGCCTTGTTGTCCGCAACCGCCGTCAACTGCGCTTGCAACCGTTGATGTACGGCGGAGGCCAAGAGTTCGGCCTGCGCCCCGGAACCTTGGCGCCCCATCAAATCGTCGGCCTCAGCACCGCGCTATCCCTTGCCGCAAAACGGCGTACCGCCGATTTGGCCCATGTCCGCGAATTGAAACGTCGGTTTTTGCAACAGCTAGGCGAATGTCTGCCGGTGCAAGTCCATGGCGAACTGACGCGTAGCTCGCCCTACATCATCAATTTTTCCCTTGCAGGCATCATCAGCGATGCCCTCATTAACCAATTGCGGGACGATTTGGCCATCGCCTCCGGTTCTGCCTGCTCGTCGGGTGCGGTCGAGCCGTCCTATGTGCTACGGGCGATGGGCATCGAAGGCGAGCCGCTGTACGGCGCGGTCCGCTTAAGTTTTAGCCGTGACCACACCCTGGCGGAGGTTTCCGCCGCAGTGGAACGGATCGTCGCGGCAGTGAGCCGCATGAAGGAGTTGGAGATTAGTGAAGTTAAATAAAGACAAAACCGCTTTCGGACGCCACGAAACCTTTCCGCTGCGTTACGGTTGGTTGACCAAGGGCTTTGAGGCGGTGAAAGAAGAACCTGATATTTTCAGCAGACCAGAACACGCCATGGTCGGGTTGGGCGTGGGGCGGAACATGGTCAACGCCATTCAATACTGGTTGCAAGCAAGCAGGATGGTGGACTTCAACGAAGGCATGGCCCAGCCGAGTGAATTAGGTGAAGCATTGTTAGGGGAGGGCGGTGATCGCTATTTGGAAGACGAGGCCACGTTGTGGATCATCCATTGGTTGCTTGCCTCGAATGCCGAATTGGCTACCGGTATTTATTGGTTTTTCAACCGTTTCGCCATGACCAGTTTCGATACTGATGAGGTTTTGCGTGCACTCGGCGAATTTATCGAACACGAATTGCAATCCAGCCGTTCGCTCAGCACCTTGAAATCGGAAGTTTCCACCTTGTTGCGCCTTTATGCCCCGGAAGTTGGGCGCGGCGATGAACATCTGGATTCGCCATTAGCCTCGCTCCATGTCGTTGAATCCGCTGGCGGGGGACATTATCGGAGTATCCGCGAGATGCGTCCATTTTTGCCGCCCGTGGCCGTGCATTTCGCGCTTTCGCAACGTTTTGACGATGATCCTCAAGGTGGCCCGCTGCCGATGCGGGCTATTTTGTATGGCGATGGTGGCTGGGCGGCACCGGGTGCGGTTTTCAGGTTAAGTGAGGAAGGCTTGATGGCCGTGTTGGCCAAAGTCATGGAGGGTTATCCAAACTGTTACGAACTTCGCGATACGGCGGGTTTGAATCAAATATACCTCGGCAATAAGCCCCAAAAGCCTCTCGAAGTATTAAGGAACCACTATCGGGAGGGCATGGCATGGGTGGCCTAAATCATCAGATAGCGATCAAAACCGCCTACACCCGTTCGATCAACCTAGTGCGAGATGGGGAATCCCTGGAATTAGTACGCGCCTATTTGCCGACCACGCGAGCCTTGCAGGCGCTTCATCAGGTCGCCGAAGGCTTGAACGAACAGGCCGTTGGCAGAGCGTTGGCGTTGGTCGGCCCGTATGGCGCCGGCAAGTCTGCGTTTGCGTTGTTTCTGGGGGCTTTGCTATCGCCCAAGCCAGACGAATTCCGCCAAACGGCCACCGAAATTCTCGGCAGGGATGATGCCAGTTTGGCAAGGCGTTTCACGGAAGCGTTGGATGGTCGGCCTGGTTTCTTGCGGGTGCAAGTCAATGGCATCCCCGACCCGCTTATCCGCCAGCTACTGTTGGCCTTGGCGGCGGCTGGCGAAAAATGCAGGCTGGACCGCGCAA
>JAQTSI010000335.1 GCA_028711365.1 Methylococcaceae bacterium
ACCCGGAGCAGGAAACCGTGGTCATCTGTCACCACGGCATCCGAAGCGCGCAAGTCGCCAACTACCTGATCAACCGGGGGTTCAAACGCATCTGCAATCTGCAGGGAGGTATCGCCGGCTGGGCCAGCGATGTCGATCCCGCCATGCCCACCTATTGAAAAATCATGATCGCCGTGATTCAGCGGGTCAACCAGGCCGAAGTCACGGTGGAAGGAGAAAGCCTGGGCAAGATCGGCCGCGGCGTGTTGGCCCTGGTGGCGGTGGAACGTGGCGATACGCAAGCCCAAGCGGATCGCCTCGCCGAGCGTATCCTCGGCTATCGCATCTTTGCCGACGCCGAGGACCGCATGAACCTCAGCGTGACGGACATTGGCGGCGAACTGCTCCTAGTCTCCCAGTTCACCCTGGCCGCCGACACCGGCAAGGGTGCGCGTCCTAGTTTCACCCCAGCCGCCCCGCCCGAGGAAGGGCGACGCTTGTTCGAATATTTCGTGGTTAGCATGAGGGAGAAATATCCTCCCATCGCCAGCGGACGATTCGGCGCGAACATGCAGGTTTCCCTGATCAACGACGGACCGGTGACTTTCATCCTGCGCGCTCCGCCTTAGAAAGGCTATGCAGACCCCCTATTCCACCGGGTGAGAGTCCTTCGCAAGCCCGGAAAGACGGATTTTTCTTGAATTTATGGCGGTGATTCCTTCCCTCCAGTCATCGCTCCTGATCGCTTAAGCGGCGATGATTGGCAAGGAAGCATCAATGCCAAACTCATAAGCAACGAAGGCCATGACGGGGGCATCGTAAGCCACGACCGAGGCTATCGAGGCCACCGCAGGGGCTTCCTAGGCCACGACCGAGGCTATCGAGGCCACCGCAGGGGCTTCCTAGGCCATAGACGGGGCTAACCGAGGCCACCGCGGAGGCTTCCTAGGCCACGGACGGGGCTAACCGAGGCCACCGCGGGGGCTTCTAGGCCACGGACGGGGCTAACCGAGGCCACTGCGGAGGCTTCCTAGGCCATGGACGGGGCTAACCGAGGCCACTGCGGAGGCTTCCTAGGCCATGGACGGGGCTAACCGAGGCCATTGCAGAGGCTTCCTAGGCCATGGACGGGGCTAACCGAGGCCACTGCGGAGGCTTCCTAGCTGCGTAGATTGGGCAGCAACTCCATCGTTGCCCAACGATTTGGCCGTCGGCAGGGAGTGTCGGGCGACGGAAAAAATCTTGCCCTACCGGCTTAATGTCGTACTTAACGATAGATTGGCTTGGCTACCCGATACCATCGGTAAAAACCTCTTTTGGCCACCTCCACCATCACCAGATAGGTCATCACCATCGCCGCCAGGATGGCATAAAACTGGACCGGCGGCGCAACGAAGCCGAAATAGGTCCCCAATGGAGTCAATGGTAGAGCGGCGCCGATCACCACCACAGCGAGGGAAGTCGCCACCAGGACTGGATGAGCGCGGCTTTTGAACGGATTGCCGCGAGTACGGATGATGAAGATCACCAGCACCTGGGTGGACAGGGACTCGACGAACCAGCCGGTTTGAAACAGCGTTTCGTTGGCCTTCAGCACCGTGAGCATGATGTAGAAGGTCAGGAAGTCGAACGCCGAACTGATGGGGCCGATCACCAGCATGAAATTACGGATAAAGTTCATGTCCATGACCCGAGGCCTGCGGAGTTCCTCGGCGTCCACCTCGTCCAGGGGAATCGGCACCTCGGAAAGGTCGTATAGAATGTTGTTGAGCAGGATCTGGGTCGGCAGCATCGGCAGGAAGGGCAGAAATAGCGCCGCGCCGGCCATGCTGAACATGTTGCCGAAATTGGAACTGGTGCCCATCATGATGTATTTCATGATATTGCCGAAGGTGCGTCGGCCTTCCAGCACGCCATCATGCAGGACGTGCAGGTCCTGATCCAGCAAGATCATGTCGGCCGCTTCCTTGGCGACATCGACGGCCGAATCCACTGACAGCCCCACATCCGCCGAATGCAGTGATGGCGCATCGTTGATACCGTCGCCCAAGTAGCCGACCACATGGCCGCGGGCCTTGAGCGCCAGGATCACCCGATCTTTCTGTGAAGGGTTGACTCGGCAAAACAAGTTCGCCGTTTCCACTTTGATCCGCAAAGCCTGGTCATCCATCTGAGCGATCTCTTTGCCCGTCAGCACCCCTGTTACCGCAATGCCTAACTGGGCGCAGACATGCTGGGTCACCAGTTCGCTATCGCCGGTCACGATCTTGACCGCCACGCCACTCTCCTTGAGTGCGGCGAGCGCGGCGCCGGCGCTCTCCTTGGGCGGGTCGAGAAATCCTGCGAGACCCGCGAACACCAGTTCCGTTTCGTCGCCGACGACGGCATGGGGATGGTCCGGCGGAACTTCGCGCCAAGCGATACCCAATACGCGGAAGCCCTCTTTTTCGAGGGCGATATGCTGCCCATGGATCCGTTCCCGATTGGCCTTGTCGAGCGGAATCTGGGCTTCATTGCCCAGTTCTTCATAAGCCGTGCAAAGGCCGATAATCTCCTCGGACGCACCCTTGACCACCAGCAAGCGGCCATTGCCCTTGTCCAGCAGGACGGACACGCGCCGCCGTTCAAAGTCGAACGGGACTTCGTCGATCTTCTTCCAGGCGCTAACGTCGATGTTTTCATGGGCCAGGATCGCCTCATCGAGCGGGCTCTTCAGGCCGGTCTCAAAGAAGCTGTTGAGATAGGCGAGTTCCAGCACCCGTGCACTCGGCTTCCCTTGTGGGTCCACATGTTGCTCCAGCCTGATCTTCGCCTCGGTCAGCGTGCCGGTCTTGTCGGTGCAGAGGACGTCCATCGACCCCAGGTTCTGGATGGAGGCCAAGCGCTTGACGATCACCCGTTTCTTCGCCATTTGCAATGCGCCCCGCGACAAGGTGACCGACACCACCATCGGCAGCAGTTCCGGCGTCAGGCCCACCGCCAATGCCACGGCAAACAGGAAGGACTCCAGCCAGGGCTTGTGCATCAGTGCATTCACCAGCAGCACGAACAGCACCAGCAGGACGGTCAGACGCATGATCAGCAGGCCGAAGCGGTGCGTACCAATCTCGAAGGCCGTCGGCGGCGGCTGGCGGGTCAGGCTATCGGCGATGGCTCCGATCGCAGTGCCGGTACCGGTTTTGACCACGCGCATCCTGGCGCTGCCGCTGATGACGGTCGTGCCCATGAACACGGCGTTGGCGGCATCCTGAAGATCGGTTGCATTCGCGGCAAGCGCCCCTGGCCGTTTCTCGACAGGATAGGCTTCACCGGTCAGCAGCGCCTGCTTGACGAATAGATCGTTCGCCTCCAGCAGCAAACCATCCGCTGGCACCATATCACCCGCCGAGAGCACGGCGAGGTCGCCGGGGACCACATCGGTCACCGGCACCTCCATTTGTCTGCCGTCGCGTATCACCGCAGCCCTCACCGATACCGAGTGGCGCAGGCTTTCCGCCGCTTTGCCGGCGCGATGCTCCTGAACGAAATCGAGGGTGACGCTCAACAGCACGATCACGCTGATGATGAGAAAGTCGGCAACCTCATCGGTCAACGCGGAAATCGCGCTGGCCACGAGAAGAAGAAGAACCAAGGGATTCTTGAAGCGGGAGAGGAATTGCAGCCATAAGGGCCGTTCCTTGTGATCGCGGAACAGGTTGGGGCCAAACCTACTGAGTCGCGAAAGAGCCTCGGCACTGGATAAGCCCGCCGCATCGGTAGCCAGTTCTGCCTGAGGTTCCGAAAGGGGTTTCAGCCACCAAGCCGGGTCATCAAGCATGGCCTGGGACTTTACGTTCGATTTGTTCATGTGAAATTATGAATGCGTCAGCCGCAAGATATTGACGATCATTAAATCCGAACATACGGCCATGAAATAATTGAAAAGTCAGGACAAATTCAAGAGAGCAAGGATGGGCTCGATAGCGACATTGGCAAGATTCATCGGATACCTACCTGTTGAAGGCACGCGCGGTAACGACGTGGACTTGAAATGAAGGTGCCGCCCGTTTGGCGAGCGACACGACTCCATTCAATTCCAAAGATCGCTACCTCCCGCCGAACTCCCCGTCAGGGGTTGACGTGATAAAATTGAATGGCTTCCTCACGCAATTGATCCCATTTATTTGAACTATCCGGCCAGTGCTTCTTATCAAACCCCGGAGCCTTTTTTAAGATTTTCTTATCCACATCGAGGAGGTAATACTCCTTATCACTAGTCCAATGCAGCGCCTTCCACGGAACGGCGAAGAGCTTGTCCCCCACACCCAATACACCACCGAAGGAAACAACGGCATAGACTACTTGGCCACTCTCAGGATCTAGCACCAGCTCCTTGATATCGCCGAGGTTTTCCGCGTTGGAACTTTTCACACTGGTACCGATGATCTTGCTGGCCCGGCTCACCTGCTGCATCGACTCATTGGATTCCCGCGAACGCTCGATCGATTCCGTTCGGCGCTCTTGCTTGAACTCCATCTGCGTTTCTTTGACCTCTTGTTGTTTTTCCAGAAGCTCCTGTTGTTTCTCCTGAACATCAGCCGCACAGTAGGCATCCATCGATGCCACACTCAAAAAAGACACTGCTACAATGGAAATCAATGTTTTCATACTATCCTCCAGTTCCGTAAAGACCGGTATCTCGGTAAATTTCGAGATTGACAGGGTACGTTGTGACCACTCGATTTGCTTTCAGTCCTCCCATTTTCTCCTCATCGTCGATTACTCAGGATTTTTACTGTCCCCAAAAGTACTCAGG
>JAQTSI010000336.1 GCA_028711365.1 Methylococcaceae bacterium
CGGGTGTTCGCTAGCTTCTGTATCGGAAAATAGCTTGTGTTCCGATAGGGTCCGATACATTCCGGCAACCCATTGAAAACCCGGCATTTGCCGGGTTTTTTGTTCCTATGTCTTCCATTTAATTTCGTGTGAATCCGGACTAAACTGTGCCCATAATTGTGCCCATGGCCCTTTTTTGGGGGGGCACAAATCCCTATTTTTCCATGGGCACAAAAGGCGGGCACTAAAACAGTTTGAACGATGCTGTTATGAAGAGAGAAAAAGCCCCGCAGAGCGGTTTAGTTCAACACGGAGTTAAGTGGATTACTACCCACAAGCAGCTTTGTTGACGCTCGCCGCGAGTCGATAGAAGATATTGTCGGATGGTAAAATTCAAAGTTAACTACGCAGCGCTGAAAGGCCATCTAACATCGCGCTGCAGCCGATGTCTGTTACGCTACGCTTCACAGGCGCGGCTGACCTTGGCTCCTTGGGCATCAGAACAAGTTGGAGAATGAACCATGACGCTAAACCCAAAGAGCAGTGAACCGAAAGCCGAGCCCGGTGAGGAAGCGGAGCGCGCGACCTCGATGGCGGCCTCTCATCTCATCGACGAGCGAATCCGGTCTCTGGGTGGCTGGCGCGCCGAGGCCCTGGCGGAGATTCGCCACCTGATCCACGAAGCGGACCCGGACATCATGGAGGAGTGCAAATGGGTCAAGCCCAGCAACCCACTGGGGGTGCCCGTCTGGTCCCACGCGGGGATCGTCTGCACCGGAGAAGCCTACAAACAGGTGGTCAAGCTGACCTTCGCCCGGGGCGCCTCCCTGGAGGACCCTCGGGGGCTCTTCAACTCCAGCCTCGATGGGAACGCGCGTCGCGCCATCGACATCCGGGAGGGAGAGGTGCTCGAAGCGGAGGCGTTCAAGGCCCTGATCCAGGCCGCGGTCGCGGAGAATCTCCGCTCCAGCGCACCGAAGTCGCGGGGCCGTGGCCGGACGTGAGCCGGGAATCACTCTGAAAGAAGGCGTGAGATGCCGCCCGGCTATCACAGGGAATGTCGCCGCAGACGAACTTATCGCCCGCCTGCGGCTCGCTCTGGCGCCCGCGCTTGAACGCCGGTACGTTAGCGCCCTAATCATCGGAGACTTTATGTCGCAAATCACACCGCCCGTCGCGCTTCTTGCCCTGGATGCGTCGCCTCGCACCAAGCCATCCAACTATCCAGAGCCCTTTGCTTCTCGTATGGCTGGGCGAGAAAAGCGGCAACTCGGTGATCTGTTCGGTTTGTCGAATTTCGGAGTCAATCTCACCCGCTTGGCTTCAGGCGGCGGCTCTGCCCTTCGGCACGCCCACACCAAACAAGATGAGTTCATCTACGTCCTGGAAGGTCATCCGACTCTTATCACCGATGAGGGCGAAACTTCTCTCGCTCCAGGCCTATGCGCGGGCTTTAAAGCCGGCACCGGAAATGCTCACCAACTCGTCAATCGAACAGACAAAGATGTCCTCTATCTCGAAATCGGTGACCGTACCGCAGGCGATTCGGCGACCTATCCAGACGACGACTTAAGGGCGGTTCTTGGCGGTGATGGAAAATGGCTATTTCTGCATAAGGACGGAACCCCTTATTGAAATCGCGTTATCCGGCATAGCTGCGCTAACCATGCGGTCGAAGAGGGCGGCCCTCGCCACTTCACCGGACTGTCCGGCGACGAAGTGGTAGTGAACTGCCCGCCTGGCCCCATGATGAGGCGCGGCAGGTTTGTCGACCATCGACACGCCGGATACGAGCCTCGTTCATCCTGTGTCGTGGGGGGGGGCGAGGCTTTTTCCCCTCCCGATCAGGACGTCAATCGATGCGAGTTGGGGGAAAATATCAACAGTAATTTCACCCGGGCAATATTTGCAAACCTGTTTCACCCGGGTATAATTGCATTGCTTCCAACTTTGAGAGGTAACGCAAATGAATACCGCCGAGCACGCATCATGGATCGCCTTCTCGCAAGACAAATGCATCGCGTCGGGCGCGCCACGGGAGGTGGCTGCTGACGTCAAGCGCTTCGTCGATTCCCAGTCCACCGACAACGTTCTGATTTTTGACGCCAAGACGAGCCTGCCCGTAGAAATCGACCTTCGAGGTTCCTTGTCTATGGTTCTTGAGCGCCTGCCGGCTATACAAGAGCAGGAGCCCGCACCGGATAGCGCTTCGCCAATAGCGTCGGGACGAACGGCTGGCCGCCCCAGACTCGGTGTCACTGCGCGCGAAGTGACGCTATTGCCAAGGCATTGGGAATGGCTTGCGACTCAACCAGGGGGCGCTTCCGTGGCGCTACGCAAATTGGTCGAGCAAGCGCTACGCTCCAGTAAAGATGCAGACCGAGTGCGTCAAGCCCAAGAAGCCGCATACCGTTTCATGAATGTGATGGCGGGTGACAGCCCTGGCTTTGAAGACGCTACACGCGCGTTGTTTGCCGGTGATATTGGCCGGCTACAGCAGTTTGTTTCAACCTGGCCGCGCGATATTAGCAAGCATGTGCTGTCTCTTGCCGACGCAACCGCCGCCAAGGGTGAGGAACTTGAATGCGCGCTCTAACCCATCTTCCACCGGGCTCCAGAACTTGCTATGGTGTGCATTCGCAACCGACTTTGGGTGCATTCGTCCATGCCCGCGTTGCCTGGTATACCTCTTCAATCTGAACAGCCGCATCATGGCCTGGCCCTACGATGATCGAGGCATGGATGTCGTTGGGCCAAACCACACGCTGCTCTCTCAACGGTATATCAAGCATCACCCATTACCGGCTGGACTATGATCGCCACAGTATGGCGGCCACATTCGAGCCCTCGCCCTTCTCGCTAGCCCCGGACTCGCCAAAGCGAGCCGGGTCGCTTTTCGTTAGACGACAGGAGAACACATGATCACACATACTGGCGGTTGTCACTGTGGCCGCGTCAGATTCGAGGTTATCGCGCCAGCAAAGCTTCAGGTATCGGAATGCAATTGCTCCATATGCAGCAAGGCGGGTTACCTGCATCTTGTCGTTCCCGCCGATCGCTTCAATTTGCTTTCCGGCAGAGAGTCGCTGACGACCTATGGCTTCAACACTCACACGGCGAAGCATGGGTTCTGCTCAGTTTGTGGTATCAAGTCCTTCTATGTGCCACGTTCGCATCCCGATGGGTTCAGTGTCAATGTTCGTTGTCTCGACCCGGGCACGGTGGAGGAGATGAGCATCGAGCATTTCAACGGTCGCGAGTGGGAAAAGCAATACCCGAACGGTAGAGGGGAATACACGCAGTAAAGCCTAGCCCTCAGCGGGTGCGGTGGTTCTCATGCACTGTGGCGCGGGCATCGGACGCACTGGCACGGCGGCTGTGTGCATTTTAATAAGCCTCGGATTCTCGGAGAGTGAGGCGCTCCGGTGCGTCGATGGCGCTGGCTCGGGACCTGAAACTGTGATCTGATTCGCCTTTGTGCATTCCTTCGCCTCGCCAACATGATCTGGACGAATCTGGCAGAGTCAGGGATGATCGGGGCAATGGATGCCCCGCTACTGCTGGCCTAATCAGGGCGCCGGAAACGGGGATCAGCCAACGATTCAACCAGCCATGCGGGGTCATCACCCTAATCGAAAGGAGAGAAAACATCATGCCTGATAAGCGGCGAACCGCGGCGGCAGACCGCACGGCGGTACGGGTCGCCCTGTGGCGGGCCATGCACGTCCAGGTCGATCCGCCACCGCATGTGTTCGAAGACGAGATCGGCCTGCGACTAGCGGCCCCGGACGACGGGTGGCGACGCCGCCCGGACATGGGCGTCAAAGCCACGAGCCGGGCCCGCGCGTCCATCGTGGCCCGCGCCCGTTTCATCGAGGATCTGGTCGTGGAACAGGCAGGCCATGGTGTCAGCCAGTACGTCATCCTCGGAGCCGGCCTGGACACCTTCGCCCAGCGCAGGCCGGAGATCGCCTCCAGGCTGCGGGTCTTCGAAGTCGACCCGCCTGGTCCACAGGACTGGAAGCGGCAGCGACTGATCGAGCTCGGCTTCGGCATCCCAAAGTGGCTGCAGCTGGTGCCGGTCGACTTTGAGGCGGGCCAGCCCTGGTGGGGGCAACTGGCGGCCACCGGCTTCGAAGCCGGCCAACCGGCAATCGTCGCCTCCAGCGGCGTCTCCATGTACCTCACCCTGGACGCGATCGCGGCCACGCTGCGCCAGGTCGCATCGCTCGCCCCGGGTTCCACCCTGGCCATGACCTTCATGCTGCCGCTGGACCACATCGAAGCCGAGGAGCGCACCCAACGCCAGGCGACCGAGAAATTCGCGCAAGCCGCCGGGACACCCTTCCTCAGCGTCTTCACCCCGCCACAGATGCTGGTGCTGGCCCGTGAAGCCGGATTCCGGGAGGTCCGGCACGTATCGGCAGCCAGTCTGACCGAGCGCTACTTCGCCGGTAGGACGGACGGTCTTCGGCCATCGAGCTCAGAGGAGCTGCTGGTGGCGACTACGTAATGGCGGATATGTGGAATCCGGGAAGGAGGTATTCACGGCGCGTCTCGCAACCCCCCCGCCCTTCCCTTGGGCAGCATCACTTTGGATCGCACCCAGTCAGGGAGGACTTGATTTTCCGCCGGACGTTTGTGATAGTATCTCCCAGTTTCAATTTTTCGAACCCGAAATCCGCATGAAAACTTCCCGTACCTTCCGCTCAGCAGTTGCCCTGGCAGTGCCGCCGGTCGTCGTACGTGTCGTCGTCGAAAGCGTCGTTATTCACGCGCCGTCGCGGACCGGGT
>JAQTSI010000337.1 GCA_028711365.1 Methylococcaceae bacterium
CATCATCTAACCAATCGAAGTTCATGACAAGCCTCGCAAGATTTTTCCAATAACCTATATAATCACATGAGACAAATATTTATGCAAAAAGTTTCTGTGTATCTTAATTAATTCTGGCATCTATATTACTCTGATTTGGTATAGACGCTTTTTCATGCCACCAGCTTAACATCCAATCGTTTTCCCAATTTAGCCAGTGCCGCTTCCACTTGCTCGATTTTCGAACTGTGCCCCAGATCCAGCAATCGGTCTATTTGTGGCATATGGCACCCTAGGCGTCGGGCCAGATCGGCTTTGCGTACCCCTTGCGCGTGCATCTCGTTCCACAGCAACACCTTGGCTGTCGCCAGCGCCGACAACGATACCTCAAACTGACCCAGCACCGGGTCGGAAGGCAAAGGTATCGGCTTGCGTTGCTCAAAAAATACCGTCAAAGCGCTTTCCAGCGCATCTTCCGCATTCAATAGGGCTTCTTCCTCATCGCCTCCCACGCTATGGCAAAACGGGATATCGGGGAAATCCACCACCACGGCGCCCGTCTCCGCGTCGGTCGTCAGCATAATCGGATAACTCAGCATGTCGCCTCCTATTTCAGATCCAAGTCTTTTTTGATGGCGTTGACCAAGGGCTTGGGAATCTCCTTGGCGCCATGATCGGGAAAAATGCTGACCTTGCCGTTGAGCGTGACCTTGAAGTGGCTGCCCTTTGCCGGCATAAACACCGCGCCCTGCTGCTGCAACCACCGGCGGAACTCGCTGTATTTCATTGTCTCGTCTCCCGTTTCACTGGGGAATATTATTAACATTTATGTTGCTTTTGTCAGCATATGTACTGGATATTCCTCGATTGGAAAGAGCGGGCGGAAGGCGGCAAACCCGCTGCCTATCTTGTGCAGCGTCGGGAAATGCCCGATGGCGCCTGGACTTTGATCGGCATTGCCATCGAATCGGAAATTACCCTGCTCGACCAGCCGCGCGGCAAAGCGCTGGAATACCGGGTATTGGCGGTGACAAGGCCGGAACCGGCCCGGAAAGCAATAGAGTTGTTCCCGCTGTTAGCTTTATATAAATCAAACTGATAACGAAATTTTGACAGTATTCGCAAGCGTTTTTTGCTCCTTTGAAGCTCAAAGAAGCCGAGAAGGCTTGATTTTCAAGGGCTGCACGCCGGGAACAACTCTAATACCGTGGTGGTGATGCTATAGAGCCATTTGGTAGTGAACAGGCATTGCTTTTGCTCGTTCCCATGCGCCGCGTGGGAGCGCAGGGTCCGCGGCGCGGGCCGGGCCGGTCGGGGGTTCCCACGGAGCCCGTGGGTACTAGAAGAAATCAGGTAGCGGCCAAAGGGGGCGACGCGGACACCTGTGCCGCTATTTGGTTTGTTTCACGGCTGGAAAGGCATCACCAACGCTATGGTTTCGGCAAATGGACCAGGAACCATTCCAATAGCCGGATCAACCCGATCACCGCACCGACGGAGCCGATCATCCAGAGGGTCTGCCGATGAATGGCTTGGGTCAGTTTCACCTCCATATCCCTTATTTCCACCCGCACTTTCGCTTCGACCTCCCTGATTCCCTCCCTCACTTTCCCCTCCACTTTCCTGATTTCCTTCTGCAGCCTTGCCTCGACCTCCTTGAACTCTTTCTGCACCCGCAATTCGCTCTCGCGCACCTGGCCATGCGTTGCCACATCCTTCAACTGTGAATAGCGGTCCTCCAGTTGTTCGAAAGCCTCGGTGATCAGTTTGGCGCGGGTCTTGTCTTCTCCCGCCTCGGTCAGTTGCTCGTAGAGTCTCAGCGTAACGCTCATGACGATTTCCCAAAATTCGGAAGTTGCAGTTTGGCCAGTTTTACAGCGTAAAGGCGGGAAAACCTGCAGCGTTTCCGTCTCACGCTGCATTCATAGAGTGGCTTCAGAAAAGCAAGACGGGGGCCTAACAAGGGGAAACCCAAGGAAGTGGATTTCATAAGGCCTAACCAGCCACCCATATCGGGCGTTGCAGGCGGCCACGGCTGCGGCAGGCGTGAACAAGAAAGATGAAGCGTACACAGAGGATCACATAGGCCACAGGGGAGATGCACATCCCTGAAGCAGCCCTTTCGAGGTGTAAAATCGGTCATCGTTCAGACGTGTATCGATAGCCTAAGCCTGACTCGACGGGGTGAAAAGCGGCGTTACCGCTGAACAAGTCCTGGCACTGATAGGCGACAGCGACAAGGAAGAGATCCAGTCGGGCGACCCGGGCATGATTGAATCCTGGAAGGGCTTTGTCAGTTTGGCCGTTGCAAAGGGGGTGGATGAAGCCTGCCTACGCCGTGACCGAGGAGAACTAGCTATGATCGATGCACTAATCCGCGGAAATTTGATCCGCAATCCTGTCGTCAAGAAGTGGGTAGAGCGGCAATCCCTATTGCAACTTCCTGCCGTTACGCGTTCCCGAGGCACACCATAAGCTCATCGTGAGTCGCTTCTCGCACGCAAATCCTTCCTTATCCATGAAGGATTTTTTCGGATTTCCGTATGGTCCTTTATGGAGGCTGAGAATTAAGCCTATGCTATTGATTTTAATGGTGGGCGGTGTAGGGTTCGAACCTACGACCCCTGCCGTGTGAAGGCAGTGCTCTCCCGCTGAGCTAACCGCCCTGAAGAGGATGGCTAATATCGCAAATCAGGCGCCATCTTGTCAAGATTATTCCAACAGCATTCCCATCCGGGCCAGTTTTTCCAGGTTCTTGACGAGTTCGTTTTCCAGATTGGCCAAGAGTGGCTTCAAATCTCTCTGGCCGCCGTTTTCGGACATCTCCATCCGGATGAAGTCCGACATCGCCTGTACCAGCATGTCCCGATCCCGAGTGCCGTCGAGGAGGGTCAGCAGCTTTTGTGATAGTTTATCCGCTACGCGGATGGCTTCGTGGCGCAGCGTCGTTACGGCGGTCCCGTGCCGTATCTGCCAACGCGCCAGAGGACTGGCCAGCGGGCGTTCGCTAACCTGCCGGCAATGGCGAGGTTCGTGACTATGGAAATCCACCAGCCCGGTTGCGTAGGTTTGCAACAGAATTTCACTCAAGGTGGTGGCGTCTTCTTCCCTGCTGTCCATCGTGGGTAACTCGAGCCGGGCGCTGGCCCGTTCCAGCAATTCGCCGAAGGCCAGGGTAGCCGGCCAGATTTCGCCGAGGATTTGGATGGCGGCCTTGGCCAGAGGAAAATCCGTTTCCATGGCCGAATCATTGTTGCCTTCGAAGCGCTCGATGAGAGTACCCCGACAATCGGGGTTCGGAGAAACCGCTTGGGCCATGGAAGCGATGTAAAATTCCTTAACCCTTTCCGCTCGCGGCGCAAGTTCCAGCTCGGCTTCCCGGTGGCAAAGCAGGGTCTGGCGGAAGCGGCGGCATTTGAGAAAGTCCAGGTATTGTTCACGCAGGATGCGATTGCCGGACAATTGGTGCAGGGTGCTCGAAACCTTGGCGGTGTAGATGTGATCCTGCATCTCGTAAAAATCGGCCTCACCGAGGTATTGTAGACCCTGTGCCTGAGCTTGTTCCATGAACTGATGGAAATACAGCGGGGTATTGATCGTCGCCAAGTCGTCGTGGAAGATGGTTTCCTTATGGTATCTTCCGATCTGATCCGCTTCGGTTTTGAGCAGTTGGCGAAATTCGTCCGGCCGGGTTTGCGACTCGCCGATGAATCGCAATAGGGCGAGGCCCTGATCGACCTTATCCTGCGCTTTCTCGAGGCCCCGGGTGTGAAACAGCATCATCTCCCGCATCATGTTGCGGAGGTGACCGCCGGGATAGGTGTTGTAGCTGATGAAGGCAACGCCTTCGGGTTTCAGTCGCTCGCGGCAGATGGCCAGCAGTTTTTCCCGCACCGGCTCGGGAACCCAGGAATAGACGCCATGGGCGATGATGTAGTCGAAACGGCCGATTTCTTCACCGATGTCCAGGATGCTGGCCTGGCGCAGTTCGATGTTCGAAAGCCGTAGCGCTTCGATCGCGCCCTGGCCTATGGCCACCGGTCTTGCGGCCAGGTCGACGCCGACGAATTGGCTGTTTTCCAGGCCATGGGCCATGGCAATCAGATTGCCGCCATCGCCGCAGCCCAATTCCAGCACCCGGCAGCGTTCAACCGGGGCGGGATTCATGCCGAACAGGGTGGCGATGACGGCCAGCCGGTCCGGGTGGGTTTGTCGATGACAAAAGTTCGGATACAGCACTTCGTCGTAGAGCGTCTGCAAATTATCGTTCATGTCGCTCCTCTCCGCCGTCTCGGCGGCGCTGTTTCGAGCCTATGGCGCATCAGCCCGGGATCGCCGTTTCCTCTGACAACGGGGGCGCTTGCCAGACCGATCGGCGTCCTTGTCCCAGGGTATATTTATCCAGCCAGTTTTCCAATGCGTCGGAATCGAGCCGATGGGCGACGGTGCGGTCGCCGTCTTTCTCGAAAGTGATCACGCTCTCGGGCGTGTCGGTGAATTCCTCCACCAGCAAATCGGAATGGGTGGTCACGATCAACTGCGTTCTCGCCGAAGCATCGCGCAGCAAATCCGCCAGGGTGGGCATCACGTCCGGGTGCAGGCCCAGCTCCGGCTCCTCGATGCAGATCAAAGGTGGCGGTGAGGGATGGCAGAGGATCGCCAACAGACAGAGGAAGCGCAAGGTGCCGTCCGACAAGCGGGTGGCAGGAATCACGAACCCGCCTTCCTGGAGAAAGACTTGCACCGTATTGCCGTGAATGTTGACATCGAAATCTTCCAC
>JAQTSI010000338.1 GCA_028711365.1 Methylococcaceae bacterium
GATTTCGCTGGAGACGCCGGTTTCCCGGATGACGATGCCGGCCTCGGTTTCGGCGTCGGCATAGTCGAATTCCAGGGCCGCGAAGCGCTGTTTGGAGGACTGTTTCAAGTCTTTCATCAGGCTCTGGTAGCCGGGGTTGAAGGAAATCACCAGTTGAAAGTCCGGATGCGCCAAGACCAGTTCCCCTTTCTTGTCCAGCGGCAGGGTGCGGCGGTAGTCGGTCAACGGATGGATCACCACGGTGGTGTCCTTGCGCGCTTCGACGATCTCATCCAGATAACAGATCGCACCCATGCGCGCCGCCAGGGTCAACGGGCCGTCCTGCCAACGGGTGCCGTCCTTGTCCAACAGGAAACGGCCGACCAGGTCGGAAGCCGTCATGTCTTCGTTGCAGGCCACGGTGATGAGGGGCTTGTCCAGGCGCCAGGCCATGTGTTCCACGAAACGGGACTTGCCGCAGCCGGTCGGCCCCTTCAGCATCACCGGCAGGCGAGCGGCATAGGCGGCTTCATAAAGCGCGATTTCGTCTCCTTGTGGCTGGTAATAGGGTTCCCTGGCAATCTTGTACTGTTGTTTATCGATCATGGCGCGACTCCGCCTGGGGTTGGGTTCTTGAGCTCCGGTCCTGCCGGAGATTGAATTCCCAAATAGTTTAGTCGGATTAAAGCCTGAGCGAAATTCAGCATTCCTGATTCAAAACATCAAGAGTACTGATCGATAAGCCGGTCAGTTGGTATTGCGCGTAGTCTATATGCTCCACCAAGCCTGAGGGATCCGCCATGTCCAGCCCATCTTTCCCCAAAGAAGCAGCCGACCTGCTCGTCGACGCCGAATGCTGGCGCGAGGCCAAGCCGTTAGGAATCAATCGATCACCAGCCTTCGAAGCCCATCTCGCCGAACGGGTCAAGGCCGGGAAGCGGGAAAAGTGGCGGGATGAGAACAGGGAAGCGGTCGAGGCGTATAATCGGCGAGTCGAGGAGCATGGCGTATTCAGCGACGGATGGCGGAGTTTTTGATGCCCCGGTTTAAACCCCTCCGGCACGGACTTTGACCTGCCGCGCCTTCCACCCCGCTTTCGGTTAAAATAGCCTATTTTTTTCAATCCCTTAAGCCCATGAATACACCCCGCATCGGTTTCATCAGTCTCGGTTGCCCCAAGGCGCTGGTCGACAGCGAACGCATCCTCACCCAGCTCCGCTGCGAAGGCTATGACCTGGTTCCCACTTACCGAGACGCCGATCTGGTGGTGGTGAACACCTGCGGTTTCATCGACGCCGCCGTGGAAGAGTCGCTGGACGCCATCGGCGAGGCCTTGGCTGAGAACGGCAAGGTCATCGTCACCGGTTGCCTGGGCGCGCGCGAGGGGGAGATTCGCGCCCGCCATCCGCAGGTGCTGAAAATCACCGGCGCGCATGCTTATGAAGAAGTCGTGAACGCGGTGCACGAGAATCTGCCGCCGCTGCACGATCCCTTCGTTCATCTGGTGCCCCCCCAGGGCGTCAAGCTGACCCCGCGCCATTATGCCTATCTGAAGATTTCCGAGGGCTGCAATCATCGTTGCACCTTCTGCATCATCCCTTCCCTGCGCGGCGACCTGGTCAGCCGTCCCATCGGCGAGGTGATGGGCGAGGCGGAGCGGCTGGTCGAGGCCGGCGTGAAGGAACTGCTGGTGGTTTCCCAGGATACCAGCGCGTACGGCGTGGACCTGAAATATCGCACCGATTTCTGGGGTGGCCGGCCGCTGAAGACGCGGTTTTTGGATTTGGCCAAGGCGCTGGGCGAGTTGGGTGTTTGGGTGCGGATGCATTATGTCTATCCCTACCCCCAGGTGGACGAAGTGATTCCCCTGATGGCGGAAGGGAAGATCCTGCCCTATCTGGACATTCCCTTCCAGCATTCCAGTCCGCACATCCTCAAGCGGATGAAACGCCCGGCCTGCGGCGAGGATAACCTGGAGCGCATCCGCGCCTGGCGGGCCATCTGCCCGGATTTGACCCTCCGCAGCACCTTCATCGTCGGCTTTCCGGGGGAAACCGACGAGGATTTCGAGGATTTGCTGGATTTTCTCGACCAGGCGCAGTTGGACCGCGTGGGCTGTTTCGCTTATTCCCCGGTGGAAGGCGCGGCGGCCAACGAACTGCCGGACCCCGTGCCGGAAGAGATCAAGGAAGAGCGGTTGGCCCGTTTCATGGCCCTACAGGCGCAAATCAGCGAGGACCGCTTGCAGGCCAAGGTCGGTCTACATGAGACCGTGCTGATCGACGAGGTGGTGGAGGAGGGCGCCGTGGGCAGAAGCCGCGCCGATGCACCGGAAATCGACGGCCAGGTGTTCATCGACGGGGCGACCCATTTACCGGTGGGAGAATTCGTGGAAGTGGAGATCGAGGAAGCCGACGAACACGATCTTTGGGCTCACCTGGTGTGATGGCCGAACGGAATGGACCAGGGGGCTTTCGACCCCCGAGTCGATCCGGATCAATGGTGATGGCCGCCTTCTCCATGGACATGGCCATGGGCCAACTCTTCCGCCGTCGCATCCCGCACTTCGGTCACTTCGACATCGAAATTCAGCGTCGTGCCGGACAAAGGATGGTTGCCGTCGAGGATGACCGTATCGCCCTGGACTTCGATGATGGTGACCAATTGCGCGCCTTCGGGAGATTCGGTATGGAATTGCATGCCGGGCAGGATTTCGTCCACGCCGTGAAAAGCGGATTTGGGCACGGCCTGAATCAATTCTTTATCGTGCAAACCGTAACCCTGTTCGGGCGGGATGCTGACATTGAGCCGGTCGCCGGCGGATTTGCCGAGCAGGGCGTTTTCCAAGCCCGGAATGATGTTGCCCTGTCCATGAATGTAAGCCAAAGGCTCTAGGCCTTCGGAACTGTCGATGACTTCGCCTTCGTCATTGGTGAGGGTGTAGTGGATGAAGACCACTTTTTGAGCAGAAACCTGCATGCTCGGTGCCTTTGTGTGAGTTGCTAAAGGTAGGCATGATAACGGTTTTTCCCCAGGCTCGATAGCGCCCACTTGGCGAGGGCGGGATTTGATGAGCCATGGACTCGGGAAATTTATTCCTTGGCTTCCGACACGGAACGTGGGGCGTCGAAGTGGATCTGGTACAATGAAGCATTTTTCATGGTCTTGGGAAAATAATCTCAGTGATGCCGGATGTCATACGCATAGCAACCCGCAAAAGCCCACTGGCCCTATGGCAGGCCGAGCATGTCGCCGAACGGTTACGCGCGGCTTTTCCCGGTCTGCAAACGGAATTGGTGAAGATGAGCACCCGCGGCGACAAGCTGCTGGACGCGCCGCTGGCGAAAGTGGGTGGAAAAGGCCTGTTCGTCAAGGAACTGGAGCAGGGCATGCTGGACGGTGAAGCCGACATCGCCGTACATTCCATGAAGGATGTCCCGGTGGAATTCCCGCCGGGTCTGCATCTGGCCGCCATCCTGGAGCGCGAGGACCCCCGAGATGCCCTGGTTTCCTTGCGTTACCCTTCCTTTCAAGCCTTGCCTGCCCATGCGAAAATTGGCACCTCCAGCCTGCGCCGGCAATGCCAGATCAAAGAGCGTCTGCCGGCTTGCGAAATCTTCCCCTTGCGCGGCAATGTCAATAGCCGTCTTGACAAGTTGGATGCGGGCGAATTCGATGCCATCGTATTGGCTGCAGCCGGGCTCAAACGCTTGGGTTTCCAGGGCCGCATCAGCGAGATCCTGCCGCCTGAAACCAGCTTGCCGGCCATGGGACAGGGCGCCATCGGCATCGAATGCCGCACCGACGACACCCGGGTGAACCCATGGGTACGCTGCCTCCATGACGAGGCAACGGCGGTGCGGGTGACGGCGGAACGGTCCATGAACGAGCGCTTACAGGGCGGTTGCCAAGTGCCCATCGCCGGCTATGCCGAACTGGACGGCGGCTTGCTCAGGCTGCGTGGGTTGGTGGGCTCCCCTGATGGACGGCAGGTGATACGGGGTGAGATCACAGGCGCCGCTGAAGAGGCCAGAAACCTCGGCTTCGTCTTGGCGGAAGAACTGCTGGGCAAAGGCGCCGATCAGATCCTGCGCGAGCTATATCGCTAAATTCCATGCAGAGCCTTCCTTCCGGGTTTGGAGTCCTGGTGACGAGGCCGGCCGATCAAGCCGAGGCTTTGTGCGCTTTGATCGAAGCAGGCGGTGGCCTGGCCATTCGAGCACCCTTGCTGGAAATCGAGCCGACCGGCATCAGCGCTCGCGCTTCGATGGCGCCGGCCGGCGTGGACTGGCTGGTGTTCGTCAGCGCCAATGCCGTGCGTTTTTCTCGGCTGATCCCGGAAGCGGTTCGCGGGGCGAAAATTGCCGCCATCGGTCAGGCCACGGCGCAGGCCCTCATGGCAAGTGGCTTCACGGTAGACCTGAAGCCGAAACAGCAGTTTAATAGCGAATCGCTTTTGGCCCTGCCGCCGTGGCAAGATGTCGCCGGTTTGCGTTTCCTGATCGTTCGCGGCGAGGGTGGGAGGGAAACTTTGGCCGAAACTTTAAGCCAACGCGGCGCCGAAGTGGCTTACGCCTCGGTCTATCGGCGGATTCCCGCCCATATCGACAGGCAAGGTTTGCTAGACCGTTGGCGGAAGGGGGAAATCGAGGTGGTCAGTATCACCAGCGGCGAAGCGCTGGACTACCTGGTTCGGCTCATGGAGGAAAGCGGAATGGAATTATTGCAGCAAACGCCCATGGTCGTCATCGGCGAACGCCTGGAAA
>JAQTSI010000045.1 GCA_028711365.1 Methylococcaceae bacterium
GGAAATGGAACGGGGTCAAACGCTGCTGCTAAAAAAACGCGGAAGATCCGGTCGCGCTCCCACATCTTTCATGGTTCCCAATTCCACAAACGGCAAGCGTGGTTGTGATAATTTGCCGAGAGCACTCCACCCGCCCTGCCAAAGATCTGAGGAGTACGGGGCGACAGACGAGCTCAGCCACTTCCGAAAGCTTTCGCGGAAGTACCGAAGATGGATGGGAGACAGTAAGAGCAGGTAAGCCGTCGACTGGATGGGGTACAACGTTGTGCGGATACAGCTAGCTCATTCCTTTCGTCCCCGCTTCCCGAATATCGCCGTGCCGATGCGCACCAGGGTGGCGCCTTCCATGACGGCGGCTTCCAGATCCTCGGACATCCCCATGGAAAGGCTGTCCAGATCCTGCCTGCCCAAACGCTCCATGGCCTCGCGCAAATCCCGGAAGGGTTTGCGCCGCTCGCCGAAGTCGTGATGAGGCGCGGGAATGGCCATCAGTCCGCGCAGTCTCAAACGCGGCAATTCGACGATGGCGGCGGCCAGTTCCGGCAGTTCATCGAGAGAAACCCCAGATTTGCTGTCTTCCTCGCTTACATTGACCTGGATGCAAACATTCAGCGGCGGCAGTTCGGGGGAGCGCTGTTCACTCAGCCTTTGGGCAATCTTCAGGCGATCGACCCCGTGGATCCAGTCGAACCGGTTGGCCAGTTGACGAGTTTTGTTGGACTGGATGGGGCCGATGAAATGCCAGACGATGTCCAGGTCAGCCAAGGCATCCTGCTTGGCGAGCGCCTCTTGCAGATAATTCTCGCCGAAATCCCGTTGATCCAGGCGATAGGCCTCCTGCAAAGTGGAAGCCGGGTGGGTCTTGCCGACGGCGATCAGCTTCACCGAGCCTTCGGGTCTGTTCGCTGCCCGCTCGGCTTCGCGCAGTCTTTGCCGAACGGCGGCAAGCCTTTGTACAATTGAACTCATGGGTTTATCGACCTTTGTCTATACTATTCCGTATTGCCAAGGGTAGCCTTCTCCCCTGGTCCTCTTCAAGCCCGCAAGAATTTATAGAGAAACCTCATGGATATCGCCGAACTGCTCGCCTTCTCCGTCAAAAACAAGGCATCCGACCTTCACCTCTCCGCGGGGCTTCCACCGATGATTCGCGTGGACGGCGACATCCGTCGCATCAACGTGCCGCCGTTGGACCACAAAGAGGTCCATGCGCTGGTTTACGATATCATGAACGACAAGCAGCGCCGGGACTACGAAGAGTTTTTCGAGACCGACTTTTCCTTCGAATTGCCCGGCGTCGCCCGTTTCCGCGTCAATGTATTCAATCAGGATCGCGGCGCCGCGGCGGTCATGCGCACGATTCCCTCGAAAGTGCTGACGTTGGAGGAACTGGGCTGCCCCGCGATTTTCCAGGAATTCACCAAACACCAGCGTGGCTTGATCCTGGTCACGGGCCCTACCGGCTCGGGCAAGTCCACCACCTTGGCGGCGATGGTGGATTACATCAACAGCAATGAATATGCGCATATTCTGACGGTGGAAGATCCCATCGAATTCGTACACCAAAGCAAGAAATGCCTGATCAACCAGCGCGAGGTGCACCGCGATACCTTGGGGTTCAACGAAGCCTTGCGTTCGGCCCTGCGCGAAGATCCCGACGTGATCCTGGTGGGTGAAATGCGCGATTTGGAAACCATCCGCCTCGCCCTGACGGCGGCGGAAACCGGACACCTGGTGTTCGGCACCCTGCACACCAGTTCGGCCGCCAAGACCATCGACCGCATCGTCGACGTATTTCCCGCCGCCGAGAAGGAAATGATCCGCGCCATGTTGTCGGAGTCGTTACAGGCGGTCATATCCCAATGTCTGCTGAAAAAAATCGGCGGCGGACGGGTCGCCGGCCATGAGATAATGGTAGGCACGGCGGCCATCCGCAACCTGATCCGCGAGGCCAAGATAGCGCAGATGTACTCCGCCATCCAGACTGGACGCAAGGATGGCATGCAGACTCTGGATCAGAACCTGGAAGAATTGGTCAACAAGGGACTCATTTCCCGTCAAGCCGCCCGAGCCAGAGCGGTCAACAAGGCCGCTTTCTAAGGCCGCTTTCTAATGCAATATCAACCTTAGGTGTATCTCCCGTGGAATTTGCATCCTTACTCAAATTGATGGCTCACAAGAAAGCTTCCGACCTTTTCATCATTGCCGGAAAGGAACCCTGCATCAAGGTGGATGGCGCCATCGAGCCCCTGTCGAATTCGAAACTGAGCGCGGAGCAAGCCATGCAATTGGTGCGCGGGGTGATGAACCAAAGGCAGATCGACGAATTCGAAAACACCAAGGAATGCAATTTCGCGATTTCCGAACCAGGCATAGGCCGCTTTCGGGTCAGCGCCTATGTCCAGCGCGATAGCGCCGGCATGGTCCTGCGCCGCATCGAGGGCGTGATTCCCACGGTGGAGGAGCTGAGCCTGCCGACCATCATCAACGAATTGTCGATGACCAAGCGCGGCTTGATCCTGTTCGTCGGCGCCACCGGCACCGGCAAGTCCACCTCGCTGGCGGCGATGATCAAATACCGTAACGAACACTCCAGCGGTCACATCATCACCATCGAAGACCCCCTGGAATTCGCCCATCCCCATGCCGGTTGCATCATCAGTCAGCGCGAGGTAGGCATCGATACCGAATCTTACGAAGTGGCGCTGAAGAATACCCTGCGCCAGGCACCGGATGTGATCCTCATCGGCGAAATCCGCACCCGCGAGACCATGCAAAACGCCATCACCTTCGCCGAAACCGGCCACCTGTGCCTAAGCACCCTGCATGCCAACAATGCTAATCAGACCATGGACCGGATCATGCACTTCTTCCCGGAAGACATGCACCCGCAATTGTATATGGACCTTTCCTTGAATCTGCGCGCCATCATCGCCCAGCAGCTCATCAAGCGGGCCGACGGCAAGGGCCGCTATCCGGCGGTGGAAATCCTCATCAACACCCCGCTGGTCTCGGACCTGATCCGCAAAGGTGAAATCCATAAACTCAAGGAATTGATGAAAAACTCCCGCGAACAAGGAATGCAAACCTTCGACCAGGCCCTGTACGATCTGTATAAGGCCGGGAAAATCACTTATGAGGACGCCTTGCATTCCGCCGATTCGAAAAACGAGGTCCGCTTGATGATCAAGCTGGGCGAGGAAGGCAGCATCGATAAATATTCCGCCCGCACCGGCAATCTGCTCATCAGCGATGAGTGATAGCGCTGAGGTTTCGGAGACCGTTCGATGACCTGGCTGACTATCGTCGGGCTCGCGCTGACCATCGTCGGAGTGACCGTGCTGATTGCCCTGCCCTTCCTGATCAGGCGGTTTTCCGGGCCTAGCGGCAGGAAACCCCGGCATCCTTATCAGAAACAGACAGCCCTGTTCACGCCCGACGAACGGGTGTTTTTTCGGGCTCTGAAGGAAGCCGTCGGCGAAGAGTACGAGATTTTCGGCAAACTTCCCGTCGTCGACATCGTGCATTCGAAGATGGGGGCCTCCCGCCACGCATTGGATCCCCTGGCCGGGCGTCATTTCGATTTCGTCCTGTGCGAGCGCGACACTCTGACCGTGACCTGTGCGATTTTGCTTCACGACAAGACCTCTCCGGCCCGGCAGATCGAACCCGATCCGCTCCAGCCGATCTGCGAGAACCTGGGGCTTCCCTTGCGACGATTCCAGATCCAGGCGGCATATTCCGCCGAGGAGATCCGGGAGAAACTGCACCAGGCCCTGATCAAGGAACCGTTCTACCTGGTCGAAACGGACGGACGCAAGGAACCTCGCATTTCCAGTCTCGAGGACATCGAGTTGTAATCCCGATCGATTCCCGCCTGTTCCCCGGGTGCGTTTCCAGGTATCTTACACGAGACCGCACTTATCAATCTGAGTCTGGGCGAATGCTTCAGACCTTTTATCAAAATAGAGGAGTCCACCATGGGTATCGGCATGTCGGAATTGTTGATCATTTTTCTGATCGTCTTGGTCGTATTCGGCACCAAACGGCTGCGCAACATCGGCGGCGATCTGGGCGGAGCCATCAAGAGCTTCCGCAGCGCCATGAGCGAACCTGAGGAAAACAAGAAGGCGGACAAGGGCAGCGAAGACGAAGCCGACCCCGACAAGAAAGCCTGATCGAACCTATGTTCGACGTAGGTTTTACCGAATTATTGTTGGTGGGCTTGGTCGCGCTCCTGGTCTTCGGTCCCGAGCGTCTGCCCCGCGTCGCCAGGGAGGCCGCTTTGTGGATCAGAAAAGCGCGCTCGGCGGTTTCCTCGGTCAAGGAAGAGATCGACCGCGAACTGCAGTTGCAGGAAATGAGAGAATCCCTGGAAAAACAGAAGCGGGAAATGAACCGGATGATGTTGGAGAGCCGAAACGACGGCGATCCTGCTCCCGAAGAAAAGCCCCCGGCGCCGGAGAGCCACCATGAATAGCAGCGGGCTCCAGGATGAGGAACAGCCGTTCATCTCTCATCTGGTCGAATTGCGGGACCGCTTGCTGCGTTGCATCCTGGTGGTGTTCCTGCTGTTCTTCGCCATGGCGTTCTATGCCAATGAAATCTATGCCTACCTGGCCGGCCCGCTGCTGAAGCATATGCCGGCGGGCAGCCAGATGATCGCCATCGAAGTGGCCTCGCCTTTCCTGACCCCGTTCAAATTGACCGTGGTGGTCGCCATCTTCCTGGCGGCACCGTACATTCTCTACCAAATCTGGGCTTTCATAGCGCCTGGGCTCTATCGCCACGAACGGCGCTTGATCCTGCCCTTGATGGTTTCCAGCAGCCTGTTGTTCTATGGCGGCATGGCCTTCGCTTATTATGTGGTGTTTCCTTTGTTGTTCGGTTTCATCACCACCACCGCGCCTCAAGGGGTCACGGTGATGACCGACATCACTCAATACCTGGATTTCGTGCTGACCATTTTCCTGGCTTTCGGCATCGCTTTCGAGGCCCCCATCGTCACCATCCTGCTGGTGTGGAGCGGGGTCGTCTCGCGCCGGACCATGGCGGAAAAGCGTCCCTATATCATCGTCCTGGCCTTCGTCATCGGCGCGGTACTGACCCCTCCCGACGTGGTCTCGCAAACACTGATGGCGGTGCCGATCTGGCTGTTGTTCGAATTGGGACTGGTGTTTGCGCGTTTCTTCGAACGGAAAGACGAGCCAGTACGGGAATCACTGCTCGAACAGGGCCAGGAAATCGACCGGCACATCGAAAGACAGCCGGATGAATCGGAATAAGCCGAGCCTTTGTGACCCTGCATCCCTGAAAAACCCTCTCCTATGATTTTTCTGTTCACCGATTTCGGCGCCGAAGGCCCCTATCTAGGCCAGATGGAAGCCGTCCTTCGTCTCGCAGCCCCAGGTGTGGACGTGATCAACCTGGCCAGCAACGCCCCGCCCGGCGAACCCCGTCTCGCCGCCTATGTGCTGGCGGCCCTGGCCAAACGCCTGCCGGAAAACAGCGTGTTTGTCTGCGTGGTCGATCCCGGAGTGGGAGGAACCCGCCATCCGCTGGTGCTGGAAGCCGACGAACGCTGGTTCATCGGTCCGGACAATGGTTTGCTCAATGCCGTGGCCGTCCAGGCTAAAGACGTCGCCTGGAAAATCATCGATTGGCGCCCCGAGCAACTATCCGCCAGTTTTCACGGCCGCGACCTGTTCGCCCCCATCGCCGCGCAAATCGCCCGGCAAGATTTCGCCTGGCCCCATCGCCGCTGGCCAGGCCCCGATCTGGACGGCTGGCCGGCGGACATCGCCGCCATCGTCTATTTCGATCACTACGGCAATGCTTTCACCGGCTGGCGCTATGCGCAGGCATTGGACGGCAAGACTTTGCTGGTCAACGGTCGGCGCATCCCCCAGGCAAGAACGTTCTGTGACAGTGCCAGGGATCTGCCGTTCTGGTACTGCAATTCCCTGGGACTGATCGAGATCGCCGTCAACCTCAATCGGGCCGATCTCGCGCTGGGATTGAGTCTGGGCATGGGCTTGCGCTTCGAGGATTGAGCCCATGAAGAAATTCCAGCCAGATCGCCTGGCACAATGGGAAAAAACCCGCGCACGCGGCAAGAGCCGTTTTATCTGGACCCATGGGATACTCCAATGGGGCGGATTCATGTTCTTCTTTTCCATGGCCGTATTTCAACACCGCCATTATGGCGATGTCTTCAGCACCGAAGGTAATCTGCCGTTCCGGCTCATCCTCGCCCTGCTGGTTTGGGTGTTCGTAGGCCATCTCTACGGCCAATCGCGTTGGCGCAGGAACGAGCAGGAGTACCAGGCGCAAAAAGCCTCCAAAGACTCGACTAGCGCATGAATCAGGAAACCCCGCATTCGCTCTTGCTCCATTGCCGCGCCGGATTCGAAAAAGAATGCGCCGCCGAAATCCAGGCACAGGCTCAGGATCTGGAGGTTCTAGGCTATGCCAAAACCCGGCCGGGCAGCGGCCATGTGCTATTCACGCCCTACGAAGAACGCGACATGAACGTGCTGTCCAAGGATTTGCACTTCGCCGATCTCTGCTTCGCCCGGCAGATGCTCTTCGTCTTGCCCCTGCTGGAAAAAATTTCGCCCACCGATCGCATCAGTCCGCTGCTGGAAGCCGCTCGGAGTTTAGCCGAACGGTTTTCGGACCTGTTCCTGGAAACGGCGGACACCAACGAAGCGAAGGAGCTGTCGGTATTCGTGCGTAAATTCTCGGGGCCCTTCAGTCGCGCGATGCAGGATGCCGGCATGCTGGCCACATCGCCCAAAGCCCCCCGTTTGCACTTGTTCTTCATCGATTCCACCACCGTTTATGTCGGTCTGTCCCGCCCCGGCAATTCCTCCCCTTGGACCATGGGCATCCCGCGCCTGAAATTTCCCCGTTCCGCCCCCAGTCGCTCGACCCTTAAACTGGAGGAAGCGTTCCTGTTTTTTCTCGGTGAAGATCCCCGATCCCTGCAACCCGGCATGAAAGCGGTGGATCTGGGAGCCGCGCCTGGCGGCTGGACCTGGCAACTGGTCAAACGCAGCCTGCGCGTCACCGCGGTGGACAACGGCCCCATGGATAAAGCCTTGTTGGATTCCGGCATCGTCGAACATCTGCGCACCGATGGCTTCCGTTACCGGCCCCCCAAACCCGTGGATTGGCTGGTCTGTGATATGGTGGAACAGCCTGCCCGCATCGCCCAACTGGTCGCGCGCTGGTTGGCGGAAGGTGATTGCCGCCAGGCTCTGTTCAATCTCAAACTGCCGATGAAAAAACGCTACGAGGAAATGAAGCGCTGCCGGAATCTCATCGAGATCGCGTTGGATGACGCCGAGATCCCTTTCCGCCTGAGCTTCAAGCAGCTTTACCATGACCGGGAAGAGATAACCGGTTATCTGGTTCGTCTTTCCTGAGCCACGCTCCACGCCTGTGCGTAACCGCACTACGATCGCGCATATCCTGTTGGCCCAGAAACATTCGGGACATAAGCCCCCCTGGACTACTCGCGCTCAAGGCAATGGCACGGTACCTGCATTTTGATATTCAAGGCAATGACTACCTCCTTACCTTCAGCGTTTGCCCGCCTCCCGAGGCGGGCTTTTTTTTGCCCGGAAAGCAAGGAGATGACCGCTAGCCATCGTCTACGAGGTTATTTAAGCAAGATTCTCTCGCCTCTGATAGTCGTCAGTTCGAATACACCCAGACTTATTCCATCATTTAGACTTGCAAGGAAATATTACCCGTTACCACGCATGATCTTTCTTGAGTTTGCGAGCCATTGCGTGATACATATATCAAAGGATGTTGCCCTGAAATAACATTCAAAACCTAAAATTTGATCCAGCCATACCGATTGCCTTTCCATGAGATAAAGGACATGCTCCCGATAGATTCATTGGCTTTTTTCAAAAGATCCCTCACCCTGACCGCCGCCATCCTATTCGCCTTTCCTGTCAATATCAGCTGGGCGGCATCCTCTGACGATATTGCATCCGAAGTGTTGTCAACCCTGGATGAGAAGGCCGATCCTTGCAATGATTTTTACCGCTACGCCTGTGGTGGTTGGACGAACTCGTACACTCTGCCGGCCGATGAAGCCGATGCAACCAAGGGGTTTACCGCGGCTAGATCAGATATTCAAGGCAAACTCCTCATCCTGTTGCAGGATGCCAACACCCATCCCCAAGGGAATCCCGACCGACTGCAAATGGGCAATTATTTCGCCTCCTGCATGGACCAAACCGGCGCCGAACAGGAGGGGATCAACGCCCTTAAACCTTATCTTCAGGCCATCGACAAGATCACCGATGCCGACGGTTTCCTGCGCATG
Organism: Methylococcaceae bacterium; assembly: GCA_028711365.1. Classification (GTDB taxonomy): domain Bacteria; phylum Pseudomonadota; class Gammaproteobacteria; order Methylococcales; family Methylococcaceae; genus Methylumidiphilus. The sequence goes on from JAQTSI010000045.1 coordinate 8,348, forward strand.
GCGGGCCAACTCAATACCCTCGGCGCCGCCAAGCTGTTTTCATTCTCGGTCGCGCCGGATGGTTTCTTCGGCAGTAACCGCAACACTCTCTATTTGGACGCCAGCGAAGAAGGGCTTTCCGATGGCGACATATTCCTCAAAAACGATAAATTCAGTAAAGAGTTGCGCAAGTTTAGGCAAAATCATGTAAAAACCGTTCTCGTCCAACTGGGTGAAGCGCCCGTCGACGCGCAACGGCATGCCATATCGATATTGCAAATCGAAACGACATTGGCGAGATATGGTTCAACATGGGGAAAGTCGACCGGTCTTGCGCGCGTGCATAATCCGGTTTACCTAAGTCGTATCGATTCTTCCATGAACTGGAACGCTTTCTTTACGGGGCTTGGGTCTAATTCTATCCAGGATGTGATCATCGACCCCGGCTTCTTGCGGGAGCTGGGCAAAACCCTGAAACGTCAGTCAGTTGCCAACTTGAAGGCCTATCTACGCTGGGGTCTGATCAATGTCTTTCAGAGTCATCTGCCGGAGAATTTCCGCTCGCCCGGGGGAAGCCGCAATTATTTCGGTCTGCAAGATAAGCCGCGCTGGAAGACATGCGTCGATGATACCTCGGCTCAATTGGGTGAAATGGTCGGCAAGGCTTTGGTGGAAAGCGAACAAACCGACCGGATCATCCCCCTGGCAACGAATCTAGTATCCCAGGTGGAATCGGGTTTTAGCGGATTAGTGGATGAAACGGGCTGGTTGGATGAACCTTCCCGAACCAATGCCAAAGCAAAAGTTAGCGCCATCACGGCACAACTTGGATATCCGAAAAACTGGGCGGATTATTCTTCACTGACCTTGTCTTCCGGACACTACCTGGAAAACGTCATACTCGCCAAGCAATTTGCCTTCCGCCATCTCTTGGAACGCTATGGCGCACCCATAGACCGCAATGCCTGGGAGCCTCTCGAGGAACCCCAGGTCGTCAATGCCTACTACTATGTCCTGAAAAATCAGTTTACGATCCTGGCAGGCATCATGCGCCAGCCTTTCTTGAGTCTGGATTATCCCTTGGCCATGAATTATGGTGGGCTGGGATCCGTGATCGCCCATGAAACCATCCATGGTTTCGACAGCAATGGGCGTCATTTCCTGGCGAACGGGAACTACGGCCAGTTGTTGTCGACGACTTCAAACAAACTGTACGACGAGCGTGCGCAATGCCTCGTCAAACAGTATTCCTCCTACCCGTCGGTTAACGGTAAAAAAATCAACGGTAAAACCACGTTAAGGGAAAACACCGCGGACAGCGACGGTTTGCGCTTGGCCTATCGGGCCTTCGAGATGGCGGCAAAAAGCCAGTCCGGCCAATCGCTTCCGGTCGGAAGCTTGACCCCTGAGCAGCTTTTCTTCGTGTCGTTTGCGCAACATTTCTGCTCGGTTGGCCAAGCGAAATGGCAACAATATCTCTATTCCCGCAGTTGGTACCGTTATCCGCCCTATTCCTATCGGGTGAATGGTCCGGTCTCCAACAGCCCGGAGTTCGCCCAGGCCTTCCAATGTCGAGCGGGAACGAAGATGAATCCTGCCAAAAAATGTCAAATCTGGTGACGGCTGCGGAACCGGCTCCCATCGATCGGGGTGATCCCTGGCAATAAAACCACCGCACCCGGTAAATAATTCACAGAATAATAGCCGCTGGGATTGTTATCGTATCCCCACCCGGAAAAACACCGCTCAGACGGCCAGTTCCAGGGCGAATCCAAACCCGGTGGGGATAACGCAATGTTTACATCGACATCGAAAACGAAAGGGCTCAAGGTATTTTTCCTGCGTCCCACCTATGAAAACGTTCACGCGCTGCTGACCGAACTTCACATCTATGTATTCGATCCGGAAGGCCATTTGATCGATGACCATGCCGTGAACCGGGGCAGGGCACAAATCGTGGCAACCGAAGAGGAATTGTTGAGCGCATCGATCGTGCTCGCGCCGCCCCTTCAGGTCACGAATTGCGCCAGCCTGAATCTGGAAACGGCCAGGGGCCACTACATCTTCGAAACCCGCCTGAATTTCGAGCGGGGCAGGGCCTATTATGAACTCCCGCAGGTTCCCGAAAGCCTCTGGCGCTGGTGGCTGGTGCAAAGCCTATGGAAGAACATTCGCGAAACCTCCGCCCACAAGCCCGCTTCTCTCACCCGCTAAATCTTTCGCACGACGCACCGCCCGTCAAGTTACCTCCCCGGCGCCTTTCACCGGCTTTCGTCGAACCGCACGGAAGCCGGCTTTTTTTATTGCAAATCACCCAACGATGCTTTAGCTTTACCCCATCCTGATATCAAGGCTGGGGGTGCTTGGCGTCATGCCGGGCTGAGAGACACCCTTCGAACCTGATCCGGTCAATGCCGGCGTAGGGAAGCCCGTCCTAAGCTCGTCGAAGGACCGTCGTCTCGTTAGCGCCCTCTTTTTCCATTTTTCACACCCCAGGAGAAAGCGATGAGCGCTGTTCCCAAAGAGTTCCTCCATCAGGCGGTCACCGCCAAGAAAGCCTCCATTCAGCCATTCGCGGCCTCGGAAAAGATTTACGTCGAAGGCAGCCGCCCCGACATCCGCGTTCCCATGCGCAAAGTCTCCCAATCCGACACCCTGGGCCGATTCGGACCCGAGCAGAACCCGCCGGTTTATGTCTATGATACCTCAGGCCCCTACACCGATCCCAAACTCAGCATCGATCTGCGCCAAGGTCTGCCCGCCTTGCGTGAAGACTGGATAGCCGAACGCGGTGACACCGAGAAACTGGCCGGCCCCAGTTCCGCTTACGGGTTGCAGCGCCAGCACGATCCGGAACTGGCGGGCCTGCGTTTCGAGCATATCCGAAAGCCTCGCCGCGCCATGGAAGGGGCCAATGTCACCCAGATGCACTATGCCCGGCAAGGCATCATCACGCAGGAAATGGAATACATCGCCATCCGTGAAAACCAGAAGCTAGATGCGTTGAGCGAGATCTATAAGTTCCAGCATCCGGGCGAATCCTTCGGCGCCTCCATCCCCAAACTCATCACGCCCGAATTCGTCCGCGATGAGGTGGCGCGGGGCCGGGCCATCATCCCCAACAACATCAACCATCCGGAATCCGAGCCGATGATCATCGGTCGCAACTTCCTGGTGAAGATCAACTGCAACCTGGGCAATTCGGCGGTGACTTCCTCCATCGAGGAAGAAGTCGAGAAGATGCTCTGGTCCATCCGCTGGGGCGGCGACACGGTAATGGATCTCTCCACAGGCAAGAACATCCACGAGACCCGCGAGTGGATCATCCGCAATTCCCCGGTCCCCATCGGCACCGTGCCCATCTACCAGGCGCTGGAAAAAGTAGACGGCAAAGCCGAGGAGCTGACCTGGGAGATCTTCCGCGATACGCTGATCGAGCAGGCTGAACAGGGCGTCGACTATTTCACCATCCATGCCGGCATCCGCCTGCCCTTCATCCCGCTGACCGCCAAGCGCGCTACCGGCATCGTCAGCCGCGGCGGCTCGATCATGGCCAAATGGTGCCTGGCCCATCACAAGGAGAGCTTCCTCTACACCCATTTCGAGGACATCTGCGAGATCATGAAGGCCTATGATGTGGCCTTCTCATTGGGCGACGGGTTGCGGCCCGGATCGATTGCCGACGCCAATGACGAGGCCCAATTCGCCGAACTGCGCACCCTGGGCGAGTTGACGAAGATCGCCTGGGAGCACGACGTGCAGACCATGATCGAAGGCCCAGGTCACGTGCCCATGCACATGATCAAGGCTAATATGGAAGAGCAGTTCAAGCACTGCCACGAGGCGCCGTTCTATACCTTAGGGCCCTTGACCACCGACATCGCCCCCGGCTACGACCACATCACCTCCGCCATCGGCGCCGCTATGATCGGCTGGTACGGCACGGCCATGTTGTGCTATGTGACGCCGAAGGAGCATTTAGGCCTGCCCAACAAGCAGGACGTGCGCGACGGCATCATCGCCTACAAGATCGCCGCCCATGCCGCCGACCTGGCTAAGGGCCACCCCGGCGCCCAGGCTAGGGACAATGCCCTGTCCAAGGCCCGCTTCGAATTTCGCTGGCAGGACCAGTTCAACCTGTCCCTAGACCCGGAGAAGGCGCTGGAATTCCACGACGAGACCCTGCCTCAGGAAGGCGCCAAGCAGGCCCATTTCTGCTCCATGTGTGGCCCGCATTTCTGTTCCATGAAAATCACCCAGGACGTACGCGACTATGCCCAGTCCCATCACCTGAATGACGAAGAAGCCTTGAAAGTCGGCATGGAGGAAATGTCCGAGGAATTCGTCAAGCACGGATCGGAGATTTACCAGAAGGTATGATGAAGGATTGATTATTCCCCCATGGACGAAAACTTCACTCAAGCAGCATTGCGCCATTGGCGCGATGCTGAGTTGCTTAAAGACCAGAATCGTGTTGAAAATGCCGATCAACTCTATGGCATTGCTGCGGAATGCGCGATAAAACAAGCCTTACTCCACCTCCCTGCATTTGCGACCCGAGGAGCTTTACAAGAGCCTTATAAGGAGCATATAGATGTGCTATGGAACAGGGTGGGCCATCAAAGTTTACAAAAGGATTACCCAGGCTTGCTCGCTTTTGTAAAAAATGGAGGCAAGCCCTTTGACGACTGGAAAGTTGCTCAACGCTATTGCGCAGATAATGGGATACCGCTCGAAAATGTGCAGGCACATCGTGCCGCGACACTTGAGCTGTTTAAAGCGACCCACCTTACAACAGGAAGTCGGAAAAAATGAAATCCATTCGATTCGATGAAGCTCTGCCTGTTTGTCTTGGTATTCTTAATCAGGAATTTGGAGAGAGGCGCGTCGAAACCACCTTGATAAGGGATGCTTTTGGCGCTTTATCAGTTGTTTTGCCTGACAACGCCATGGAAGATGGGGAATGGGATGTTTTGGCAAGTCGGTTGCATGAGGCTTTGTCAAACTATAGTTCTGGTAATTCCCAAGTATTGCTCCGACACAGCGATTTGATTGATCCACAGGATATTCTCGAATCACCCGATCGTGTTCGCCTGCCTGACGTAATCAACACTTGGTTGGTTGATCGTTTGCAGACTAATCAAGATTGGTTGAGGAAGCCACTGGTTTTACAGCCTCCGCTTCCAACCGCCGTTGCTTTTAGTATCAAGGGCGGTGTAGGTAGAACCACAGCCTTTGCATTGTGGGCTTGGTATTTAGCTCGCCTGGGTAAAAACATTATACTGGTCGATCTCGACTTGGAAGCCCCCGGGGTTGCAGGCGTTTTGTTAGATGAAGACCATATGCCTGATTATGGCTTAGTGGATTGGCTAGTCGAGGCATTGGCTGGCCCGCCGGATGACTTGCTTTTGAATGATTGCTTGGCTGAATGCGCTTTATCCAGCAACGAATTAGGACGGATTCGAATCTTGCCCGCATTCGGTAAAAAATCCAATGACTACGTCAATAAACTGGGCCGTGTGTATATGCCTACGTTTGCCCCGGAAACTGGCAAATTTTCAGGACTTGCCGAACGCTTGCAAAATCTGTTGGAGCAATTGGCTCATTTACCAGAACCGCCTGACGCAGTATTGCTTGATGCCCGCGCAGGCTTGCATGACATAGGCTCTGCCGCTGTGACCCGTTTAGGGGCAGAAGTATTTTTATTTGCTCGCGACGATAGTCAAAGTTGGCAGGCGTATCAGCGCTTGTTCGAGCATTTGCGTATGGCGCAAAGTGTGAAATGGGGCATGCCTGATCAAGATTTACGCTGGCATTTGGGAATGGTTGCTGCGCAAGTCGAACCGACAGAGGCCGCAAAGTTTCGGTTTGTCAAAAAGTCTTATGAAACTTGGCTTGGATTTTACGATGCGGAAGATGAGAGTGCGCTAGACGTCCCGCAGATTTTCAGTAAAGAGGATAGTGGCCCCCATCAACCTGCATTCATTGGGTTTGATCCTAGGGTGAAATTTTTCAATTTGATTGATCCACAAGATCGTCCTGCTTGGCAAGCAACTGAGCAAGCCTTTGGCGAATTTTTTCCAAAGGCTACCGCCCGTTTGTTTCCTGATAATGCGGTTGAGAGCAAAACCTGAAATGATCTCAATTCTTCAGTTCGATGCCGCCAGTTTTCGTCAAGAACTGATGGATTTGCCGGTGACGCCCGCATGGGAGAATCTCACTCCGCCCAAACTTACCGAAATCCATGTGCCGTTGATGCACCGCAAGGCATTATCGCCTGAACACAGTATCGTAGAAGGAATGCGCGGGGCCGGTAAAAGTTTCTGGACAGCTGTCTTGGCTGACGACAAGACTCGCAACTTCGTTTCTGACACCGCTAATGTTCAAGGCATTGCGAATGTGGTTGTTCGGGTCGGTTTTGGCTTGGATTTGAGCAATACAGATTTTCCTAACCGCAATTTGATGGAATCTTTGTTGAATCAAGGCCATAAACCCGATGGTGTATGGCGAGCAGTATTGCTTAGACATGTGCTTAAATTTTTAAATAGAACCTTGCCCTTCCATGAGGAATGGGAAGATGCCATACAATGGATTGAGAACCATCCTGGCGAGACAGACAAATGCTTGGCGGAATGCGACCGGGCGTTTGCGGACCAAGGCAAAGTTCTGTTGCTGCTATTTGATTCTTTGGATCGGCTTGCCGACGACTGGGGACGGATTCGGGACATATTATCTGCCGCGCTGAAGTTATGCCTGGAATGCCGTACCCGTCGGGCCATCCGTTTCAAGTTTTTCCTGCGCCCGGACATGGTTGAAGAAGAGGACGAAGTTTGGCGTTTCGCGGATAGCTCAAAACTTCTGCATTCAAAAGTCCAATTGGAATGGCGGCCTAATGATTTGTATGGAGTGATTCTTCTTCATTTGGCCAATTCCTCAGTGGGCGAAGATTTTAGGGAAAACCTCCGACATAAGGCCAATCTGCAATGGCAAGCGATTGAAGGCGCATACCCATTACCAAGAAATTTGAGCGAACAGTCAAGAAGCATAGTCGAGGCACTGGCGGGGCCTTGGATGGGAGCCAGCGCCAAGAGAGGGAACACTTATACTTGGATTCCTGTGCATTTGTCGGACGCAAAAAGCCGTCTTAGCCCTAGAAGCATTTTGTTGGCATTCAAGCAGGCGGCCGAATGGACGAACATACACAAGCAAAACCACAGTTGCGCTCTGCATTACGAGGGGGTTCAACAAGGCGTGGTGAAGGCTTCAGAAATCAGAATCGGCGAAATCAAAGAGGATTATCCTTGGGTGGAACCTTTGCTTCGCGCTTTGAAAGGCGTGTCAGTACCTTTGGCGTTTGATGAGTTGGCTGAAAAATGGACGGCCTCTTGCCTTAAGGAATCGCTAGGTGCGGCTACCGGCAAACAAAGACTCCCGCCACGCCGTTACAGCAACGACCCCGGCCACAACTTGAACTCCTTGATCGACGACTTGGTTGAACTGGCAGTGTTTTACCGCACGGAGGATAAGCGTTACAACATGCCAGACATCTTCCGCGTGGGTTTCGGCATCAAACGCAAAGGCGGCGTCAGGCCGCCGCGTTAGACAGAGCCCGTAGCGTTGGGGGGCGCAGATGAATCCCTGTGTCTCCCCGTTCACCTAAGGAGAATGCCATCATGACCCGCGCCCTTGCTCCCGTTTCGCTGCACGAATAATTGCTGGCCTTGCCGGAGGATCGGCGAAATCATCGATGGCGAGCTTTCCGCTTCCGGTTGGACTGCATGGATTGGCTGAAGGGACGTTGGGGATGTGGCTGGGAAACCCATTCCGGTTCAGCGAACCCGGCGATGGCCGGTAGATCATTCCCGAACCGAAAGTTCACTTTGTTCGGGATGCCCAAGTCGCTATTCCCGACTTGACTGGCTGCTCATCGGTACGCTCGCGGAGGGCAATTTTGGCATTTGACGATATCAACAGTTTTTCCCAAGGCGATTCGCGAGTTTTATAGGAGATCCATCTGCGGGGCATCCATTCCAATCATGGGAACTTTTCACCAAGCCGTTTTTCCAATCGGCTGCTTCGTCCCGGAAGCATGCGCCATGAAAAAATTAGCACTCGTGCTTCGCGAGTGCTAATATCTTGGCATCCGAAATTACTCTCCGGTTAGTAACATGAGCACTGCATTGTCATTACCCGTCAATCTTTCCTTAGGCTCGATCGAGGAATATATCGGCGCGGTCAATCTGATGCCACGATTTGACGCCGAACAGGAACGCACCCTGGCTCGGCGCTTTCGAGAAGACAACGATCTGGACGCGGCTCGACAACTGGTCCTGGCCAATCTCCGCTTCGTCGTCCATATCGCTCGCGGTTATTCGGGTTACGGCCTACCCCTGCCCGATCTGGTGCAGGAAGGCAATATCGGCCTGATGAAGGCGGTCAAGCGCTACGACCCGGAAGTGGGCGTGCGCCTGGTGTCCTTCGCCGTTCACTGGATACGTGCGGAAATCCACGAATTCATCATCCAGAACTGGCGCATCGTCAAGATCGCCACCACCAAAGCGCAGCGCAAGCTGTTCTTCAACCTGCGTAAATTCAAGACTCGCCTGGGCTGGTTCAGCCAGGACGAGGCCAATGCCGTGGCCGAGGAACTCGGCGTGCATGTGGACAGTGTTTACGAAATGGAAAGCCGCCTCAGCAACCAGGACATGGCCTTCGATGCGCACCCGGACGAAGAAGGCGACGAGCACGAGAGCTTCGCGCCCGCTCATTATCTGCAACAAGACAATGCCGACCCGGCGGATTTCCTGGCCGACCACGAATGGGACGAACGCCGCCTGACCCGGCTGCTGGCCGCCCTGGAACAGCTAGATGAGCGCAGCCGTGAAATACTGACCAGCCGATGGTTGAGAGAGGAAAAACCAACCCTGCACGATTTGGCCGCACGCTACAATGTCTCCGCCGAACGCATCCGGCAGTTGGAAAACGCTGCCATGAAAAAGCTGAAGAAACTCCTGCAGGAAGCAGTCTGATCCATCGTGTGACAGTCAGATGAGCCCCGCAGTAAAACCAAGAAGAAGATTTGTCAGGAATAAGCATGCATAAGATCACCCTCATCCCCGGCGATGGCATCGGCCCCGCCATCGTAGCCGCCGCCGTGCGCGTCATCGAAGCCACCGGCGTTCGGGTCGAATGGGACCGCCAAATCGCCGGCATGGCCGCCGTGGAAAAACACGCCAATCCGCTGCCGGACGCCACGCTCGAATCCATCCGCCACAGTCGCATCTGTTTCAAGGGCCCACTGACCACGCCGGTGGGCGGCGGTTACCGTAGCGTCAACGTCACCCTGCGTCAGGCTTTCCACTTGTACGCCAACGTGCGTCCTGCGATTTCTTTCGAAGGCACCGATACTCCATTCCACAACATCAACCTGGTGACCATCCGCGAAAACACCGAGGGCCTGTATGCCGGCATCGAGCATTTCATCAAGGTGGACGAGGAAAAAATCGGGGCGGAAAGCATCGCGGTAGTCACCCGCAAGGGCTCCGAACGCGTCATCGAATACGCTTTCGAATATGCCCGCAAGGCCCGCCGCAAGAAAGTCACCCTGGTGCACAAAGCCAATATTCTCAAGTGCACCTCCGGCCTGTTCCTTGAAATCGGCCGTGAGGTTGCCAAGAAATACCCCGATATCGAGTTCGAAGACCGGATCGTCGACGCCTGTTCCATGCAGTTGGTGATGAAACCGGAAATCTTCGACGTCATCGTCACCACCAATCTGTTCGGCGACATCCTCTCCGATCTGGCTTCAGGCCTGGTGGGGGGCTTGGGCCTGACCGCCGGGGCCAACATCGGCAAGGACGCGGCCTTGTTCGAGGCCGTGCATGGCAGCGCTCCGGACATCGCCGACAAGGGCATCGCCAACCCCATCGCCATGATCCTGGCGGGGGCGATGATGCTGGAGCATCTCGGCGAAGTGGATGCCGCCCGCCGCATCGAACAGGCGGTGCGCGAGGTCGTCAAGGAAGGCGTCTACGTCACGCCTGACCTGAAGAAAGACTCCAGCTACGGCACCGACGATTTGGCCGACGCCATCGTCAAAAAACTCGCCTGATCCCCGCGCCCTATTCCCCGCCGGTTTTCAGCTTCGGCGGGGCAATCGCTAGATTTCCTGCGCATTTTTAGCGGGGTTCTTCGACATTTCCTCCATACGTTTGCGTAACTCGTCCATTTCCTTTTGCAGCTTGGGCAGAAGTTCCCGGTTCATGGTTTCTCCCGCGCTGCTCTGGGCTTTGGCGATTTCGTTCATGAGCCTGTGCCATTCCTCTTCCAAGCGTTTGGACTCGGGCGAATTCGGCAATTTCTCGAATTCTTTCCGGAACAGTTCCACCTGTGAGCGCAGCTTGCCCAGCAAGCCTCCGAATTCATTCATGATCTCGCCCAGGGAAAAGGAACCCAGTGGATTGGGATAACTGCCGCGCACCACGGCCCCCTCGGTGATGGGCTTGCCGCCGGGACCGGCCACGATGACCTCGATGCGCCGGCGCTGGGGATTTTCAGGGTCACCGGCAAGAATGAAATTGGCCTCACTGGTGGCCGATGAAGCGGATTCGCGCGGGATGGCGACCTCGACCAGATGTCCGCCATCCTCGGTTTCCTTGACGGCTACGACCTTGCCTATCGGTTGCTCATCCAGCAAGAGCGGATCGCCTTCCCTCAGGCCGCTGACTTCATCATAGCGAATCTTGAAATGCAGATCCTGCCCGCAAGCGGTCAGAAACGAGAGCAGGAACATCAACAATGGAATTAACCGGAGCATGTAGGCGCCTTATGACGTAGGTTTCTGTCATTGTAAACCCGCCGACGCGGTTTTACTCCGTCTCGATGGCGGCAGTTGCCGAATTTCACTTATACTTGAGGCAGGTCGGCGGGCGATATTGCAAGCGGCCCCCTATTGCTGTGACTTAAGGAGACTGCGTTGAAACTGGTTAACATGGTGGCATTATCGATCTTCCCGCTGATGTCGGCTTGCGCTCAAGCCAACAGCACCTGGGTGGAGTGCAAGCAGGACAACGAGGTCATCAACGCGATGGCCGACGTCATTCTCATCCGGCCCATCGGCGTGATTGGAACCCTGGCCGGCAGCAGTGCATATCTGGGATTGCTCCCATTTACCGCCTTGGCGGCGATTCCCGAACCTCACGATGCATTCGAAAGGGTCGGCTCCATCGTCGTGGGCATCCCTTTCAGTTACACCTTCGTGCGGCCTATAGGCAATTTCTGCGACGCGAGGCATTGAACGCGCGGCGAGGACTCGCTATTTGCAAGTCAAGCACAAATCCTCGGGGAGTCTGACTTCCATGGCGATGGGCAGGTGATCGGAACAACGGAAATCCAGCGCGAATAGCTTGTCCACCTGCAACTGCGGGGTGACCAGGATATGGTCCAGCATGACGCGAGGCTTCCAACTGGGAAAGGTCTTGACTTCGCACAGCGGGTCGCAGAGTTGGGTCGAAGTGGTGAGATACTGGATTTCCTGCGAGTCGTGCTCGCAGTTCAAATCCCCCATCAGGATGACATGGGACAAGCCGCGGATGATCTCACTGATGAATGCCAGTTGCTTCAAGCGGGCGCGCCGGCTTAACGCCAGATGCATGACGCAAATATACAAGACGTTGCACTCATCGCCGAAACGGGCGATGAGTGCCCCCCTGCCTGGCGCGCCAGGCAAATCGTAATCCTGCACCGAGACGGGTTTCAACCGGCTCAGCATGCCATTGCTATGCAGGGCGATATTGCCGATGCGCCGATTGATCTGGTTGTGCCAATGGGAAAATCCGGCGTGACGGGCGAGATATTCCGTCTGCACGATGAAATGACTGCGCGCCCCGCCACCGTCCACCTCCTGCAAGCCGACGATATCGAAAGGCGCAAGCAGCCTAGCGATCCGATTCAGATTGCCGATGCGCCGGTTACTGGGCAGG